>DWYN01000157.1 GCA_019118645.1 Candidatus Blautia excrementipullorum | reverse complement strand
CACGGAGCGTCATAGATTAAAGTGAATATATCAAGAGCAGGAGGCAGGCAGCTATGAGGACGGTAAAGGAAATATCAGATTTAACAGGTATCAGCGTGCGCACGCTCCACTATTATGATGAAATCGGACTGCTAAAGCCAACCGATAAAAGTGAAGCGGGATACCGGCTTTATGACGATAAAGCACTGGAAACATTACAACAGATTTTGTTTTTCCGTGAATTTGATATTCCCTTAAAAGATATCAAAACTGTTATGGATAATCCGGCGCTTGAAAGAAATCAGATTCTGCAAATGCAGCGAAAAATGCTGGTTGCAAAAAAGGAACGTATGGAACGTTTGATTTCCAGTATTGATGACATTTTGAAAGGAGATAACAAAATGGATTTTGCGATTTTCAGCAAAACAGAAATTGAAGAAATGTTTCAAACTATGTTTGACAATATGCCTGACAACATGAGAGAGCTTGCTGTTAAAGAATTTGGAAGTATTGAAGAATGGAAAAGACATTACATGGAGGTGGTTTCCTCAAAAAAAATGCAGAAAGGCTATGCAAAGGTTGTAGAGTGGTATGGCGGGAAAGACAACTTCTTGTCTGTCGCTAATAATCCTGTTAGCAAAGAAGTTGCGGAAAGCTACAAAAAACGGATTGATGCAATTTTGCATAAATTGATTTCCAAGAGAGAATATGACGTAAACAGTTTTGAAGTTAAAGAAGTGGTTGGAGAATACGGCTTTGTTATGAAACAGTTATCGCAGGTAAAAATCGAAGATGGGCTGATGTTGGCGCAAGCGCAATATTACCGCCATGAAAAAATCAAGCCGATGATAGATGAACAATATGGTAAAGGCGCTTCCGAGTTTTTTGCACAGGCAATAGAAGCCTTTTATAAACAGAAATATGAAATTTAACTGAATACCAGCCGCCCACTGGCAGCACCACCGAGCAGGAAATCAGAGAAATGATTCCCTGCTCTTTTTATGCCCGGACACCGGGAGAAAGGGAGGTCACGCCACACCATGCTGCCGCCCCGAGCCCCGCCGGAGTACGCAGACCGCAATACCTTGTAGAACGCCGCCGAAGCCATAGAGAAACAATGGAACTCCCAGCTTGTCCGCCCGTTTCTCCGCCTTGTGGACGTACTTAGAAATGGCGGGATTCCCCCCACCCACAACAGATTAATCTTCTTTTTCCAATTCATTTCCAAACAGAAAGCATATCAGACATTTAGAATACTATTTCCTCTTTAGCCCATATCGACTATAGCCTCTATATATAAAAGGTAGCAAAGCAATAAATAATACACTGTACAGAACCATTAGGAATGAAATCTGACGAAATACAAACGATCCGATCTGAAAGAGGATCGGCGCCCTCACTGCATTAAAAATATTAGTCAATACAGTCGGAAGCAAATTGAAAAATGCATCAAATGCCGGTAATACTCTTGCGATAAACGGCATCATACAAAGCAGGAAAAATGGGATGCAGACCGCCAGATTCGGCGTATGCATCTTTACTGTCACTAGCATAGTCAGAGCAGCGCAAAACATCGTTGCGATGTAACCGCCCACAAGAATCAGCAAATAATATTCCCCATACGTCATAACATAAATGCTGTAAGGATCATCAATCTGATACGGTGTAAAAAATCCACTTGTTCCCATTACTGCAAAGGAGATGAAAGATAATAACCCTACTCCAATCCAATATACAATAGTCGACACAAGGATTCCCGCAATAATCTTGTTCTTTATTGCCTTCGATCTTCCATACTTAGCAGCCAAAAAAACATCCTCTGTTCCCGGGCGGAACTCTCCGGAAAAAATACCGGCTGCCAAAAATCCTATGATCACTGCCATCAACAGTACATAGGTTTGTGCATACATTGTCATCGTATCCCAGGAATCTTTTGCTTCGAACGAAAGAGGTATTTCTATCTTTTCATAAATGCTTTCCAGATAATTTCTCTTTTCAGGTGTAGTCCCATACTCTTCCGCCATTTTTTTCATGTTGTCTTGGTAGATCGTATAGATATCCTGTAGTTGTTCATCTGAAAGCTGATACACTACACTTTTATCCCATTCCGAATCTGGAGTCATTATGCCAATTACAAAGTCATAGATGTCGTAATATGACTGCATTGTTTTTCCATATTCTGTATCAGGTATTCCATCCGGATACTCAGCTGATAATGTTTTGTAATCATTTATTACTTCGGAAATTTTCTCCGCTGTGAGTTCTCCTTTCCATTGATTGATATCTTCAGCCAGAAGCCGTCCCGCTTCAATCCCCGTGTGATCTTGTCCTTCTTCATCCGTATAGCTCATGCTTCCGATCGCCATGCCGGAATAAATGATTGTTACCACAAGCACTGCCGCAAGCAAGACCTGATTAATCCGCTTTGAAAAAATTTTTTTTAGCTCAAATTTCAGCATCAACTTTATCACCTGCTTTCTCTCCAAAATACAGAAGGAATGCATCCTCCAGTGTTGCCGTTGTCTGTACTGCGTTCCCGGTTGGCGGAGTCTTTGAAAGGACTCTCAGTTCCACTCCGTCAGATACTGTCCTTACATTTCCGGTCAGATATTTCTTCATATAATTATTCAACTCACTTTTGGGAACAGTGCAATTCCATACGGACATATCCATAGAAGAAATAATCTCGTCCGAAGTTCCTGTATAAAAAAATTTCCCTTCTTTCATTAATATAATTTCAGTTGCCACATATTCAACATCTGACACGATGTGTGTAGACAGCAGGACAAGACGGTCTTCCGATAATTCACTGATCAAATTGCGGAACCGAATTCTCTCATTCGGGTCAAGACCTGCCGTCGGCTCATCTAACACGAGTATTCGAGGATTATTCAGCATGGCCTGAGCAATTCCAACACGCCGGATCATACCTCCTGATAAAGTCCTCATCTTACTTTTCCGTTTTTCAGCTAATCCGACCTGCTCTAACAGTTTTAAAGCTCTTTTCTTTGCTACAATCGGGCGAAGCCCTTTGATGGATGCAATATACATCAAGTAGTCATACACCGAAAGATCCGGATAAAATCCGTAATTCTGCGGCAGATAACCGAGTATTCCTCTGTAAGATGCTCCCAGGCTGAATATATCCTCTCCATTCCACAAGATTTCTCCGCTTGTCGGATTTATCGCTGTACACAGCATCCGCATCAAAGTGGTTTTCCCCGCTCCATTTACTCCTAATAACCCATATACACCTTTCTCCATAGAATGTGTTACGTGATCTACTGCATGTACATCCCCATAATCTTTTGTTACATTTTTAAATTGCAGTTCCACTCGACTTCACCTCCCAGTTTATTTCGCAGTTACACTGCGATTTGTGGACACAAAAGATCAGATATCCAAACGATATGATCAGCAAGCCGATCCAGATCGGCATCGAAATTCTCTGATAAATAGAATCGGTCGACACGATACGCGTCCAGACGAGTATGCAGGCTATACTCAGAAAAACGGCAATATACTCCATATCATTCCATTTGCTGTACAGCAGCCGGAAACAGATACAGCAGGAAACATTAAACGGTACAAGAAAATCTATGATGAGCCGGTATGCCGAAATCTGTAATGTATAAATTGAAACGCCGAAAAAAGCCGTAATCATAACCAGATCCACTGCTGCAAATAACAATGTCCTTGCAGCACAGATCTGGCGCAGTGTATAGAATGCCGTTTTTTCAATCTCTACTGCTGAAAATCTCCGGTTCTTCCAGATTTCAGGTATGATCATCACAGAAAACATCACCGACATAGCCCCCAGTATCCGCTCTGTATTTGCTCCTCCGTCTGAGTCCGCCAGCAGAATCCAAAGCAGAAACAGGATTCCGCCCTGCAGCGCCCACCATCTTTTTTTGATAAATTTGAACTGCTCAAATAAAAATTCGAAATACGATGCCCGTCTGTTATCCTGACGGCTCACAATATCTGAACACCGTTCCATTACTGTGCAAACTGCCGTTTCCCGTATATATTCCTTCTGTATCAAGGATTTATACTCCTCGATTTTTCTCTGATACTGTTTCAATCTCTTCCCTCCTCCAACTGTTTTGACAGTAATTCTTTTGCTTTCGAAACACGATATTTTACAAGTGATAATTTTATATGTAATAAATCAGAGATTTCTTTTTGTTTTAACCCCTGGAAAAAAAACAAAATTGCCGTCTCTTTTATTTCTTCCGGAAGCAGATCTAACGCCCGTTCTACATCAAGCCGGATTTCTATCTCTGACAGATTATCCTTTTCTATATCCGGCAGCTGATCCAATAATATTTCCTTCTTTTTTTTATAGTAGTTCTTAATGATATTTCCCGCTATGCTGTATAGATAGCTCTTCGCCTTGCCTATGTCAGCTCCGCTCATCAGCGCTCCGAAAAACCTCACAAAAGTTTCTTGTACCATATCTTCTGCACATTCTTGATTGTGGATGTGCAGAAAGCAATATTGATAGATAAAAGAATAATATTTTTCAACAAACTGATTACCTGCATGGTTGTTGCCGTTTCTGATTTTCTGTAGTAATAAGAAGTCAGAAGTCATCTCATTCCTCCTTCCTCATTTGCCCCCTATATTTTACCCTCCTATATACTAAGACACCTAACAAGCATAAAAAGTTAGTTAAAGATAATTATTTTTTAATTTTCATTTTAGAGTCTCGATATACTCCTCCAGACACAATCTTTTTTCCTGCATTTCCAGGGCAGCATCTACCCCTACATATCTATAATGCCATGGTTCATTGTTCACCCCTGTAATTTCTGTTTTATCATCAGGATACCTCTTAATAAAACCATATTTATATGCATTATTTGCCAGCCATGTATAAACAGAATCCGAAGAACATTTGGACGTATCCGCATTGATATCAACAGCTATCCCAAGTTCATGCTCACTTGTTCCAGGTTCGGCAACATATTCTTTCGCAAGTTTTTTTGCCTCCCTACGTGAATAGCCTTCATCCTGATACTGCTGAATTCTCTCATTCATAATATCTTTCTGATCCTGAGTTGTCCTGTACCCTTCCCTTACGAATAACTCAAGACCTGCGGCCCTGGCATCATCAAACATCTGCTGAAGCTGAGGATAGATTCTCGAATCAACTTTTTCTCCATTTGATAATTCTGTAAGTTCTACCTCATAATCACTGGGAACGCAATAATCATCATTTACAAGAATCAGGTTCCATCCAAGAGAAGTATCCGCTTCTTTCCTAAATAGATTAAAACAATTTATCACAGGGATTTCACCCCGAGTCGCTATATACGAAACAGCCTGCAAAAGCACAAATCCTAATATAAACAGAAAAGCAACCACTGCAGCTTTCTTCAAATGTTTCTTTCGCCGAGTATATCGTTTATAATTTCTCACGTTTATCCCCCATCTGTTTTTAAATTATCTTTTCTATCTATTTATGACAATTCAACCAGCAAAAAAGTCAGTCATTTTATTAAAATTATTTCTAAATATTCGGAGACATTATGGTGTAAAAACAGTTTAAGGGAGCTAACAATCATATTGATTGTGACTCCCTTATCTTTTACACTCTGTTTCTTTTATTTATCTTTATAATCAATTTCCGTCTTCTGCAAATTTCTTGTTACAGTTTCAATACGCTCTTCACTGTATGGCGGCTGTAAATGAATCGACAGCCTGGATTTATCGATCAGGTAGATCCTGCCCCCGTATTTGTTTTTTTCTTTCATACGGCAGAGCTGAGGATATTTTCTGCTGAAATTTGCCAGGCGTGTTTTTAACCCCGCATTATAAGTATAAATACTGGCTTCATCTTCGGATTCATTAAACAAGATGATCGTCTCTTTTTCGTATTTTGTCAGCCGCATCTTACACCTCCCTTCTTTTGACATTCTGTCTGAAACACTCCTGGGCAAGGGAATTATCATTTAATTACTTTCCAATGCAAAACAGCCCATCGCGATAGGCTGTTTTTCTCATATTTTGTACCGAAATGATACTCTTTTCACCCTTGCCTCCGCCTATCTTTACGCTTTTTCCCTCACCATCTGCTGCTCCAGATATCTTGGTATCGGCTTCCCGGATTTCTTGGCGATTTCTATCTGCTTCTGACGCAGTTTCCGGATTACAGACTGTCTCTTTTTTGGCTTTTCAGGTATTTCTTTCAATGATTTTCCCGGATCCAGTTTTTGATGATTCACACAGCCATCTATTCCGTCATAGTTTACTTCAATCCCTGATTCCCAGCTTCTCTCATAGGTTCCGTTTTCAAAAAAACGCTGCCAGAATTCAAGCCGTCTCAACTGTTCCTTCTGTATTGAGGAGCCTGATTCATGGATATAATGGTAAAGCTTTTCTTTGATCTCCCGGTCAAAGCCGTTTTTACAGTCTTCAATCACTTTTTTGCCATAACTGTCCAAAACAATCATCGCTGCCTGTCTGCGGAACTGCTGATGCTCCATCAGGAAAAACTGCTGTCCATCTATGATGATATCGTCTGCCGTTGTCCATTTTCCCGGATATCCTTCAATCTCATAATCTCTCGTATCCGGTGTAATGATTGTTCCGGATGTCTGGATCTGCAGGAACCCAGTGATCCGCCGGGGATAATCAGGATTGATATAAAAGCAGGATATTTCCCCTTTTTGATTAAGTACCAGCACATCACTGACCTCAGCAGAATTCTCAATCTGTTTCCATATCTCCATTACCGGCTCTTTCTTTTCCAGCAATTCAAGATGATACGGTCGATACAGTTCTATCCGGACAGGAATCCCCATATCCCGTACTTCCTCAAATGTTTTGTGCCATAAAGCTTTACCGGATGTCAGAGGATTGATTCGATAGAGGGCAAACTGATTACGCATCTTCCGTGTCCTCCTCTATGTTATTCAGATATTCCTGCAGGTTGAGCGAGTAAAAGTGCTGATCCCGGATCTGCTGAAGCTTTTCAATCAGGGAAGACAGGATTGCTTCCATCTCTTCATCCTGTTCGTCCGGATCCCCATGCTCCAGATCTGCCAGTGCCTCTTTCAGAGCAGTCACTGTTTCCCTCTTTGTTTTGGCAGAGAAAATTGCCATCAGTGTCATCTCATCCTGGTCAAAATATATGTTTCTCATAGGCTGTTCTCCTCCCTTCTCCTGTGTCTTTTCTGTTCTTTTTCTTTTCCCATCTCCTCCTTTTTTTCCGCCGGCGTATGTTCCCTGTCCCGCTTCCTTTTCTCCAGGATCTTTTCCGCCCGTGAAACAGCTTCCTGTACCAGACGGTTCTCACGAAATCCGGGAATAGAATTGATAAGCTCCTTATCAATCTTATCTCCGGAAACCAGTGTGAACATTCCGCTCCAGTCACTTCCGTCCTGCAGGTCAAAACCAATACATTTGATCCCATTCATGCGGTTTTCCGGTATCTGGTCATATTTGGCAAAGGCATCTTCCAGTTTCAGATCCGTATATACCTCACCAAGGATCGGAAACTCTTCACATTCTGCAGCGTAGAAACTGATACATTTGCTGTCATCTAAAACATCAATGCCGGGATCCTCCTTTGTAATTCCCAGGATTTCCTGTCTCTGGGAAACAAATTCCGGCAGTTCTTCAAAACCGAATCGGTCCACATAGTAGGCATACATCTCGCCGCCCCGATTCGTAACTACCACATCACTGACCGCAAGAGAATGAGACTTAAAATCCGCCGGTACATTCTCCTGAAACATGCTGTAAAGAGTAGGCAGGTCATCTGATGGAAGCATCTGCGCTGAATAGACACATTCGTAGTCAGAGGCATTGACCTCAGTTCCCTGCTTCCTTCTTTCTTCTGTCCCCATGAATTGATAGGACGCTCCCCGGGAATCTTCCGGTATCTGATAGATCGCAAATCTCGTTCCGGTCATCTGGAACATCATTTCCTCCGAAGTTTTATCAAAACGTTCGGGGTAGAGAACTCTTTCAATCCGTTCCCTGTCAAGTGGTTCTTTCCTGATGGCGGCATCCAGCCAGTTCCTGACATCCTCCCAGGACTTGGCATACAGCGGACCGGAAATCTCATGAACGCCATCCGGTACAAACAGCATCTGCCCTTCTTTCTCCTGAAACCGGTACCCGGCAGCTTCCATAGCCGGAATCAGTTCTTTTTTCTGCTCTTCTTCCAGCTCCTTTTTCCGTTCCACATTCCGCTCCCTGATCTTCTCACTCAATTCATCGATCATTTCTCCTGCCGTCCGGCGGATCGTATCCATAGAGGTTTTTAATTCCTTCATTCCCTTTCCTGAACTCCATCCCGCAATATACGGAAAACTGTAATCCGAAGTATCCAGACCGAGAGCGCTGCATACACAATAAGCAACCGATTCTGCCTCTACTTCTCTTGTCAGCTGATCTTTTTTCTCCCCTGTTTTTTCCATATGTTCCTTATCATGGAGCTTTGCGTGGGCCGATTCATGGATCACAGTCTTTAAGGTCTGGCTTTCACTCATTTCTTTTCGAATGACAATCTCTTTCTTGATATTGTGATAGTATCCTTTGGAAGTGCCTTCGATCTCATCAAATCGGATCGGAACGGGTGAAATGTCTTTTAATGCCTGAAGGATGAAATCATAATCCCGGACTGCCTCCTGCAGCTCCTGCGGGGCAAGCAGTTCTATGGGTTCTCCGGTCGTCTGTGCAATGTCAAAAACCGTGATCGCTTTGAACCGTGGGATCTTTACCTCAACTTCTTTTAATACAGGTACTCCGTTTTCATCAAGTACGGGACGGTGATCCCGATCCAGAACTTCCTGTTTCTGCTTCTTTTTCACCGGAGCAGGAGCTATGATCGTAATTCCTTTTTCCCCTTTCATCACCTGACGCCCCATTGACTGCCAATTCCGATAGCCGGTTACCAGAGTCGCATCCGGACGCTGCATGGCGATCAGAAGCGTATTATTAAACGAGTAGTTATGAAATTTTGCCATCGTCTTTAGATATTCCTCATATCTTTCACTGGTAAAAAGATCACTCACACCTGTTTCCAATGACTTCAGAATACTGTCTATGTCCTTTCCCGGTACCGGAAGCGGCACTGTCCCGGTGTTTTCCTTCTTTCCATATGATGCGATCGGATGCTCCATCACCGCATCCTGCTCGGCAGCCATCTGTCCGTCCGGAGCAATCTGATCCATACTACCGGCATATACCGGACGCTCACCGCGCAGCAGATTCTGTTTCATAAAAGAGTAAAACTCTTGTCCCCGCCCTGTTATGATATGGTCATATACCTGGATACCCAGGATCGCGCCTGCCTGCCGGAGCCGGTCCGTAACTGCAATATCCGCTTTTGAGGGTGTCAGACTGCCGGAGGGATGGTTGTGGATCATAAGAATGCCGACTGCATTGGAAAGAATTGCGCTTTTAAACACTTCTCTGGGATGTGTGACCGCATGATCCAGTGCGCCTACGGATACTACATTCATGTTAATTGGTTTCAGATCCGCCTGCAGATTTACGATACAGAAAAGTTCCCGGTCCATCTGACTTAGGAACTCCTGCATCACTCGGATTGCCGCTTCCGGACTGTCCATAGGGCTGTCACTGTATAATGTCGGCTGCTCTATCATTCGGATTGCTACCTGATCCAGTTTATCTGCCATTTGTTTCACCTCCGATCGGAATACTCATAAAAAATTCCTGTCCGTCCAGATTCCGGATCTGTTCTGCCAGTTCCTCTGCAGTCAGACCATCCGGATTGTGTTTCTTTTTTTCATCTGTATTTTTCTGATTTATGGATTTTTCTTCTTTCATCCTGTTTTCCTCCTGTAAAAATCCCCCGTGGCTTCTATTGCCATCGGGGGATCCGAATTCTAATGATTACAGTGACATTTCTGCTGTTTTATGCCGCTTCTCAGACCGGGGCAGCCTGCCTGCAGCTTTATCTGCAGATATTCCTCTTTCTGCTTCTTTCTGCTTTTTCCTTTCTGCGAATGTCTCCGCTTTTTCAAAGATCCGATCCGCAGTATCATAATGATAGACCTGATCAGTCAGCCGGTCTTCCGGCGCCACCTGCGTCCGATTAACCTCTTTTACCATGTCCGTTAATTCCCGAAAAGATATATTTCCATCGTCCGGCACTACCAATATTTCATGCACCGATGATGGAAGGATAAAATAATCTCCATTCAGTCTTTCTCCTACCTGATCCATGACACCGGGATAGAAAATGGCAGCCGCCCCGTCTGTTGAACGATTATTTGTGATGACAGTCATGGGATTATCCCGGCTTGTCTCCTGCAGATCCTTTTCCATCTCCTGAATCACCTCCGCAGGCGCGCCGGCAGCCTTCATATCTTCGAGCATCATTCTTTCAAGGACTTCTCCCATATTTTCGATCTGCGCCGGAGCAATGACCGGGCTATTGTGCAGAGCATCCTGATACAGCTTCTCCAAATCTACCCCGTAGGCATCCATCATTTTGTCCGTGATCATCGTTGTTGCGGTACCTTTTTCGCCCTGATCCAGCATGATGTGGAACGTCAGCGCAAGGTCCTCCTTTGTGATATGGGGCGTATGCTCCAGCACGTCCGCATTTTTTTCTGCCGCGGACAGCTTCATAAAAAGATTCTTTTTCACGCGGTCATAATCCATCACTCTTCCAATATCAAATTTCCCCGGTGTATGCTGTATCACTGAGGTTACTTCCTCCATGACCGACGCAAGATTATTCTCCGTCTGCTGTCCGTAATTCTCAAAAAGTGCATTCAGATTGATGGTTGGCGCAAGGGTATCTCCTTTGCGGGTTACGGTAAGGCCCGTATAATGGGTATTTAATTTCCGGTTTTCAAGAAGATTTACCTCCGCGTCTTTATACTCCTCCGGAAGGTAATCCTTGATCGTATCTTTTATGGTATTGATAAATTCTTCAAAATTCATATGCTATGTCCTCCTATGATCTTTTCTTTGTCTTTTTGCCTGTTTTATGGTTTGGTTTGTTTTCCGGGAAGGACAGGGAGAAAAGGACTTTCCCGTCCTCCGGTTTCATCAAGAGATCCGCCTCAAAATAACGGTCCTTTTTCGCCGAGTACAGATCTTTCACATGGGTGCTGCCGTTTTTCAGTAATTCCGCGGCCATCTTTTTATCAATGGTCTTCCGCATACTCTGCAGGTATCTTGCCTCTTTCCAGAGGGCGAAATTACAGTCCCGGTTACTGCAGTAAAAGTTCTTTTTTCCTTCATACACCAGGCTGCCGCAAACCGGACAGGTTCCGATGCTCTCCTTCGTCTGAAAACGTCTTGATTCTTCCTCACCGATCTGATCACATCCGTTAAGCATCATGGTGATCATATTCCGGATCCCCTCCATGAACTGCTCTGAGGCGATCTTTCCATGTTCCATCTCCAGCAGCTGGTTTTCCCATTCTGCCGTCATACTGGCCGATTTCAGAAAATCCGGAAGAATTTCGATCAAAGCTTTCCCGTCCTCTGTAGGAATGATCTGTTTCCCTTTTCTGGAGGCATACTGCGAATGGACCAGTTTTTCGATGATCGATGCCCTGGTAGCCGGTGTCCCTAATCCCTTTTTCTCTGTGTCGGAATCAAATTCCTTGTTTCCAGCCGTCTCCATTGCGCTGAGCAGAGTATCCTCCGTATAATTCTTCGGGGGAGTTGTGAAATGTTCCGTCTTTCTGGCTTCCACATGATAAAACTCATCCCCTTTTTTTACATCCGGTATCCTGTCTTTTTCTGCCCCAGCCGGATCTTCTATGGCAAGTCCGTCCTTGTTTTTAAAGCATTCTTCATAGATCTTCCAGCCATACTGCAGCACTTTTTTCCCTTTTGCAAGAAATATCTCATCTTTACATCCCACTTCAACAGAGGTTTCCAGATAGATATGCTCTTTTTCCATCGCTTCTACTGTATGGATAGAAATCAGGAACAGGATCTTCTGTTCCGGTTCTTTTAATTCTGTCAGATCTGCTTCCCGAAGCTCCGCTGTCGGGATGATCGCATGGTGGTCGGAAACTTTTTTGTTATTCATAACACGTTTCGTATCCGGTACATTCGGCTGATCGAAAGGACCTGACGGATGATATTTTTCGTGGATAATCCGGATAACTGTCTTTACAGTCTGTTCCATGTCCTCCGTCAGATAATTACTGTCTGTCCTTGGATAAGTAATCAGTTTACTCTCATACAGGCTCTGTGCCGCATTCAGCGTCTGCTGGGCGGTCATTCCATAGATCCGGTTTGCCTCTCTCTGCAGAGTGGTAAGATCATACAGTCTGGGCGGTTTCACAGTCTTCTCCTCCGTTTCCACGGAAAGCACCACCGCATTGCTTCCATCACAGTTTTTCAGCAGACGGTCTGCTTCTCCTGCATCAAAGATCTTCTGTTTCTCCGCTTTCATTCCGTCACAATCCAGTTCCACATTGAAATACTTTTGTTTTTTAAACTCTGAAATCTGATCCATCCGGTCTACCAGCATAGCAAGAGCAGGCGTCTGGACTCTCCCGACTGTCAGCTTCTTGTAATATTTTGTAGTAAAAGCTCTCGTCGCGTTCATCCCCACCAGCCAGTCTGCCTGCGCCCTGCAGACTGCCGCTTTTGCCAGATTGTTATAATCTGCCCCCTCTCTTAAGTGTTCCATTCCTTCCCGGATCGCACTGTCTTCCATAGAACTGATCCATAACCGCTTTACCGGCTTAGAGCTTCCGGAGAGTTCATACACCCGCCGGAAGATCAGCTCCCCTTCCCGTCCTGCATCACAGGCATTCACGACATACCGGATATCCGGGCGGTTTAAGAGCCTTTTTAATACGTAAAGCTGCTCCTTTTTCTCTTCCGGTACTTCCAGTTTCCATTCTTTCGGGATGATCGGCAGATCATCATAATTCCAACGGCGGAATTTTTCATCATAGGCATCCGGCGGAAAATATTCCGCAAGATGTCCGAGACACCAGCTGACAATACAGTCTTTTCCCTCCAGATAACCTTCCTGATTTTTCTCTGCGCCGATCACATGGGCGATAGATCTTGATACACTTGGTTTTTCTGCAATCACTAAATACATAAGTTGTTTCCTCCTTCAATGAACCAAACAGGGAGAGACCTTTTCACAGCCTCTCCCCTTCTGATCTTATTCATAATCTTCGTCTTCTTCCCGTTCATCCACAGTCTCTAAGCCGTCACCAAGTTCGATTCCCTCAGAACGTTCCTCCTCAGCCTCAGCTTTTTTCTTTTGGATCCTGAAATAGTAGTAAGCGCCGACTCCTGCTCCCGCAAGAATTAAGATTGCAAGAATTCCTGCCATATTGCCGGCAGGATCTTCCTCCTGGTTTTCCTCCTGTGCCGGTTCTGTTTCCTTATCCGCTTCTGTAGAATCTGTATTGTTTTCTTCCAGCACGACCGAAGGCTCTGTTGTTTTTTCTGTTACTGTGCCTTCTTTCAGGAATTCCTGCAGATCGTTTTCATCGATCTGGGAGAGCATATAAACATTTTCAGAGGATGCACTCCTGTCGATCACCAGATAGAACGTATTATTATTTTTTGTCGTGATCGTCAGGAATTCTTTGCTGCCGTCCTCTGTAATGTCATCCTGTACCTGAGCGGTTCCGGGCGTAGAAAAAGCAGTTCCCCCGCTTCCGTCTTCCGCCTGCGCCGGTTCTGTCTGCGGAGTCTCTTGCGATGCTTCCGTTGAAGCAGATTCCGTCTCGCTTCCCTCCACCGGCAAAACATTCTGTTCCTGTGCCGCTTCCTGTCCTTCCGGTGGAGACGCATTCGCAAAAACAGTTGTTGAAGTTCCCATGAGCATGACCACTGTCATAACCGCAGCCATTACCCTCTTATTCCATTTCTTTATCATTGTTTTTGTCCTCTCTTTCCGTATTTGATTCCTGCCCTTCCGTCTCTTTCCCGACCTCAAAACGGACAGTTCCTCCTCTCAGTCCATCCAGAAACCGGAGGAGTTCTTCCCCCTCCAGTTTCATTCCCCGGATTGCCCGGATCATTTCATTATTCTCTTCCTCTTTCAAAGCGCTTTTGATCCCTTTCAGGTACTGCTGAAGATCGGAGATCTTCTTCTCCGTCTTCTCGATCTCTTCCATGTACCGTCTGATCTTTTTGTTCACTTTCTCACCTCCCTCCTTATGGCAGCCTTCCGTAACTAAGGAAATGTTGCTGCCAGTAACTGCTGTTGACATTGGCATATTGGACCGGATCCCCGCAATGGATCATCATTCCGTTCCCGACATAAATTCCTACATGGGATGCACCCGGTGTACTATAGGTACCCTGGAAAAAGATCAGGTCACCCGGTCTGGCTTCCGAAGGCGGGACAACCGCACACTGTCCCCTGAGCCCTTCTGCGCTCAGCCGTCCGTAATTCCATCCGTTTCCGCAATGGTTGACCACATAGGATACAAAGCCGGAACAGTCAAACCCGGAAGGAGAATATCCTCCCCATACATAAGGAACTCCCAGATACTTTTCCGCTTCCTGGATCATCCTGGCAAATTCTTCATCCTCCAGTGCTTCCGGCGGGATCTCATAATCGATTCCTCCGGATCCTCCCGAAATAATTCCGGTATCCCAGAGATAATCGCGGTTACCCAAAGTTGTATTCAGTGCATTGTAGAGGATCAGCTGCTCCTCATCCAGATTTTCCCGGGCAACAGCATCCAGTCCCTGATTCGTCAATGTTACATACAGGATCTTTTTGGTACTGGTATTCGTAACCGTGACCTCATTGCTGCCATTTGCATCCGCCAGATAACATTCCCATGTCTGGTGTCCATGTGCAGATGCTGCCGCATGGTTATCATAGTAAACATCAAAATCTACCCCATATCCGGCAAAAGCACCTGTATCTTCTACCGTGTATTCCACGCCGTTCATTACTACTTTCGTTCCGACCGGAACAATGGGATCATAAGCATCCACAGCCAGAGTATGGTTGGCAGTCGGATAGACTCCGCTGGCCGTAGGTCCGCCCGCCCATTGCCCACAGCAGATGCTGCAGCTGCAGTACCCGCTCGTTACGACCTGCCCGATGGATTCCCCTACACGGACTGTTTTAGTCTCTGTCACAGTTTCTGTCTTTGATTCCGTATTCAGGGAATACTGGGATGTGAATAAGACTTCTATCTCATTCTCCACATCCTCATAAGTCCAGTCACCGTATTTGGCCGTAAGATAGGAAATCAGATGATATGGATTATGGGTGATCTCACTGACGTTGTATTGATACTCGTCATAACCGGAATGTTCTGACTCCATGTTATTGATCTGACTGTTCAGTACATTTTCCAGTTCCAGATAGGCGTTTTCCGCTGCATAGATATCTTCATCCGAACTCGGGTAAGTCGTGATGCCTATTACAGAACCTCCACCCTGGACGGTAGCGCTGCAGCTGCTGAAAGCTATGGCAATCAGTAAAAAAAGAAGTCCGAAGATACCAAAGCCAATCAGCACGGCATGGTTTCTCCGGATCAAATCTTTCATTACAATCTTTGCTTTTACTGTCATGTTTTCTATTCCGCCAGTGGCTGCAGCTCCTCCCAGTTTCCCGGCAGAAGCGCCCGACCTGGCTGCCCTATATGTTTCTTTGTAACGGCTTTTCTGAAAAAACCGGTTCAGAAAGGATTGTCTCTCTTTTTTCCGGGAAGCGGACGCGGCATGGCTGCCTGCATTCTCTTCTGTATGGAAATGAAATCGTTCGGCTCGCCCGGAATCGCTTCGATATCCTCTTCGGCTCGCCCGGACATCAGAGCGCATGCTTCTTTTCTGAGTTTCCTTCAGCACAGATGTTGTTCGCTCTGCAGCAAGACCGCCGGCACGGACGCTCTCAACTGCGGGATTCTCTTCGTCTTCTTTCCTTGCCTCCTCTTTTGCATAGGAGGAAGCTGCTTCCGCCGCAACGCCGGCCATCTTTTTTCCAATATACATCCCGGCGCCGCGGATCATACTGTTTCCCTCATCTTCAAATGAGAGCTTTCCTGCTTTTGCCTCTTCTTTCATCAGCCGGACTTTTTTCTGCTTATTCTGAATAGAAGACTTATGTCCCTCCAGACTTTCTTCAGGTACGGATTCCTGATCACGAAGCTTTTCTGAAAACTTTTGCGCTGCTTTCGTTTTTCTCTCTTTTTTCTCCCGGAGTATTTTTTCTCCCACAGCGGAACCCTCTCCTTCAGAATGCGGTTCCTGCTCCAAACGGTTTTCCACACGGTCCCCGTCATTATCATCATTGCTGTGTCTGAGAGGAGCGTATCTCTTCTTCCTTTCCGCCGGGTGTCCCCGGCTTCTCTGGCTGATTTCCTTTACAGAACCCTCCCGAATATTTTCTTCCGTGAGGCCTTCCCTGGTCATCTTGGATACAATCTTATCCTTTGCTCTGTACTCTGTTCCTGCCAGTATCTTCACCTTCTTCCTTTGTTTTTACTGTTATCTTCTCTGTCAATCTTTCGGTACTTCCCTTCCTTCAATTTCTTCCGGCTTTGTTGTCATCAAAGAATACAATTTCAGGCTCTTATCAAACTTATCCTTAAAAGGAATGATCGTACTTCCATAGAACAGGAGTCCTTCCCCTTCTCCGGAATTCGTAACATAAGACAGCTGATAGGGTGAAATATTCAGCTGCTTTGCAAGGATCTGTCGATCACCGGCGGCCTGATTCAGCATCAGGATAAAATCTGAGTTCTCAAAGATGTTTTCAATCTCCCTGCTTGCCAGAAGATCCTTAATATTTTGAGTAATACCGGTAGGGATGCCTCCCCATTTCCGGAACCGCTTCCAGATTTCCAC
>DWYN01000156.1 GCA_019118645.1 Candidatus Blautia excrementipullorum | reverse complement strand
ACCGCGCCTGCTCCCACCAGAACAGCGCCTGCGCCGACAGCAAACAATGCTTGTTTTTTCATTACTCTTCTCCTTTCCTGTTTCAATATTCGGTAAACTAATTGTAGCATCGGCAAAATTGACTGTAAATATTCCCACGCTTTGCAATTTATATCTATATGCTATTTTTCAAGAAAATAGTTGAAGTTACTACTAATAATGGTATATAATAAGGTAAAAGAGCAAAATTTCGTCTATATTATACATTTTTTACCCTATTTTTTTGTTAGTATTTACTAAATTCATTTTCTCATACGGAGGTAAAAATATGGAAAATCTCTTGTTTCAGATATTTTCTGATGATCGTTTCATGGATCTGACCCTTTATCAGTACGGATATGAAAGATGTCTTCCTCTCCACTCCTACGGTCCTGCTGTGCGGAATCATTATCTGTTTCATTATATTATTTCCGGCAAAGGAACCCTGTCAGTGGATAAAGTTACTTATTCCAAGGAATACGAAGTTCACGGAGGAATGGGGTTTCTCATTGAGCCCGGACAGATCAATACCTATTACGCAGACCGGGCGGATCCCTGGGAATACACCTGGATCGAGTTTGACGGAATGAAGGTGAAAGAAATCCTTGAGACCGCCGGTCTTTCCTCGGAATCTCCCGTCTATACCCCCAAGTCCGAACAGGCGGGAAATACCTTAAAGGATGAGCTGCTCTATCTTGCCACCTGTCACAAAAAGACTTCCTATCACCTTATCGGCCACCTGTTCCTGATCATGGACGCTCTCCTTTCAGGCTCTGCCGCCAAGCGCAAAACCCAGAATGGAAAACGCACCCAGTTTTATACAAACGAGGCGATCACCTTTATATCTTCCAATTATTCTTTCCCCATTACTGTGGAGGATATGGCAAACCAACTGAATCTGGACCGAAGCTATTTCGGCAAGATTTTTAAAGAAACAATGGGGCAGTCGCCTCAGGAATTTCTGATCCGCTACCGCATGTCAAAAGCGGCGGAGCTTCTGAAGACAACGGATCTCTCTGTAAAAGACATCAGTTTAAAAGTCGGCTATCCCAACCAGCTTCATTTTTCCAGGGCTTTCAAAAACATTTACGGCCAGTCTCCGCGCAGCTACCGCCAGAACACCAAAATCATAAAATCCTGAAGGCGGCTCCTCTTCCGGTTCCCGGCAGGAAAACCGCAGCGTTCGCTGACAGAAAACTACAAAAGGAAACAAAAAAACATTTACAAGTAGTTTCCAAAACTATATAATATAGCAGAGGTGATAAAAATGACAATTGACATACACGACATGATGAACAGCATCATCAAAAGCGTATCCAGAATCGATTATATTAAGCCGGAAGACATTCCCGGAATAGATTTATATATGGATCAGGTAACTACTTTCATGGAGTCGCAGCTTGCCTCATCCAAGCGCTATCCGGATGATAAGATTCTTACCAAGACCATGATTAATAACTATGCAAAAAACAATCTGCTTCCCTCGCCTGAGAAAAAGCGCTACTCCAGAGAGCATCTGCTTCTGCTTATTTTTATTTATTACTTTAAGAGCATCCTCTCTATCAGCGATATACAGACCCTTCTGAATCCCATCACAGAAAAATATTTCAAATCGGATTCTGAAATGGATCTTACCGCTATCTACAACGAAGTTTTCAGTATGGAAAAAAATCAGATTGAATATCTGACAAAGGATCTGCTGTCCCGCTATAAGACTGCACAGGGAACTTTTCAGGATGCTCCGGAAGAAGATCAGGAATTTCTCAAGCTGTTTTCCTTTATCTGCCTTCTGAGCTTTGACGTATATATGAAAAAAATGCTGATCGAACATCTGATTGATGAAATGCGTCCCGCCGGGGAGGATCCAAAAGAAAAGAAGCACCGGAAATAAAATCCCGGTGTTTTTTCTTGACATCTTATTCATCTCCGTGATAGAATATGCCGGCAGTAGAAATTTTGGTTTAATTGGAAACGTACATTCCTCCTGAATGATAACGAACAACACAATTTTCTGTTAGTTTATTTTCATTAAGGAGGTCTTTTTTCTGGCAGATTTTCTATGCCGGCCCTCTGGTGCGGTTTCTTTTCCGCCGCATTTTCAAAGAAAAATAAAGTCCGCTGATAAAAGGGGCCTGCTCAGGCCCCTTTTCTCTCAGTAAAGATAGTTCTTATTTACATACCCGTTTTTGTTCAGTTTCGGAGAATATACATACCAGTATCCGTTGTCGCTGGAGTCAATTACCTGTACCACATCGCCTGTATACAGTTCTCCGATTTCGTTTGACGCATCATAGGCTTTTGCTGTGCGCAGCGCCAGATATCCGCTGCTCACGCTGACGGTTCTCGTAGGATAGGAAGCAGAACCGCCGCCTGTCAGATAGTTTTTATTTACGTATCCGTTTTTATTGTATTTGGGTGAGTAGACATACCAGTAAGTCCCATCGCTGGTGTCAATCAGCTGAACCGTATCCCCGGTGTACAGCTCGCCGATTTCATTGGATGCGTCATAGGCTTTCGCCGTTCGCAGCGCCAGATATCCGCTGCTCACGCTGACGGTTCTGGTCTGGCCGGAAGCAGCAGTTCCCCCGACAAGATAATTCCGGTTCACATATCCCGATTTTCCATGCTTGGGAGAGTAGACATACCAGTAGGTAGAGTCGCTGGTATCCGTAACCTGAACCGTATCTCCGGTATACAGCTCGCCGATTTCGTTTCTTGAATCGTAGGCCTTAGCGGTGCGCAGCGCCAGATATCCCTTGCTCACGCTGACAGTCCAGGTATTTGAGGTTCCCACCAGATAGTTTTTGTTTACATAGCCTGAAGTGCCGTACTTCGGCGAATAAACGTACCAGTAGGTAGAATCGCTGGTATCTGTAACCTGAACCGTATCCCCGGTGTACAGCTCGCCGATCTCATTTCTTGAGTCGTAGGCCTTGGCCGTTCGCAGCGCCAGATATCCCTCCTGTACGCTGACAGTATAAGTCGCTGCCGCATAGCTGTCTTTTGCCGTCACGGGAAGGGAAAGCGCAAATACAACAGCAAATAATGCCGCCCATTTCACGAGAGAAAATCCATTCGTCCCGGCAGTGTTCTTCTTCATAATTCTTACCTCCTTTTTCATTTTTTTATAAACAGCAGCCCGCATTCCTACAGTTGCCGGCAGCCTGTTTTCCAGATTCAGCTGTTATAATAATCATAGACCTGTCTGCTTAAAGAAGCTATGGTGGTCTGCGCAGAACCCGCTTCCGTCACATTCTCCGACATAAAGACTACGATCAGATCGTTCCTTACATTGTAAATAATACCTGCATCGTTTTCCACATCAGCCAGCTCGCCTGTCTTATTGGCCACACTGACCCCTTCCGGCATCTGAGCGGGTATTTTGTTCCGCCTTGTCTGAGCTGCCAGAAGGGAAAACTCTGCCGCGGCTGCAGACTCTCCTTCTTTATTCCCCTCGTAAACTCTTCTAAGGAAATTGCCGCAGTCTGTCACGGAAGTATAGTTGTCGTCAAATTCGTTGCTCTGAAGAAGAAGGCGTCCCATATGGGTACTGCTGTAGCCGTTGGCGCTGC
>DWYN01000155.1 GCA_019118645.1 Candidatus Blautia excrementipullorum | reverse complement strand
ACATAAAAGCGGAGCAGCGCACGGGATTTGCACCCGCTGTTTCATTGATATCAGGAATCATCAGTGCTATTGCAGGTATATTTATCCTCTTTCATCTCATGGCCGGGGAATGGGCTCTCCTGATTCTGTTCCCGCTTTGGTTCATCATGCACTGTATCGGTAGGCTGTCGCATCTGCCATTTGTACGTATGACATGTGGCAACGGGTACTATTATTTCACTATGATTGTAAATATCATCGGCTTGATTCTCGGTTTCCTGATGATTTTGAATCCTATATTGTCTTTCCTGTCAGTCGGCTACATTATCGCAATTTATTTGCTGATACTTGGTATTGACGGTGTAATCTTTTCATTTGTATTGTTGAATTGAAGAAATTATATTGTATTATCTAATCTTGAAACCATTTTTTGACCTAACCCTATATAACTCTACAAATGGTGAAAAAGCCCGTACAGGCTTTTTCACCATTTGTGGTTATTTTTACACTTTCGACATATCTTCCACCTGTATTCTTAAAGCTGATGAAATATAATAAACGAAGTTGTCGATGCTGTATTTTGCTTTTTTTGATACAACTGATTTGTTTCCACCGAGAATGATTTCATTGATACCATTTTCCCTTTCTCTGAGCTATCATAATATAAAAAGGTTCTGTTCCTTTTGCTGAGAAATCTGGTTCTTTTGCAAGAAGGCTGGAATCTAATAAAACTCAGAAAGGAGATACTATGAAGTACAAGAAACTATTCTCTCCTGTAAAAGTGGGAAGTGTTACCTTGAAAAACCGTTTCGCGATGGCGCCCATGGGACCTCTGGGGCTTGCCGATGCCAACGGAGGCTGGAATCAGCGCGGAATTGATTACTATGTAGAACGTGCCAAAGGGGGAACCGGACTGATTATCACCGGTGTTACATTCTTTGACCAGGTGGTGGAAAAACAGGATCCTTCCACGGTACCTAACCCGCTGTACAAACCCGTCAATTTTGTCAAGACAAGCCGGGAAATGACGGAGCGTGTACACGCTTACGGCAGCAAGATTTTTCTTCAGTTAAGCGGTGGCTTCGGCCGGGTCACAATCCCGACCAACGTGGGAGACATTCCTCCCATCGCCCCTTCTCCTATCCCGCATCGCTGGCTGGATAAGATCTGCCGCGAGATCAGTGTGGACGAAATTCATGCGATTGTGCACCAGTTCGGCGAGGCTGCCTTCCACGCAAAGAGAGCAGGATTTGACGGAGTACAGATCCATGCCGTACATGAAGGATATCTGTTGGATCAGTTTGCCATTTCCATGTTCAATCAAAGGACAGACGAATACGGTGGATCTCTGGAAAACCGTCTCCGTTTCGCAAAAGAAGTAGTGGAAGAGATAAAAAAGCGCTGCGGCCAGGATTTTCCAGTCACACTGCGTTTCAGTGTTAAGAGTATGATCAAAGACTGGAGAGTCGGCGCTCTCCCGGGAGAAGAATTTGAAGAAAAAGGACGTGACACAGAAGAAGGTCTGGAAGCTGCAAAGCTGCTGGAATCCTATGGATATGACGCTTTAGATACCGATGTAGGAACTTATGACGCATGGTGGTGGAATCATCCGCCGATGTATCAGGAAAAAGGCCTGTACCGGAAATACTGTAAGATGGTAAAAGAAGTTGTAAGTATCCCTGTCTTTTGTGCAGGGCGTATGGATGACCCGGATATGGCGCTGGATGCGATTGAGAATGGCGTTTGTGATGTGATTGATCTGGGCCGTCCGCTCCTTGCTGATCCGGACTATTGCAATAAGCTGCGTTCCGGTCGTCAGGGCGAGATCCGTCCCTGCATTTCCTGCCAGGAAGGCTGTATGGGCCGTGTCGCGGAATATTCTCTGATCAACTGTGCTGTCAATCCTCAGGCGGCAAGGGAACGTTTCACAGCATATGAGCCTGTCCTCCGTCCAAAGAAGGTCCTGATCATCGGCGGCGGAGTTGCCGGATGCGAAGCAGCCCGTGTGCTTGCGACAAGAGGACATAAACCGGAAGTTTATGAAAAGGGAAGCCGGCTTGGCGGAAATCTGATCCCGGGAGGTGCTCCGGAGTTCAAAGCAGATGATATCGCATTGGCTGACTGGTATACAAGAGAACTGGAACGTCTGAACGTACCCGTCCATCTGAACACCGAACTGACGAAATGCGATGTGCTGAAGTCAGAGTTCGATACACTGATTGTTGCCACCGGCTCCACGCCGAAGGTATTCTCTCTTGGAGATAATGAGCATGTATATACCGCTTCACAGGTTCTTCTGAAAGAGAAAGAATGCGGCAGCGCAACCGTCGTTGTAGGAGGCGGACTGGTAGGCTGTGAGACCGCTCTGTGGCTTGCACAGCATGGAAAGAAAGTGACCATCGTGGAGGCGCTGGATAAGATCATGGCAGTCAATGGTCCTCTCTGTCACGCAAACAAGGATATGCTGGAAGCATTGCTGCCATTTAACGGCATCGATATCCTTACCAGCGCGAAAGTGACCGGATACGCTGACGGCACTCTCACTGTTTCCACAGAAGACGGAGAAAAACAGATTTCCTGTGACAGTGTGATCCTTTCAGTGGGATATAAAGAGGAGAATTCTCTTTATCAGGAACTTGAGTTTGAAGTTCCTGAGATCTATCTCTTTGGCGATGCAAAAAAAGTGTCAAATATTATGTATGCTATTTGGGATGCGTTTGAAGTCGCTAACCATATCTGAGCCGAAACAGGAGAATAAAGCTGAACCGCTTCCGGGCATGACCCGTGAAGCGGTTTTTTGCTGCTGCATAGGCCAGGACAGAAGCCTTTTTCATTTTATAAAATCAGTGTTTTATTCTCACGAAAACAGTGTTAAGATAAAACTGATTGAACAGGGAGGGAGCAAAGAAAATGGATACCAAGCATTTTGAATATTTCCGTGTTGTCTACGAAGAAAAAAGCATACATGCCGCTGCCAGGAAACTCTTCATTTCTCCCCAGGGGCTGGGGAGGATTATCCAGAATATAGAAAATGAGTTCGGGACTTCTTTTTTTACCAGGACAAAAAATGGCGTTTTTCCGACTGAAGAAGGCATCCTTTTCTATGAACAGTGTGTCCGGACATCGCAGGAGCTTGATGTACCCCATTTACGAATCAGGCAGATGGAAGAAAGAAATCATTCCATCCGAATTGGTTTTGCCACCGGCACCCTGCAGCTCTTTCCTCTGGAGGTACTGTTCCGCTTTATAGAAGAGAATCCGAAGATCCAGGTAAACTGGTGTGAATATCACAATCCGGAACTGATTTCCAAGATCTTAGAATCGGAGGTGGATTATGGATTCATCGTTGGAAATGCTCCCCGGGATAGACTAGTCCAGCATTTGCGCTGTGTCTGTCCGGTTGTTCTCCTCGTGTACAAAGGACATCCTTTGTATCATGAGAAGATCGTTTCCCTTGACATGCTGAAGGAAGAAAAACTAATCCTCATGAATGAAATGTTTCAGATTTACCATGACTTTTTGAGGGCGTGCCGGCTTCATGGATTTGAACCCAGGGTCATCGCCAAGACCATGGACGGCGCCACCCTTTACCGGTTATGTACCGCTGGACTTGGAGTCGCGGTCAGTCCACATTTTCCCGATCAGAACCTGCAGAACGTCAGGGCGATCCCGCTGGTTGGAGACTATAACTGGGAGATCTATGGCACATGGCTGAAAGAACAGGAGAGCAACGAGAGCATTCGCCTTCTGGATAATTTCCTTAAAAATGAACTTACTTGACATTTCTGCTAAATAGCAATAAAATACAACTTGTTGTATTTATGGGGGCTGATTCATGTGACAGACAGAGATTTTTTAATTGAAAGAAATATCCTGAAAATCGGAAATCATCTGCTGAACGTACGTAGCGAAGATCTGAAAGAATTTGATCTCACGTCAACTCAGTCAGAAACACTGCTCTTTTTTGATAAGCACTCTGGGGCCATGATCTATGATTTGAAAAATCATATGAAGATCAGCCATCAAGCGGCAAGAAATATCGTAGAACGTATGAAAGAAAAAGGCCTTTTATATGTTGAAGTATCTGATACTGACGCAAGGGCAAAAAAAGTTTATCTTTCTGAAAAAGGGATGAAAATCTGTATCAAGTTAAAAAAGAGAGGTACAGATGTGGGCAGCAATCTTTTGCGAGCTTTGCGTGAAGAAGAAAAGCAGGAGTTGGCTCTTCTGCTTGAAAAAATCATAAAAAATCTTTAAGGAAGTTTCATTTTATCCATATATACAACATGTTGTTTAATTAGGAATGGAGGAATTTTATGGGAAGAAAAGAACTTGTGAAACGTTATTTTATTTTCTTTTTTGGACTGATTTTGAATTCGTTTGGTGTGGCGTTTGTAACAAACGCGAATCTTGGTACATCGCCGATTGCCTCGATTCCTTACAGTCTGTCAATGATCATAACAAGCCTGTCTTTGGGAACCTGGGTCATCATCTTTAATGTTGGACTAATCATTGTTCAGACTGCTTTCCAGAGAAAAGAAGCTGACAAATTTCAATTATTTCTGGAAGTTATTATTGCTTTCTTCTTTGGATATGGGATCGATCTCTCCATGCTTTGTCTCAGGGCTTTTCATCCGATATCCTATCTCGCCAAACTGATCTTTCTGGTGATCGGATGCTGCATTATTGCTCTTGGAGCTTATCTGGAAGTGATCGCTGATGTAGTCATGCTTCCGGGAGATGCTTTCGTCCGTGCTGTCGCGAAGGCTGTACATAAAGAATATGGCCAAACCAGGATGATTTCTGATATCAGTATGTCTGTTATAGCTGGAGCCATATGTCTTATTTTTCTTCACAAATTGTCAGGGGTCCGGGAAGGAACGATCCTGTCAGCTCTGCTCGTCGGAAATCTGGTAAAAATATATTCAAAACTTTTGCGAAATCTGGCAGAACAGTTACTGCCTGAAAAAGAACAGGAACGTCTCCAGGAATCTTCTGCTTCAAATGGAATACCGGAATACGTGATCACGATATCAAGGGAATATGGAAGCGGAGGCAGAGCGATCGGAAAGAATATAGCAAAAGCTTTGAATATTCCTTATTACGATACAGAATTGATCCATATGTTTGCTGAAAAAAGCGGCTATACAGAAGAGTTTGTCAAAAACAATGAAGAACAAATGTCTAAATTCCAGTATAATCTATATTCCTGGTATACACCTTCCATAACGGAAAGGGATATTCCACAGGTAGAGCAGCTGTTCCATATCGAGAAAAAAGTGATCCATGAGATCGCGTCCAAAAGTTCCTGTGTGATCGTCGGCAGGCTGGCAAACTTTATTCTGGGTGATCGTGATAATACTTTTCATATTTTTATCAGCTCTGATCAGGATTCAAAAATCAGAAGGATCATGGAGCGAGACGGATTATCATTGGAAGATGCCCAGAAAAAGTCTTTGAAAGTGGACAAAGAACGTGCAACCCACTGCAGATATTTCACCCATAGAGAATGGGGAAAGGTGGATAATTATGACATCACTATCAAATCCTCCCGATACGGAATCGAAAGAACCAGCAGTATTCTCACAGATATGATCCGCAGTTAAGGATCCGTATTGATGAATTTGACGGTTTTTTCGAAAAAAGCGGGATTTCTCCCAAAAAGAATCGCCGCCGTTTGACAAATAAAAGTGAATGTGCAATACTGATTCCTAAAAAAGAGATAAAAAAAGAGAACAGGAATGAGGCGATAGGAATGAGTAAGAGAATTTTAAGCAGAGCCTGTGCGGCAGTGCTGATCGTGGGAGTTATGTTTGTGGGAGGCTGCAAAAATGCTGACACAGAAAATACGTCGCTCCAGACAGAAGAGACAGATACCAAGGCGCAGGCGGAAACGGCAGGAGAGACACAATATCCGCTGACAATTACCGATGATCTTGGAAATGAAGTGGTGATAGAAGAGGAGCCAAAGCGGGTGATTTCTTTATCCCCGGCGAATACGGAGACTCTGTTTGCTTTGGGTGCAGAGGATCAGATTGTAGGGAGGACAGATTACTGCAACTATCCGGAGGAGGCTTCAGAGGTGCCCTCCGTGGGAAGCTACTCTTCCCCCAATACAGAGTTGATCATCTCTATGGACGCAGATGTGATATTTGCATCGGATTATATGGATGATTCCATCCGCAGCCAGGTGGAAAATGCCGGGGCGAAAGTGATTATTTTTGCAGCCAATGATATGGAAAGTGTCGAGTCAGACATTCTGACCGCCGGACAGGTGCTGAACCGGAATGACAAGGCAAAAGAAATCACAGACAACATGGAGAAGGAAATGACAGATCTGAGGGAGATTCTTTCTGCCAATACGGAAGAAAAGTCGGCTTTTATTGATCTGGGGGACTACTACAGTGCCGGCGAGGGCTCTCTACTTGGAAATATGCTGGAGGATATCGGCGTCCGTAATATTGCGGCGGATACGGGAGAGGCCTGGCCTCAGCTTTCTGTAGAAACGATTATTGAGGCGGATCCGGATGTATATATTTCTCTCTATACTTCTCCGGAGGAACTAAAGCAGGTGCCGGGACTTTCTTCTCTGGACTGTATCCAAAATGACCAGATTATCTATTATGACGGCCTTTCCCCCGAGGCAGACCTGATACAGCGTGCAGGCCCGAGACTGGCAGAGGGAACCAGACTTCTGGCGGAACAGATTTATCCGGAACTGTTTTCATAAAAAGGATCGGACAGTTTTGCGGAGGAATAAGACTATGAAAGAAAAAAGAAAAAGAAGAATGCTGATTTTGGCGATCCCCGCCTGTCTTCTTCTGATCTGGCTGTGTACGGTCATGGGCGCGGCTTCCGTCTCCGCCGGTGAAGTGAACCGGATTCTGCTCCATGAGATTTTTCATCTGCCGGTAAGTATGGAAGGAATCTCGGAAGGGAGCATCGCAATCATACGGGATGTACGCCTCCCGCGGGTGCTCCTGGGGTTTCTGACCGGAGCGGCCCTGTCGGTCTGCGGCGCCTGCTATCAGGGGATTTTCAAAAATCCTATGGCGGATCCTTATATCCTTGGAATTTCTTCAGGTGCGGCTCTGGGTGCCGCAATCGGGATTGTGCTCCATTTTTCTTCCAGCATGGCCGGACTGTCAGGGACGACACTTCTGGCCTTCGTGGGTTCTTTGCTGACGATATTCCTGGTATATGTGATTTCCAGAAGAGGGAAGCGTGTGCCAGTTTCCAGCCTGCTTCTTTCGGGAATCGCTGTGAATCAGAGTCTGTCGGCCTTCATGTCACTGATGATGCTTTTTAACCAGCAGAGTATGGATCAGATCATGTTTTGGACCATGGGAAGCCTGAATGGAAAAGGCTGGAACCAGATTCTGTCCATACTCCCTTATATACTGGTGGGGATCGTACTTTTGATGACTTCAGCCCGGGAACTTGATATTCTGCTGATGGGAGAAGAAACTGCTGTACAGCTGGGAGTAAATGTGGAAGCGGTAAAGAAAAAGATTCTGATCGTGTCCAGCATTGTCACGGCGGCGGTGGTGTCAGCCACAGGCATTATCGGCTTTGTGGGCCTTCTTGTCCCTCATGTGGTGCGGCTGTTCACAGGACCGAAGCACCGGCTTTTAATGCCGGTGTCTCTTGTGTTTGGCGGTACCTTTTTGATTCTCTGTGATACCTTTGCCAGGAGCATTCTGACTCAGGAGATTCCGGTGGGCATCATTACAGCAGCCTGCGGCGGTCCTTTTTTCCTCTATCTTTTGTGGAAATCCAGGAAGGGAGGGACTGTATAGTGAAAAAACAGATGCTTCAGATTCAGGAGGCCTGTGCAGGCTATGAAGAACAGGAAGTCTTAAAAGGTGTGAGTTTTTCTGTGTCCAGAGGAGAATTCGCCGCTCTGATAGGTTCCAATGGCGCAGGAAAATCCACTCTGCTCCGGTGTATTTCCGGACTTCTGCCCCTTAAAAGCGGAAACATTGAGATATGCGGGAAGGATACGGGGAAATTATCTGCAAAGGAACGGGCGAGATTAGTGGCTGTAGTGCCCCAGTCTTATGAGATGGAGTATGCTTTTACCGTGGAGGATGTTGTCTCCATGGGCCGTTATCCCTATCACAGCTTTGGAAAAAGGGAGACCCAGGAAGATATACAGGCTGTCCGTCAGGCTATGGAAGATACCAATACGCTGGAGTTTTGCGGTCGTCTCTACAGTGAACTCAGCGGAGGAGAGAAGCAGCGGGTGATCCTGGCCCGTGCTCTGGCTCAGCAGCCGGAAATCATCCTTCTGGACGAGCCCACTTCTGCCCTGGATCTGCGTCATCAGACGGAAGTTATGGAGCTTATCACCCGGTTGAACCGGGAGCAGAATATGACGGTGCTGGCAGTGCTCCACGACGTGAATATGGCGTCCCGTTATTGCAGCCGTATGATCCTTCTGGGAGAGGGAAGGGTGGCAGCGGATGGCAGCCCTTCGGAGGTGGTGACCAAAAAGAACATGGAGGAGCTTTACCAGATGAAGGTTCTGATACGGGAAAATCCCCTGTATGGCAAGCCGGAGATTACACCGGTAAGGGTGCTGCGTGAAGAGCGGACGGACTATCCCATACGGATTCACGTGATCTGCGGCGGAGACGGGGCAGTGAAGATCATTGAGGAACTGGAGGAACGGGGCTACCTTTTGAGTGCCGGCGTGGTGAATGAAGGCAGTGATGACTGTGCTATATGCCGCGCTCTGAAGATTCCTCATGTGGAGATCCCGCCTTTTACCCCGGTAACCCCGGAGGATCAGAGGAACAATTTAAAGATGATGGAAGACGCAGAGGTAGTGCTGATATCGGATATACCTTTTGGTCAGAATAACCTGGCGAATCTCGATGGACTGGAGCAGATTAAAGGAGAGATTTTCTTCCATAAAAATGCTCTGAGCAACGATTATACAGGCGGAAAGCTGGTAGAGCGGCTGGAAGAACTGGGACAAAAAAAGAAAGTGATCTATTTCGGCGATCATGATGAGTTTTTAAAGAGGCTGAGTCTCTGCCGGACAGAGGGCAGCAAAAAAGTAAAGGAGGAACCATGCGGATAGCGACACTCCCAACAGGGGATCCTGTTCATCGGTATGAAAAATGTATCGTAGTGGCCTTTGGAGGCAAACGCAGGGTGTTAAGCACCTGTCCCTTCCACGGCGGATACCGGGAGGACCTTACGGCTGTTTTTAATAATGACATCAATCAGGGGCCGGGAATGGAATGCCGGATGCTTTCGGAGGATTACGAGGAGCACATCAAGCTGATGGCAAAGAAGCTTGGTCTTGACCCGGACACCAGCACCGGAATGGCTACGGCTGCGAGTATGGAAAATGTCTCGATTCAGACGGAGCAGAGCGGAAATACGATCGTCACGGCTGTGGTCACAGGCGGAATTGAAAATAATGCGGGCAGGGCAGGAGATCCGGCTTCCTGGGATGAGGCGGAAGAGAAGAAAAGCCCGGTCAGAGCCGGGACGATCAATATTATGTTGTTTTTCAATGTGGATCTGACCGAGGGAGCCCTCCCCCGGGCTCTTGTCACCTGCACAGAGGCTAAGACGGCAGCCATTCAGGAGCTTCTGGCGCCCAGCCGTTATTCCATGGGGCTGGCTACAGGCTCCGGGACCGATGGAACCATTGTGGTCTGCAACGCGGAGGCGGAACTTCGCCTGACCAATGCCGGCAAACACAGCCGGCTGGGAGAACTGATCGGAAAGGCGGTAAAGCGGGCGGTGAAAGAGGCTTTGAAACTGCAGACCGGCCTGTCTCCGGAAAGCCAGCATCATGTTCTGAAGCGGGTGGACCGGTTTGGTATCACGGAAACAGATCTCTGGGAGAACTGCAGGAACAGGGAACTTAGCCGGGCAGACTTCTCGGACCGGCTGTACCGGATCGGCCAGAGGGGAGAGCTGACAGCGGCAGTCTCTCTTTATGTCCATCTGATGGACCAGCTGGCTTGGGGGCTTTTGACGCCTGAGGAGGCCTGGACATCAGGGCGCAAGGTACTGAATATGATGACGGATATGGAAGATATAAATATGGAAAGAGAAGCGGAACCTGCGAAAACAGCAGATGCCGCAGATTCTGCCGTCATGCTGAACGATATGATTGGAGCGTTGAAGGAGACGCTGTGCAGGATTGTCTGCTGCCAGTATAGAATAAAAAAAGGAATGAAGAAAAATGATAAGACTGATGAATATGACAGACTGCCGCCGGGATGAAGAGCGTTTCCAAAACGGACAGAGTGTGGCAGAATTTCTGCAGAGGCAGAACTTGGACGGGCTGGAGCTGATGCATCTTCCGGGCGGAGAGCCTTCTTTTTTTCAAACGGAAAATGTCAAGGGACTGCATCTGAGAAATTGGTACGACTGGGTAGATCTGTGGAATGGGAATCTGGAAAATCTGCTGCGGGAATACGAGACGCTGGATCAGATTCGGGAAATCTACGGCGGTCTGGGGCGAGACAGGATTTTGAAACCTTTGCAGACGGATCTGGAATTGGCCCGGCGCTTTCATGTCTCTTAT
>DWYN01000154.1 GCA_019118645.1 Candidatus Blautia excrementipullorum | reverse complement strand
GGATGGAAACAGGGAATAAATTATGATATATTAGGAAGAAAAGGGGAATCTGTATGAATATAGGAGAAATCGCGAAAATGGCGGGAGTTTCCAGTGCGGCTGTTTCCCGTTATTTTAATCATGGATATATTTCGCAGGAAAAAAAAGAGGCAATACGGAAAGTGGTGGAGGAGACCGGCTACCGCCCATCTCTTCATGCGCAGACTCTCCGGACCAAAAAGACAAGAATGATCGGTGTGATCGTGCCGAAAATTGCCTCGGCCTCTATCGGAAAAGTCATAGAAGGCATTTTATCCGTTTTAAATAACAGTGAATATCAGTGCCTGATGGCAGTGACCCAGAACAGCTCTCAAAAGGAACTGGAATATCTGGAGACTTTCAGTGAGAGACGGGTGGACGGAGTGATTCTGGTAGCGACTGTGCTTACCAGAGAGCATAAAAAAGTTCTGAAAGAGTCAAAAATCCCGGTGGTTCTGGTAGGACAGCAGCTGTCCGGTCAGTTTTGTGTATATCATGACGATTATCATGCTTCCTATGAACTTGCCAGTGCGGTTTTTCAGAAGGGAAAGAAAAATCTGGGATACATCAGTGCCATTCTTGAGGATAAAGCGGTAGGCGCCGGAAGATACCGGGGATTTTGCGATGCGGTACGGGATGCCGGATATGACAGTCTGACGAAACAGTATGTAATTTCTGATTTTACATTGGAAGGGGGATACAGGAAGGCAGGACAGCTTTTGGAGCGATATCCTGATCTGGACGGCATTCTCTGTGCTACAGACACTATGGCCCTTGGGGTGATCCGGTATTTGAAAGAACAGGGAGGAGACGCGCTCTCCCGAATTCTTGTGGGCGGGCATGGAGATTCTGAAATGGCGAAAACCGCGGCAGCTCCTCTTATGACGGTACATTATTTTTATGAAAAAAGCGGTGAGCTTGCTGTGAAGATGATGCTGGACATTCTGGAAGGGAAAGATCCCGCCGTAAAAGAAATGAAACTTGGATTTTCTCTGGTAGACCAGGAATGACAGATAATAGATTTTGAGGAATGGATTTTTTGAAGAAATTTCCATTCCTATTTTCTTTTTGTAGAAATTGTCAGAAAACCATGGTATACTATGAAGAAAAAAGGAAATAAGAAAATATAAAAAGAAATGAGGTGGCTGTGTATGCTGAAAAACTGGAACCCTCCGGAAATTCCGGAAAAAGAGGAAATTTCCGCGCGTCTGGAAAAAGCAAGAGGGAAGCTTTATGAGCTTCAGATGAAGATTAAGGAACACAAAGTCCCGGTGCTGGTGCTGTTTGAGGGGTGGAGTTCCGCCGGAAAAGGCAGCATGATCGGAAAAGTGATCAAAAACATTGACCCGAGATTTTTTAAGGTTGCGACCATGTCGGCCCCTACGGAGGATGAACTCCGCCGTCCGTTTTTGTACCGGTACATGCGCCAGATTCCGGAACAGGGAAAATTTACTTTCCTGGATGCCGGATGGATGGAGGAGACCACGAAAGAAGTCCTGCAGGACGGGCTATCCGGTGAGGATTATGAGAAAAGAATCGACAGCATCAAACGCTTTGAGAGACAGCTGACTGACAATGGATACCTGGTAGTGAAATTTTTCATGGAGATAGATAAAGGCGAGCAGGAAAAAAGAATGAAAGGTCTGCTTTCCAGCGAGGATACCCAGTGGCGCGTACAGAAATTTGATCAGTGGCAGAACGAACATTATGGAAAGTGCGAAAAGGTCTATGACCGCTATCTGAAGGATACTAATATGTCCACATCGCCCTGGTATATTATAGATGCTGAAAATAAGAAGTGGGCGGAGCTGCAGGTTCTGGAGACCCTGGTGAGCAATATAGAAGTCGCTCTTCAGAATCAGATGCATTCCGTGCCGATTCTTCAGAATGTATTTCCTCTGGTGAAAATGCCGAAGCTTCAGGATATCGAGCTGGAAGGGAAAGTGATCGAAGAAGAGGAATACCGCAGAGAGCTTAGGGAACTGCAGAAACATCTCAGAGAACTGCATAACCGGGTGTACCGGAAGCGGATTCCAGTGATTATCACTTATGAAGGCTGGGACGCTGCGGGCAAGGGAGGAAATATCAAGAGAATTGCCGGCGCCCTGGATCCCAGAGGATATGAGGTACATCCCATCGCAAGTCCTGAACCTCATGAAAAGGCCCGCCACTATCTCTGGCGCTTCTGGACAAGACTTCCGAAGGACGGGCATATTGCGATTTTTGACCGTACCTGGTACGGACGCGTCATGGTGGAGCGCCTGGAAGGATTCTGTTCGGAAAATGACTGGAAGCGCGCTTACAATGAGATGAACGAGTTTGAAAAAGAGCTTTCAGACTGGGGAGCTGTGATCATTAAATTCTGGGTACAGATCGATAAGGATACTCAGCTTGAAAGATTCAACGAAAGACAGAATAATCCGGAAAAGCGGTGGAAAATCACAGATGAGGACTGGCGCAACAGAGAAAAATGGGATCTTTACGAGGAAGCCGTTAACGAGATGCTGAAAAAGACGAGCACTACCTTCGCCCCCTGGCATATTCTGGAGTCTGTGGATAAAAAATACGCCCGGATAAAAGCGTTGAAAATTGTAATTGAAGAACTGGAAAAGGCCCTGAATTAAGGGCCTTTTCTCGCGTGGAATTTTGAACCGGCTGCCGCTGCTATGCGGACAGACGAATACATCAGGGCTCCATAAATTTCTTAAGCTCCTCCATGAAGGTGCTCACATCTTTGAATTCCCTGTAAACGGAAGCAAAACGGACATAGGCTACCGCATCCAGATGCTGCAGATGTTCCATCACGATCTCACCGATCTGGCTGCTGGAGATTTCCCGGTCAGCCCGGTCAAAAATAGCTCCTTCAATAGAATCCATCATGGTTTCGATTTTTTCCACAGGAATCGGCCTTTTATAACAGGCTCTAAGAACTCCATCCTGAATTTTGCTGCGGTCATACTGTTCCCGGGTCTGATCTTTTTTGATTACGCTAAGCGGAATAGTTTCCACCTTTTCGTATGTGGTGAAACGCTTCCCGCAGGATTCACACATTCTCCTTCTCCGGATAGAATTGGTGTCTTCCACGGGTCTGGAATCTACAACTCTGGTATTATCCTGACCACAAAACGGACATCTCATGGCGCTCTCCCCTTTCTCGCCTTTTTATGGGCACATTATACTATGATTTTTATTTTTATGTCAACAAATCGGACAGCTGTAGTTAAAATTTTCTTTCATATTTTTGGTTTTTCTGAATAGGAATAAAGAAAAACCGGTGTTGCTATGCGTCTATGTGAACTGAAACAAAAAGAAATTATAAATACCTGCACCTGCCGCAGCCTGGGATGTCCTATAGATGTGGAGTTTGACTGCGCAACAGGAAAAATCACCGCTTTGATTGTTCCTGGTCCCGGAAGATTCTTTTGCTTTTTTGGAAGAGAAAGCGAGTATGTGATTCCCTGGAAATGTATCTGCCAGATTGGAGACGACATTATTCTGGTGGAAATTCAGGAGGAAAAATGCTTCCATAAAGAGCGTCTGCCGTAAATTTGTCAAGGGCTTTTATTTTTTATATTTTTCCGAAAAAAGTATATTTCTTCTTCAGTCTGAGAATGATTTTTAGTACCAAAAGATTGAAGGAGGATGGTTCGATGACACTTAATAAAGTAGAAATCTGCGGGGTCAATACCTCTAAACTTCCTGTACTGAAGCCTGAGGAAAAGGAGGAGCTGTTCCGCAGGATCAAGGAAGGAGATATGGAGGCAAGGGACATGTACATCAAAGGAAATCTCCGCCTGGTATTAAGTGTTATCAAGAGATTCCAAAACAGCAGTGAAAACGCGGATGATCTTTTTCAGATCGGCTGTATCGGGCTTATGAAGGCGATTGACAATTTTGATACCAGTTTGAATGTGAAATTTTCCACCTATGCTGTGCCGATGATCATCGGGGAGATTCGGAGATATCTGCGGGACAACAACAGTATCCGTGTCAGCAGGTCTTTAAGAGACATTGCATACAAAGCTATTTATGCAAAAGAGAACTATACAAAGCAGCATCTGAAGGAGCCGACTCTGGCGGAGATTTCCCAGGAGATCGGAATAGAAAAAGAGCTGATTGTTTATGCCATGGATGCTATCCAGAATCCGGTCAGCCTTTTTGAACCGGTATATTCAGAGGGAGGAGACACCCTGTATGTGATGGATCAGATCAGTGATAAGAAAAACAGAGAGGACAGGTGGATTGAAAACCTGTCATTGAAAGAAGCCATGCACAGGCTGTCGGACAGGGAGAGACATATTATTGAGATGAGATTTTATGAGGGAAAAACTCAGATGGAGGTAGCCCAGGAAATCGGAATCTCCCAGGCCCAGGTCAGCCGCCTGGAAAAAAATGCGCTGAAAAGCATGAGGAATTTTCTGAGAACATAATACAAGAAAAGGATTCTTTTCGCAGGAGAAAACAAAACAGGCGCCGGGAAAGAACTCCGGCGCCTGACAGAGACCACATAGAATTATACGATACCCTGAGCTTTCATAGCATCTACTACTTTTTCAAATGCAGCGATGTTTGCTCCGACTACAAAGTTGTCCTTCATATCGTAGCGCTCAGCCGCTTCATCAATTTTCTTGTAGATATCTTTCATGATGTTGTGGAGTTTTTCATCCACTTCCTCAGCGCTCCAGGAGAGTCTCATGGAGTTCTGGCTCATTTCCAGGGCAGAGGTAGCTACGCCGCCTGCGTTGGAAGCTTTGCCCGGCAGGAACAGGATTCCGTTTTCCATTGCGTATTCGGTTGCTTCCAGAGTAGTAGGCATATTCGCGCCTTCTACGATATATTTGCAGCCGTTGGCCTTCAGAGTTTTTACGCCGTCAATGTCCAGCTCGTTCTGCGTTGCGCAGGGAAGGAAGACATCACATTTGATGTTCCAGATGCCGACTCCCTCGGTGTATGTGGAACCTTCTACACGGTCTGCGTATTCTTTGATTCGTCCGCGCTTTACTTCCTTGATATCCTTTACTACATCAAGATTGATTCCGTTTGGATCATGGATATATCCGTTGGAATCGCACATTGCGACAACTTTCGCGCCAAGCTGTGTAGCTTTTTCCACAGCATAGATGGCAACATTTCCGGAACCTGTTACAATTACAGTCTTGCCTTCCAGAGAATCATTGTGTGCTTTCATAAGCTCGTCCAGAATATAGACAACGCCGTATCCGGTAGCCTGTGTACGAATCAGAGAACCTCCGAAAGTAAGGCCTTTTCCTGTGAGAACGCCCTCACTGAGATTGCGGATGCGCTTGTACTGTCCGTAAAGATATCCGATCTCACGTCCGCCTACGCCGATATCGCCGGCCGGAACGTCTGTATCAGCTCCGATATATTTGCAAAGCTCTGTCATAAAGCTCTGGCAGAAAGCCATAACTTCTCTGTCGGATTTTCCTTTGGGGTCGAAGTTGGAACCGCCTTTGCCGCCGCCGATGGGAAGGCCGGTCAGGGAATTTTTAAAGATCTGCTCAAATCCCAGGAATTTCAGAATGCTCTGGTTTACAGAGGGATGGAAACGAAGGCCGCCTTTGTAAGGTCCGATTGCGCTGTTGAACTGAACGCGGTATCCTTTGTTGACCTGTACATTTCCCTTGTCGTCTGTCCACGGCACACGGAAGGAGATGATTCTCTCCGGTTCTACCAGACGCTCCAGAATAGCCAGTTTGCGGTATTCTTCTTCATTTCTGTCGATAACTACTTTCAGGGAATCAAGAACTTCCTTTACTGCCTGGTGGAATTCCGGTTCACCTGGATTCTGCGCTACGACTCTCTCGTAGACTTCTTCAGTGTAAGACATAATAATTCCTCCTCATCCAATTTGTCAGTGCTGGCCTTTCCAGCATTTAGAACTATTATACACGAAAGTGGTAAAGTTGAAAAGAGCTGGATGAAAAAAAAATTGCTGCGGGATGGATTTGCGGAACAGACAGTTTTCTGATATAGACTTAAACCAAAGAAAATGGTATACTATACCTTACAGGTGTTTCTGTTTTGCCGCGCAGCGCGCGGAAAAGGATACATGATTACCGTATATCCGGCGGCTCCGGAGAAACGCGGTTCCGGGGGATGCGGATAAAATCTGAGCGAAAGGGATGAGGAGGGACCTTGATCGGCTAGAAGATATATTTGAAAGGAGAATACAAAATGACAGGATTTAACACAAAAGTAACACCGGAAATTGAAAAACTGACTCAGATATGCAGGGATCATACCACTATTGATTTGTCTCTGTATGGAAAATACGATGTGAAAAGAGGCCTGCGCGACATCAATGGAAAAGGCGTTCTTGCCGGGCTGACCCAGGTATCGAACGTTCAGGCAGTGAAGGTTGTAGACGGAAAGGAAGTTCCCTGCGCGGGAAGTCTGTACTACCGTGGATATAATATCAAAGATCTGACCGCGGGATTTGTGCGGGACAACCGCTTTGGCTTTGAGGAGACGACGTATCTGCTCCTTTTCGGCGCACTGCCAAATAAACAGCAGCTCGCTGATTTTACACATCTGCTGGCAAACCAGCGGACGCTCCCCAGAAACTTTGTGAGAGACGTAATCATGAAGGCGCCTGGAAGAGATATTATGAACGCGCTGTCAAGAAGCGTTTTGACACTGTACTCTTATGATAATAATCCGGAAGATATTTCACTTCCGAATGTCCTTCGCCAGTGTCTGAATCTGATCAGTGTATTTCCGCTGCTTTCTGTTTATGGATATCAGGCCTATAATCATTATATTAAAGGGAAGAGTCTTTATATACATAACCCGAAAAAAGAGCTTTCCACAGCGGAAAATATTCTCCGCATCCTGAGACCCGATAAGAAATATACAGATCTGGAGGCGAAAATCCTGGATCTCGCGCTGATTCTTCATATGGAACACGGCGGCGGCAATAACTCTACCTTTACTACCCATGTGGTGTCTTCTTCCGGAACAGATACCTATTCTACCATCGCAGCGGCACTTGGCTCCCTGAAAGGACCGAAGCACGGCGGCGCAAATATCAAAGTTATCCGCATGTTCCAGGATATGAAGCATTCTGTTCACAACTGGGACGACGAGGATGAAGTCCGGGCTTACCTGAAAAAACTGCTTCACAAAGAAGCCTTTGACCGGAGCGGTCTGATCTATGGTATGGGCCATGCGATTTACTCGGTATCCGACCCAAGAGCGGAGGTGCTGAAAGGATTTGTTGAAAGCCTTGCGAAAGAAAAGGGCCGCATGAAGGACTACCGTCTGTATTCTATGGTGGAGAGACTTGCTCCCGAGGTGATTGCGGAAGAACGCCGCATTTACAAAGGCGTCAGCGCCAATGTGGACTTCTACAGCGGATTTGTTTACAGTATGCTTGACCTTCCGCTGGAGCTGTATACACCGATGTTTGCGGTAGCGCGAATTGTCGGCTGGAGCGCTCACCGGATGGAAGAGCTGATCAATACAGACAAAATTATCCGTCCTGCATATAAGAATGTTCTCGATTCGGCAGAATATGTGCCGCTGGATGCCCGCTGAGAATGGAAATAGACAGGAGAGAGGCATGTTTCGATGTTTTTTCCCAGATGAGTATCTGGATTCTGCTTACGATATAGATTATGAAAAACTGTATCAGGAAGGCTACAGAGGCCTTTTGTTTGACATTGACAATACGCTGGTGCCCCACGGGGCGCCGGCGGATGAGAGGGCAGTGAAGTTATTCGCCCGCCTTCGTGAAATCGGATTTAAAAGCTGCTTTTTATCAAATAATCAGATTGAGAGAGTAGCTTCTTTTAATGAAAAAATCGGAGAGCATTATATAGAAAATGCGCACAAACCGGCTGTACGCAATTATGAAAGAGCAATGGAACTTCTGGGTACAGACCGTTCAAATACTGTTTTTATCGGAGATCAGCTTTTTACAGATGTTTATGGGGCAAAGAGGGTGGGGATCCGCAATATCCTTGTAAAGCCGATCCATCCGAAAGAAGAGATTCAGATTGTATTCAAACGATATTTGGAAAGAATCGTACTTTATTTTTACAAAAAAGAGGAGGGAACTTTATGAACCATGTGGTTATCATTGGTTTTATGGGTTCAGGCAAGACGAGAGTGGGGAAACAGCTTTCCAGAGACTTAGGACTGCCTTTTATTGATCTGGAAAGACTGATTGTAAAGAAAATGAATCTTTCAGTGCGGGAAATCTTTGAAAGATTCGGGGAACCTTTTTACCGGGCGCTGGAAACCGTGGCGCTGAAAGAACTGATTAAGGATGCGGAACGCAAGGTGATTTCTCTGGGAGCGGGAGTTCCCCTTCAGGAGCAGAATGAAAATTATATCGGCGAGCTGGGAACCGTTATCTATCTGAAGGGATCTTTGGAAACGCTGAGAAAAAGGCTGGAGAATTCCCGCAAGGATCCGCTTCTTGACGGGGAGGACCGGGACGATAAAATTAAGAAGCTTCTGAAACAGAGAGACCCTGTATATAAAAAGTTTGCAGACATCCAGGTAGTGACGGGAGTCAAGCCTTTTGAGGAGCTGATTCGGGAAATCGAGGAGAAATTAAAGGAGTACGAAAAAAAGTAGTTGAAAAAATTTCTTCGGTATTATAGAATGGAAGACAGTGAACAGTACAAGAAGGAGGAAATAAACTATGATTTCAGCAGGTGATTTCAAAAACGGCATCACACTTGAAATTGATGGAAATGTATGTCAGATTGTAGAATTTCAGCATGTAAAACCTGGAAAGGGCGCTGCATTTGTCAGAACAAAATATAAAAATATTATTACAGGAGCTGTACTTGAGAAATCTTTCCGTCCAACGGAGAAATTCCCGCAGGCGCGTATTGACCGTGTGGATATGAGTTATCTGTACAACGATGGAGAACTCTATAATTTCATGAACACGGAAACATATGATCAGATCGCCCTGACAGCAGAGCAGGTAGGCGATTCTCTGAAATTTGTAAAAGAGAATGATGTCGTTAAGGTTTGCTCCTACAACGGCAATGTATTCGCTATTGAGCCTCCTCTGTTCGTAGAACTTGAAGTAACAGAGACTGAGCCCGGATTTGCAGGAAATACTGCCCAGGGCGCAACGAAGCCTGCAATTGTGGAGACAGGAGCGCAGGTTATGGTTCCGCTGTTTGTAAACCAGGGAGATAAATTAAAAATCGATACAAGAACAGGTGAATATCTGTCACGTGTATAAAGATCTGGATTTGTTCAGCCGCCGGTATCCGGCGGCTGTTTTTTTCTGCGAAAGATTTGCGTGATCCGGGAAAATGCGTCCGGCATACCGGATTTGCCCTGTATGCCGGAAATTTTCTGGCATGAGGCACATGGACAGATTGCGGTTTCGAAAGTATAATACAGGAAAAAGGCATTGCAGTGCATCAGCCCTGTAACGGAGAGAGGAGAAAATATGGAGTATAGAACTTTGGGAAAAACAGGACTTCGCATTTCCAGAATGGGATTTGGAGGAATCCCCATTCAGAGAATTGATGAGAATGGAACGAAAGTGCTGATTGAGAAGATGGCGGAAGCAGGAGTAAATTACATTGACACGGCAAGGGGGTACACAGTCAGCGAGCAGTATATCGGCTGCGGCCTGGAAGGGCTCCGTGACAAGTTTGTCCTGGCGACGAAATCCATGGCAAGAACGAAAGAGGCGATGGCCGCCGATATAGAGACAAGTCTGAAAAATTTAAGGACAGATTATATTGATCTTTATCAGGTGCATAATCCCAGTATGGAACAGCTTGCCCAGCTGACCGGTGAAGGAGGAGCCCTGGAAGCTTTGGAAGAGGCCAAAAAAGCGGGAAAGATCGGCCATATTGGCCTGACTGCTCATTCCGCTGCAGTTTTTGAAAAGGCCCTGGAGATGGACTGGGTGGAAACTGTGATGTTTCCGTACAATATCGTGGAAAACCAGGGAGAAGAACTGATTCGCCGCTGCGCTGAAAAAAACGTAGGGTTTATTGCCATGAAGCCCCTGGCCGGAGGGGCGATTGAGGATGCGTCCCTGGCGCTTCGCTATGTCTGTTCCAACCCCGATGTGACAGTTGTGATTCCTGGAATGGCGGAATTATCTGAGCTGCAGAATAATTTGGCTGCCTGTGAAACGGACGCCTCTCTTTCAGAGGAGGAGAAGGGGCAGCTGGAAGAAGTAAGAAAGCGGCTGGGAACAGATTTCTGCCGGCGCTGCAACTACTGCGCACCCTGTACGGTGGGGATTGATATTCCGAGCGTATTCCTTTTCGCCGGGTATCTTCAGAGATATAATCTTGCGGAATGGGGGAAGTCCCGCTACAGCACTCTGAAAGTAAAGGCGTCGGCCTGTATAGAATGCGGTGAGTGCGAGACAAGATGCCCTTATCATCTTCCGATCAGAGAAAAACTGAAACAATGTGCCAAGGATATGGGAGAGTGAGCATTCCGGCTTTTTTGTGAATGGCTGGCTGGGCAGGCTTTCTGACATCCCAGGGAAAATTTTTATAGAATCTTTCTATTTTTAACTGGAAAAACTGCCTTTTATAGGGCAGTTTTTCTATTGTAAGAGAAAAAACAGATGTGGTATAATGACAAGGTTGGTTTGACCAAAATAATAATTGGTAGACCGGATTTACTTTCGTTTCATAATCTTAAAAATCAGGAGGAAACAAAAATGTGGTATATGAGGCAGTTTGGCATCATCCTGGGCGTAACCTGCGTCGGGGAGATTCTCAAATATTTTATTCCTCTGCCTGTTCCGGGAAGCATATATGGTCTGGTTCTGATGCTTGCGCTGCTGATGACCGGTCTGATTAAGGTGGAGCATGTGAAAGAAGTGGGGGAATTTCTCATTGAAATCATGCCCCTGATGTTCATTCCGGCGGGAGTAGGACTGATGACTTCATGGAGCCAGCTGAAACCTTTTCTGTTGCCTTTGGCGGTGATTACGGCAGTCTCTACCTTTGTGGTCATGATTGTAACTGGCAAAGTGACGGATTTTTTACTTGACAGAAAAGAGGGGAAAGAAAAAAATGGATAATCTGATTCTCAATTCGGCTACTGTAGGCATTGTGATCAGCCTTCTTGCCTACGAGATTGGCCTTGCGGCAAAAAAGAAATGGAAGCTTGCGGTGCTGAACCCTCTGCTGATTTCGATTCTTCTGGTGATTGCCTTTCTGGCTGTTTTTCATGTGGATTATGAGAGTTATAATACAAGCGCCCAGTATTTGAGTTATCTTCTGACTCCTGCGACGGTCAGTCTGGCCATCCCCCTGTATCTCCAGATGGAGGTGCTGAAGAAAAATTTTGCGGCGATCATAATCGGAATTTTTTCGGGTGTTCTGGCAAGTCTCGGTTCTGTGCTTGTTATGGCGGCGATGTTTGGCCTGAGCCATAAAGAGTATGTGACTCTTCTTCCGAAATCCATTACCACAGCTATCGGAATGGGAGTTTCCGAGGAACTGGGCGGATATGTGACGATTTCTGTGGCTGTGATTATTATAACCGGCGTCCTGGGAAATATGACGGCGGAAGCGGTCTGCAAGGCATTCCGCATTCGGTATGCAGTGTCCAGAGGGCTTGCCATCGGAACCTCCGCTCATGCGGTGGGAACGGCAAAAGCCATGGAAATGGGAGAAGTGGAAGGCGCGATGAGCAGTCTTGCAATTGTGGTGTGCGGACTCTGCACAGTGATCGGCGCATCTTTGTTTGCGGGGCTGATGTAGACGCGGACTGCCTGGGAAATGAGTGAAAACAGGACGGAAAGAGAAAATGCCCTTGACAGAACAGGAGATTCTTTCATATAATAGATAGGCAAAAGAAGCCTACGTTCGTGCGTATGCCAGTGGAAATACCTTTTCGGGCTTGTACTGGTTTCGACGGGGGCTTTGAAGCTGAGGAAGCCATCCGCAGACTCCTGGACTGCGTATCAACCGGGAACCTAAATATAAACGCAGACGAACAGTACGCGTTAGCAGCCTAATTGCTGCTCGTCAGCCCTGATGCACTCACACATCAGGGGTCTGGCGTCGACGATGTGAGAAACCTTGCCGGGTAAGCTTTGCCCCGGCAGATGTATTATGAAGCTACTGAAGACGTAAGCCTGTCGTTGGGCGTGCGGCGGAGGGAATGCTAAAACAGCGACTGTGATGGGAGATGCCCCAGGGGATAGGCTTTCGGACGCGGGTTCGATTCCCGCCAGGTCCACCAAAACACCTTTACTCGAAATATTTGACCCAAAAAAATTTGATGGGTTCGAGTGAGTTTCTATAAACGCGGATTTATAGGGAAGATCAGCATCTGAGAAATTCGATGCTGATTTTTTCTTGTCCTTACTTTGACACGCGTCTTGACAATCTGTGGAACTTATGGCTTTTGTGTCGAATTTTTCGAGTTTTGAGGATACCATCAAGTTTTTGCCCTTACTCGAACTATTGGCCGATAAAACATCACTGATAAGCCCATCCCCGAAGTAGGCTCGGAGATGGGCTTTGATTGTATTTAAGAGAGTTTTGATGTGTTCAGGGCTGGCGTGGTTGATTTTTATCAGATCGTCCTTGATAGGCTCCTGTAATTGGGCAAAGGGCGGAGCCAATTCAGCATCTACCTTAAGACCGCTTTCCGGGCCGTTACTAACAAGGAAACGCTCAAAGATAGCTTGATTCATGAGGCGTTTGATGGCGTCATCGGCATAGTGGTAAGTTTCTCCGCAGTTCTCGATGATGTCCAATGCAGCTTTTAGATTGTCTATGATTGCCTCAAAAGCGGTATTGTGGATGCGGATCTCATGCTCGATGGTCGCCAGCTCTTTGGCAATTTTCTGCTGTTCGGTTTTAAGCAGATCCAGAGGGATAGCGTTGCCATAGTGGGCTTGCAGAAGATGATGTAGAGGAATTCGCTTTCGACCTGAACGAATTCTTCGCCACAAATGAGTCGGGAAAATTTGTGCATGACGCTGACGTGGACAAATTCCTTGACGCTCTGACCCGGCAGGAGAAATTTCCGTTCTCTACCGCAGAGCTGCGTGACGAATTAAAGCACACATTTTGGATTTTGAATCGTGTCGCCAGCGCCAAGGCTTTGGCCAAGAAGCTTAAACTCCATCCGGTGTTCAAAGACTACGAAGTTATTCTGGCGGCAGGCGATGGAAAGCTGGATGACGATGAAGAAAATGAGAAGTCCTTTGACAAAGTAACCAAGGCCATCAAAAAATACGATAAGACTATCACGCTGTCTGTCGGGCAGCTGACCACCGGTGTAACGATTCCAGAGTGGACAGCAGTACTCATGCTCTCCAATATGGCAAGCCCAGCACTTTATATGCAGGCGGCCTTCCGGGCGCAGAACCCGTGTCTGTTTACAGACTCAGACGGCAACACTTATAGAAAACAGAATGCCTATGTCTTCGATTTTGATCCGGCTCGTACTCTGACCATTTTTGAGCAGTTTGCCAATGACCTGATTCCTGAGACCTCGGGGGATAAGGGCGATTTCGACAGCCGTAAGCGGCATGTCCGCGAACTCTTGAATTTCTTCCCAGTTTACGGCGAAGACGAAGAAGGCTCCATGATCGAACTAGATGCCGAAAAAGTCCTCACTATTCCCCGCCGCATTCACGCCAGAGAAGTGGTGGAGCGAGGCTTTATGTCCAACTTCCTCTTTGCCAATATCAGTGGGATTTTTGGCGCACCGAGGGAGATTATCGACATCATCAACAATATGCAGGCTTTGGAAGAACCCAAGGCTCTTGCGCCCGCTGCTGTGGACGAGAATACGGCAGATGCTCTTAGTCTAAACGCAAATGGCGAGGTTGAGATTCCCAAGGAGCAAATCATCGGCACAGCAAGCACGTTGTTTGGTGATAAAGTCTATGCGAATGTAGAGGATCAGCTGGCAGCAGCTGTAGAAGAAATCCAGAAAAATGTCGAAATGACTCCAAACCCGAAGAAGGATGAGTTAAAAGAGCTCCGGGATCGTTTTGCAAAGCCTATTGCAGACACACTTATTGACTCTGCTAAGGAGCAGTATGGTCGGGATTTGAGGAAATCTACGCAGAATCAGCTAGAACGAAAGATCCAGGAGACTACTGAAACGGTCGTAAACCGTGAGTACGGCGATTATGTTATTCGAGATAATCAGCTGATTAAGGAATGTAACGACAGAATTTACGAAGCACAAAACTCTGGTGCTTCTATGGCGGAGATTACCAAGATTGATGAGGAATATTCCGCTAAGCGGATGCAAGGCTACCGCGACATGGTGGACAATATCAAGGAAAAGCTTCACAGCGATGAGACCGTGAAAAAAGCTGCGGAAACCATCGTTGAAACCGTAGAAACAGAAAAATTAAAGGCTGAAAAAGACTCGATTGAGGGGAATGTTCGTGACCACCTCCGTGGTTTCTCCCGCACAATCCCTGCATTTCTCATGGCATATGGCGATGAGGACACTACGCTCGCAAATTTTGATGCTCTTGTGCCGGAAGATGTGTTCTGGGAGGTTACTGTGAATCCTCAGAACGGTCAGGGTGTAACACTTGATCAATTCCGTATGCTGCGTGATGGTGGAGATTACACAACAGAGACCGGTGAGAAAAAGCATTTTGACGGACATCTGTTTGATGAGGTCGTCTTTAACGATGCTGTGCAGGAATTTATG
>DWYN01000153.1 GCA_019118645.1 Candidatus Blautia excrementipullorum | reverse complement strand
TCCTGGCAGGAGCATGTGATTAAACCCGATCCGGCGGTATTTCAGCTTCTGATGGAGCGTTATCAGATTGTGCCGGAGCAGGCTGTTTTCATCGATGACACGCTGGTGAATATCGAGGCGGCCGGAAAGCTCGGGATCCGCGGAATCCATTTCCGCAGTCAGGAGCAGGCCAGGGAAGAGCTGAGAAAGCTGGGCGTATGAGACTTTTTATATTTTTGTAGTTTAAAGTGAAACGACATAGAACTGAGTGAGTAGGCCGGGAAGAGATTCCCGGCCTGATTTAATATTAGAGCTAATGATTTGTCGAACAGGGTGGCGGGTTCCAGTGTGGAACAGTGCCACCCTGTATTTTTTTGACTATACATTCGATTTTTCCGAAGTGTTGAGAAATAAATGAAAAAGTGTCTAACATATTCGATGATGTGGGAAAAATATTAGGCAGAAATTCGGAAGGAGGAGATTTTGTGTATGATATAGATAATCCAAAAGTAAATCAAAAGAGAAAAGAGGGCAGGCATGAATATTAGAACAAAAGAAGAGATTGTACAGTATATGATGAAGTACACAGAAAATTTCCGCACAGGAGAAGATCTGGATCACTTTACTACTCATGCGGCAGCCCGGGAGATTCAAATAAGCCGGAATTTAGCTTCCTTTTATCTGAATGAATTGGTAAAAGAAGGAATCTTAATTAAGATTAAAGGACGTCCGGTTTACTTTTTTCATAAGAATATTCTGGAAAAAAGGTATCATATAAAGCTGGCTCAGACAGAGTATGATTTTTTAGAGGATCTGTGGGATTTATTGGACGAGGCAGAAGGAGAGGAATGTGGAGGAGAAAATGTGATAGGTTTTTCCACTACTCTGAATTACTGTATCAGTCAGTGTAAATCCGCAGTGAAGTATCCGGGCAGCGGAGTGCCGGTTCTGATCTGGGGCGAAGCGGGGACGGGGAAATCTTATCTGGCCGAGTATCTGTACCGCTATGCAATAGAGAATCAGAGTATCGATAAAGATGCTCCCTTCAGGGTTCTGGAGTGCAGTGAGTCAGAAGCTGCTGGCGGGATGGACCATCTTAAGCTTTTTGGCAAAGCCGGTAAACGTCAGGGACTGCTGAAAGAAGCTGAGGGAGGAGTTCTTTTTATCAATAATATAGACAATATGAGCGAAAAGGGCCAGGAGCTTCTGGCTGCTTTTCTGGCAGGCAGGAGAAATGGAAAGGAAGAAAGCAGAGTAAAGCTGATTCTGTCATCCAGAAAAAATCCTTCTCTTTCGCTCAGAGAGATGCTTCTGGAGCAGATACCGGTTATCAGTTTTTTGCCTCCTCTCAGAGAAAGAAGTCTGATGGAGAAAAGGCTGCTGATGATGCGCTTTTTTGAAAAGGAGGAGAGCTGTCTGAATCGATGCATCACCATCAGCAGTAATGTATACAGAATTCTGATGGAATATCCGTTTGAAGGGAATTTGGCGGAGCTCAAAAGCTGTATTAAGGTGATTTGTGCCAATGCTTTTCTGCAATCTCAGGAGAGCGAGGGAGAGTTAGAAATCAAGAGCTATCATCTGCCAAGCGAACTGATTTCTGCCATGGAGCCGGAGGAGACAAAGGAGGGCAATAGTAAAATTCTGATTTCAAATCTGGCTTCTCAGGAAGACGATAATTATTTCCTGTCTTATCTGAAACAGCTTCTGGAGATTTACGAGAGCTGCAGAGATAAGGAAATTACTCTGAAGGAGCTGATGAAAAAGGGAAACAACTGGCTTGATGAGTTCTATGATTATATAGTCTATGAGAAAAAATATTCGAATATGAAAATCAAGGCTCTGGAGGAGATTACAGGGAAAGTGCTGTCCAGAGCAGGAAAAAAGCATGCGGTCTTTTTGCCGTCAAGCTGTGAATATGTGCTTGCACGTCTCCTGTATATTATGACCGGGGAAAATTCTTCGTTGATGAAATGGATGAACAGGAGCAGAGATGAGGTCAGAGAATTTCTGCAGCTTTTGGGAGAGGAATATCCGGCAGAGGCTTTTATGGCAAGAGAAATCAAGCGTTCTCTGGAGGAACTGCTGGATGTAGCGCTGGAAGATATCAATGCTGTCTTTCTGATCCTGAATATTCGGTTTTATAACAGAAAACTGGCAAGTACCAGCCATTCGGGTCTTGTAATTGCCCATGGGTATTCGACGGCCAGTTCCATTGCAGACGCGGTAAACAAGCTGATTGGAAAGAGGGTACTGGAAGGCTTTGATATGCCTCTGAATACAGACGTGCATGAGATTGTACTGAAAATCAAGGAGGGGATCTCAGATAAGCGTTTTGCAGATAATCTGATTTTACTGGTGGACATGGGAACGCTGGAGGAGCTGGGCACGATCATCAGCGAGTGCAGCTCGGCTCGTATAGGAATTATCAATAATATTTCTACCAAAATTGCTCTGAGTGTAGGAGAAGGCATAGCAAATGGAGACAGTATTGAGGATATTCTCAAACAGACCTGCGATTGTGCCCAGATAGAATATCGGCTGTATGACAATTCAGAAAAAGAACCGGCTATCTTATTTGCCAGCGAATCTGGTGTGCTGATGACCAATCGTGTTCTGCAGATATTCCAGGACAGCTTTCCTAAAGGGTTTAAGATTCGCCTTCTGGCAATTGACAGCGCCAATTTCATGAATATGGAATTTGACGCTTTGTGCGCCCGTTATGAGATTCTGTTTGTGTCTGGAACCATGGATCCTCAGATACCGGAGATACCCTACGTTGGCCTCGAGGATATTATCGCCAGCAATGATATGGAGAAAGTCAACAGTCTGCTGAAACGCTATATGAGCAGGGAAGAACTGGCTGCTTTTGATGAAAAGCTTTTAAAGAATTTTACGCTTCAGAATGTACTTCAGTACCTGACAATTCTGAATGCAGATAAGCTTCTGGAATACATCAAGGATGCGGTAGGACAGCTTCAGAGCAGGATGAATCGAAAGTTTTCGAATAAGACAATTATCGGTATTTATATTCATGTGTGCTGTCTGATAGAACGTCTGGTTACTAAGACGCCGATTACGGCTCACGAGGATCTGGAGAGTTTTGTAGAACAACATCAGGATTTTACAGGGCTTCTGACAGAAAGCTTTCAGGAGCTCACAGCACAGTATAACGTAGAGATACCAATTAGCGAAATGGCGTATCTGTATGATTATATCAGACATGATCACTGAGAATGGAATGTAAAAAAGGAAGGAGAAGATAAAATGACATTGATGGATTGTATTGAACGGATACCTGTCAGGCTTCGTGAAACGGCGGAGAGAAAGTTTCCGACAGGAGAGGGACAGCAGAGGATTGACGAAATCGTAATTATTGCCAGCGGTTCCTCCTACAATGCGGCTTTTACGGCCAAAATCTTTCTGGAAAAGGTGTGCGGTCTGAAGGTAACGTTGATTTACCCCAATATCTTTGTGAATTATCACACATATATTCAGGAAAAGGCAATGTATCTGTTTATTTCACAGGGTGGAAAAACACGCCTGGTATACGAAGGACTTCTGCTGGCAAGGCAGGCAGGCTGTCTTACCTATGCCATGACAGCACAGCAGGATTGTGTGATCGCCGAGGCGGCTGACTGCTATGTGGATATGGGCTGCGGAGAGGAGGAATACCTGTACCGGACGATTGGATTTTCCGCCACGGCTGCTTCAGTCATGCTTCTTGGAGCTTCTCTGGCTGTGGCAAACGGAAAGCTTGAAACAGAAGAATACGTAAACCTTCAGGCTGATTTATGTGCAGCCGCAGATAATCTGGAGAATATAAAAAACAACACGCTGGAATGGTACGAAAGGAATCGGTTTTCTCTTCTTCGCAGAAATACGATGCTTATATCCGCAGCGGGCGGACTTTGGCCGGTGGCACAGGAATCGGATATTAAAGCGATGGAAATGGTGCCTATGATGACCAAGAGCTATGAACTGGAGGAATTCATACATGGTCCACAGAATGCTTTCCATGATGGGATGATTTTTATTCTTTATTCCCAGGAGGGAGAAGATGAGGATAAAGTAAGAAAAATTGCTTCTTTTCTGAAAAATGAGATTGGCTTTTGCGCCGTGGTCGGAGCTGCTGCAGACGAGAATGATAAAAAAGATCTGAGGCTTATAGCTAAGAGCAGATATTTTGCGCCTCTTGAGTTTATTACTTTTATGCAGGTGACGGCTTATAAAATGGCGGAGGCCAGAGGAAGGGATCTGTCCAGAGGGGTTAACAGCATTGTCTCAAAGTACATTCAGAAGACGATAGAAAGGAAAGAAAAATGAGAAAAATCCTGATTGCTACACATGAAAAATATGCGGAAGGGATTCGGGCGGCTGCTGAGCTGATTTTGGGACCGCAGCCGGAGGTGTCTGTCATTTGTGCCTATACAGGAGAAATCGAACTGAGCAGACAGCTGGAGAATTATTTTTCTGCCTGTACATCTGAGGATGAGGTTCTCGTGCTGACAGATCTTTATGGAGGAAGCGTAAATCAGGCGTGTATGCAGTATACGACAAGACCTGGCACACACCTTGTTACTGGCATTAACCTGGCTTTGCTGATTCAGATTCTGACCATGGACAAAGAGCATATTGATATAGAGGGGCTTCGGGCCGCGGTTGAGGAAGCAAAAAATCAGATTATTTACGTAAACGAAGTTATGAAAGAAATGGTTACCGATGACTTTGGTTTTTAAGGAGCATCATGCACATGTACTGCTGTCGTACATGAATGCTAAGGATAAATAAAAGGAGGGAAAAGACATGATTTTAAAAATCAGGATTGACGACAGGCTCCTGCATGGTCAGGTGGCTTACAGCTGGAAATCGGCTCTGAGCTATGACGCTATAGTCATTGCCAGTGACAGTGCGGCAAAAGACGAAGTGCGTAAGATGGCTTTGAAGCTTTGCTGTCCGGATGGAGTAAGGCTTGCTACCAGGACGGTGGAGGATGCGGCGGAGCTTTTGCGCAATCCGAAGCTTAAGAGCATGAGAGTGTTTGTGATTGCACCGGATCCGGAGACTGTCTGTCGTCTGACAGGACTTTTGGAGGAAAAACCGCCGATTAACGTAGGCGGCATGCAGATGCGTGAAGGGAAAACGATGTTTTCCAAGGCAGTGTATGTGGACAGTACAGATGTGGAATATCTGGACAGGCTGGCGGAACAGGGTTATACCGTGGAAGTGCAGGAGGTTCCGGCCACACCGGTCTATGAGTATCAGTCTGTAAGAAAAAAGTATAAGACGGGAGGGAATACATAATGTATGAAGCAATGATTGTGGGTCTGATACTGGGGGCTCTGTGGTTTATTGAGAAATTTTTTGGCACTTGTATGGTGATACGTCCACTGGTGGTTTCCCCTCTGGTGGGCCTGGCGTTGGGAGACTTACAGACGGGCGTTATCATCGGAGCCACTCTTGAGCTGGTATTTATGGGAGCGATCCAGATAGGAGGAGCGGTTCCTCCTGACGCTTTGGTAGGAGCGGGACTTGGAACAGCATTTGCAATCCTGACTGGTCAGGGTGCGGAGATAGCGTTGACATTGGCGCTTCCCATCGCCATCCTTGCTCAGTCAGTGAAGGTGCTTCTGTTTATTGTGCGAAGCGGATTTATGACTCCGGCTATTAAATACGCCCAGGAGGGCAATATCCGTAAGATGAAAATGCTGAATTACGCAGGCCTGATACTTCAAAGCCTGATGTATTTTTCCGTAGCTTTCGTAGCGATTATGTTCGGCTCCGCTGCGGTGGAGGCGTTTGTAAACAACATTCCCGAATCCATTATGCAGGGTCTGAATGTGGCGGCCGGACTGCTTCCGGCAGTTGGATTTGCACTGCTTTTGCTTCCGATGATGAATCTGAAAAATGTGATTTATTTTGTGGTCGGATTTATTCTTGTATCTTATCTGGAGCTTCCTATTATGGCAGTGACAATTCTGGGAATTTTGCTTGCGTTTATAGTAGCTTATGAGAAGGGAAGCTTTAAGCCTCAGAGTGTAAATGCAGCTCAGGAAGGAGAGGAGGATCTGTTCGATGAGTAATACGATGACGAAAGAAGATAAAAAGCTGATTATGGAGCTGTTTAAAAGCTCATTTATGCTGGAAGGCTGCTATAATTATGAGAGACAGCAGGCGCTGGGATATGCCATCGCCATCTGGCCGGCGATTAAAACCTTCTATCACACAAAGGAGGAGCAGGCAAAGGCTCTGGTGCGGCATATGGAGATCTTCAATACCACGCCTCATGTACTTACAGCCATTACAGGTGTAAACGCGGCGCTGGAAAAAGAAGCAAGTATGAATCCGGATTTTGATGTAACTTCTATTAACAGTATTAAGGTGGGGTTGATGGGACCCTTTGCAGGAATCGGTGATTCCTTCTTCTGGGGAACATTCCGCATTATCGCGTCTGCTATTGGTATTTCTCTGGCTCAGCAGGGAAGCGCGTTTGGCTTTATCCTGTTTCTGCTTTTGTTTAATATTCCGCATTTCGTAATTCGTTATTATCTGACGGTTGTTGGATATCGTTTTGGTACGGGAATTATGGGAAATGCAAAGGAAAGCGGTATTCTGCAGATGATCAGCAAAGGAGCCACAATTGTGGGACTGATGGTAATTGGCGGTATGAGCGCTTCCATGGTAGCCCTGACGACGCCGCTGCAGGTGACACTGGGAGAGACTTCTTTTACCATTCAAAGCTACCTGGATCAGATTTTCCCGTTGCTGCTGCCCTTCCTGTACGTACTGGCCATGTTTGGACTGCTGAAAAAAGGCGTAAGCTCCACCTGGGTATTGCTGATCACGGTTGCAGTAGGTATTTTAGGCGCCTTGATTGGTATTTTTTAAGTATAAGGTGTCTTAAAAGTGGAGAAGAACGACAATATCAGAACAGCAGTGGATTGGAAAAATTACGCGGGTATTTTCATTGGAGCTTTTCTTTTTGCTGCCCCGTATAATCTGATTACCACGCCACTGGGATTGTACAGCGGGAATCTCACGGGAGCAGCGCAGATTATACGGACGGTTCTGACGGATGTGTTTCAGATTCCCATGAACTTTGATTGTACAGGAATTATTTTGTATATGATGAATATTCCGCTGTTCTTTCTGGCATACAGAGAGTTGGGGAAAAGGTTCTTTTGGAGAACGCTGATTACGGTGACTTTGACAGCATTATTTTTTTCCATTCTTCCGATCCCGCCGGGTCCGCTGATTGCAGATAAGCTTACATCCTGTCTGATTGCAGGCGCTGTCAGCGGATTTGGCGCAGGACTCATTTTAAGATGTGGCAGTTCCGGGGGTGGAATTGATATTATCGGAATGTATTGTCTGAAAAAAAATCCGGATTTCGGCGTTGGAAAGATTACTTTACTGATAGCCGCTTTTATCTTTTTGTACTGTGGAATATTTTACGAGTTAGAAACTATGATCTATTCTGCGGTATTTACGGTAATCAGTACATTCGCCATGGATAAAGCGCATTACCAGAATGTGAAGATGTCAGTCATCATTATTTCAAAATCTTCTTATATAGGAGACCTGATTACCTGTTCTCTGAGACGCAGCGCTACCTACTGGAAAGGAACAGGGGCATATAGTATGGATCCATATTATGTGTATGTATCAGCCTTGTCCAGGTACGAAGCAGAACGCCTTCGTGCGGATGTGGAAAAGATTGATCCGGATGCATTCATCATTATCCAGAATGTTCAGGCGGTAACAGGACATTTTGAAAGTCATCTGTAATTACTGTCAAAAAGAAGAACTAATTTAAGAGACCAGTACAGTAGCAGAAAGCTATTGCCTGGTCTCTCTTTTTTTG
>DWYN01000152.1 GCA_019118645.1 Candidatus Blautia excrementipullorum | reverse complement strand
TGCTGGTGCTGATCCTGTTTATGATGATTCTGTTTCTCAGATTCAGTACAGGAAAGAATATCGTACTGGTGCTTACGCCGCTGGCCTGTGCCTTTGACCTGCCCGTGCTTCTGCCTATCGGATGCGGACTTCTCAGCAACGTGCTGTCTGCGCTTCCGGCGGCAGGCGGTGTGATTATTTTCTATTTTGTAAGATTTATCAGAGCGCAGTCGCAGATCCTGCAGAATCCGGATACAGACATTCTTGACCGGCTTACGATTCTGTCAAACGGGCTGATGTCAAATGGTGAAATGTGGGTTACGCTGATCGCGTTTGTTGCAGTTGTCATTGCCGTAAATCTGATCAGAACAAGAATGTTTGATTATGCATGGCGGATCGCAATTGTGGCGGGCGGTGTGATCTATGTGGTAATCATGCTGGTGGGGAGCATTTCCTTCGGCGTATCTATCTCTTTGATCTCTCTGATTGTTTTTACGGTTATCGCCGTACTGATAGGGATCGTTCTCGAATTCTTTGTTTTTGGAGGAGATTATACAAGAACAGAGCGGCTCGAATACGAAGACGATGATTACTACTATTATGTAAAGGCTGTTCCCAAGGCACTTGTTACGACATCGGAGCGCAATATAAAGAAAATTAACGGAGAACCGGCAAAAGAGAGCCATAAGCAGGAACGGGTGGTGAACTATTCAGAGCCCCTATTCCAGGGAGAAGTCCCTCCTAAAAACAAGAAAGACCGACAGGCGCCGCCGGATGATATGCCGGTGATGAAAAAAGCAGATATGGATCAGGTCGATTTTGAGAAAAAACTGGAGGAATCCCTTAAAGATCTGTAACCCGGAAAGCTATCATAAGGAGAGGAAGAGCTATGCATAACATCACGGAAATATTAGACAGATATCTTTCTCACATCAATTTGCCGTCTGTCAATATCATTGATGTAATCGAAATTATACTGATATCTTTCTTTGTATATCAGTTTATGGTGTGGATCAAATATACCCGCGCGTATACTCTTTTAAAAGGGCTTTTGATTATTGGAGCCTTCCTCCTGATTGCCTATATTTTTAAAATGAATACAATCCTCTGGATTGTATCAAACCTTGCCAGCGCTTTGATTACAGCTGTTGTGGTAATCTTTCAGCCGGAGCTCCGCAAAATCGTGGAACAGCTGGGGCAGAAGAGAATCATGGCGGCGCTGCTTCCCTTTGATACAGGAAAAGAAGTAAAAGAAAGATTTACAGACAAGACAGTGAACGAGCTTATCAAAGCCTGTTTTGATATGGGAGAGGTAAAAACAGGGGCGCTGATTGTAATCGAACAGGAGATACGCCTGGACGAATACATCCGGACCGGAATTAATCTGGATGCAATTTTGACCAGCCAGCTTCTTATAAATATTTTTGAACACAATACCCCTCTTCACGACGGGGCGGTGATAGTGAGAGGAAACCGAGTGGTGTCGGCCACCTGCTATCTGCCTCTTTCCGATAATATGGAGCTGAGCAAGCAGCTTGGAACAAGACACAGAGCCGGAGTGGGAATCAGTGAGGTGACAGATTCTGTTACCATTATCGTTTCGGAAGAGACCGGTCAGGTTTCAGTGGCTCAGGACGGAAGACTGATGAGGGACATAAACAGCTCTGAGCTGAGGGAGGTTCTGGAGAGAGCCCAGAACAAAAAAGTGGTGGATAATAATAAACTGAGACAGCTTTTAAAGGGGAGGGTGAAGCATGAAGGAAAAACTGACAAATAATATCCTTCTGAAAATTCTGTCTCTGTTGATTGCCTTCTTTGTATGGCTGATTGTGGTAAATGCAGACAATCCCATTATGACGGAATCCTTCGTGATTTCTGACGTACAGCTTCTGAACGAAGCGTATATTGACGCGGACGGGAAGATGTGCATGCAGGATGAGGAGCAGGAGCCTATTCGGGTAACGATCCGGGCGGAGAGAAAAATACTGGATGGAATTTCCGTATCGGATATCCGGGCAGTGGCAGATCTGCAGCAGGCGGTAAGTCTGGACACAGACCCGGTTATGGTGCCGATCACTGCTTTCTGCGACGGCATATCCCCGGATAATATTGAAGTAACGCCTCAGAATCTGAGCCTTCATGTGGAGGATAAGGATACACAGGAATTTGTGGTGAACGTTACGACAGACAATACAAGACCGGATAGAGAATATGAAGTTGGAACTCTGACTTCAAATCCTGAGAAACTCAAGATTACAGGCCCTATTTCCCTGATTAATAAAATAGACAGGGTGAATGCTGCAATAGATGTCACGGATGCATCGGAAGATGTAACACAAGAGACAGAAGTAACGGTTATCGATAAAAACGGTGAGCCTTTTTCGGATGCGGATATGAGCTATCTGAATGTATCGGAAGTCACGGTGACAGCGAGACTGTGGAAGGTACGCTCTGATGTGAGAATCAGCGCTGAATATTCCGGCACACCGGCAGACGGATATGTGGCGGAAAGTGTAACCACAACTCCCAATGTGATCAGTGTGGCGGGAAGCGCTTCGGCTCTGGATGCTCTGGAAGAGCAGAACAATACAATCTGGATACCGGGAGATGCAGTTGACATTTCCGGAAAAACTTCGGATTACGAAGAGAAAGTCAATATTTCCGATTATCTTCCGGAAGGCTTGAAACTGACGGCGGATTCCAGTGAAGATTTGTTTATTCGGGTGAATATTCTTCCGGAAGGAAGTACGGTATGCGAAGTGCCTACCAAAAATATTGTGGTGGAAAATGCGCCGAATCAGATGCAGGTCGCGTTTGACACGGCTATGATAGAGGTTCGAGTCAAAAAGACGAGTGAAGATCTGGATGACCTGAAGGAAAGCGACATAGAGGCCTCCATTGACCTGGAGGGCAAGGAGGAAGGCAGCTATGAGCTGCCGGTGGAAATCAAGCTTCCGGAAGGCTACGAGCTGGTAGATGAAATCACAACAGGCGTTGAGGTGTCCAGAATCTCCACTGCAGAAGAAAACAGCTGAACAGGAGAGAAACAACTATGGTCAGTCAGAAGATTACCATTACAAACCCTTCCGGGCTTCATCTTCGGCCCGCAGGAAATCTGTGCAATGAGGCTTTGAAATACAAGTCTCTGATCACTTTTTCTTTTGACGGCGGTACCGCAAATGCGAAAAGTGTATTGAGTGTGCTGGGGGCCTGCGTAAAATGCGGAGATGAAATTGAACTGGTCTGCGAAGGAGCGGACGAGCAGGAGGCAATGAAAGCTTTGGTCGGTGCTATCAGCAGCGGCCTTGGTGAATAAAGAAACATTAGGTAACATGTAAAGGGACAAGGAGGAAGTACGTTGAAAAAAAGAATTGTGGCAGTTCTGTTAAGCCTTACGTTAAGTTCGGCTATGCTGGCCGAAGCCGGCGCAGCTGCAATGCCCGATGTATCGGCGGAGGTGCAGAGCGCTGATGTGTTTACGGATTCGGTTGTGGATGCCGGAACAGGCGCAGGGGTTGGCACAGATGTAAATGAAGAGACAGAATCAGACGAAGACGCGGAAGTGGATTTTGACACAGAGACAGATGCTGGAGATGTCACTGATGCAGGCTCCGGGTCAGATGCAGGAACAGACGGAACGGCAGACATGCCGTCCGGTGACAGCAATACAGGGACAGGAGATGACGGACTAAGCGGGGGTACAAGTGGAACCGATACATCAGAGGGAATATCTTCCGGGGAAGTATCGGAACCGGATGCGGGCAGTGCAAATGACCTTTTTACATCCGGAGAGACAACGGATGCTGCGCAGGAGCCGGAAACTCAGGTTCTGATTGTAGACGAGGAACAGCAGGCAGCGGCCGCTGCGTCGGTGGAATCGGAAGGAAAGCTTCTGTATACCAGATGGAAAGAGCAGAGCGGAGGCAAGTGGAAACTTGAGAAACTTCCGGAGACCAGGACTGCGGCGGACATCCAGGTGCAGACAGCAGATCCGGATGCGGCTGCGGAGCCGGAAACCACAGATCCGGCTGCAGTTCCGGAAGTGCAGACGGCGGAGATCACATTGACTCCGGAGGGGGATCCCGCAGCAGCTTCGGAAACGCAGGAAAGCGCTGTTGTTTCAGAAGTGGAAGTGCAGACAGTACAGGCCCAGGAGACAGCGGAGGCTGTCGCAGCAGTTGCTGCTGCAGCTGCAGCTCCGGAATATTATACATCGGCGGACGGCCTGGTAACCATTACAACAATTGATGTAAATGGAAAAACACTGGAAACAGGAACTTATCTTTTTGACGATAACGGTTATCTGATCACAGGAAGAAAAACAGTCAAAAAGGGCACAAAGGGATTTAACTACAATGCCGACGCGGAATTCTATTTTCTGCCGGCAGCGAAAGCTACTGTTACCAATAAAAACACAGAAGCCGGAAACAAGATAACACCTTATAATTCCAAGCTGGGACAGATGCAGAAAAATGTGGACTGGCTCTGGGACGGAGGCGCTTTCCACAATTACGGAAGCGACGGACGGGCGGAGACCATTGCTCCGAATAAAATCTATAAAATCGGCTCAGACTCCTACTATCTGCTTTCCGGCGGAAAGCCGTTTGTAGGGCAGAAATATATTAAGGAATCAGGAAAAACACAGCTGTACTATTTCGCCGCTGCAGCAAGTTCTTCGGATATTCCGGGAAAGATGCAGAAGAATAAATGGATCAGCCGTGTAAACCGCGGCAAGACCCAGTGGCTGTATTTTGGAAGCGATGGACGCTATGTTAAAAAGGGATGCGGAGCGTACAAACTGATCCCGTCCCGCGATGTCCTCTACGTTCTGGACAACAGCGGTTATCTTGTAAAGAATAGAGTGGTCAAGAGAGCCAACGGATATTACTATATGTCCAACAGATACGGCCATGCCTACAGAAATAAACTGGTGAAATACGGCAAATACAGATATTATTTTGTAAGCGATGGACGCCGGGCTACTTACAGAAACCGCTGGGTTCGTCTTTCGGGCGCCGGAAACCGTTACTACTATTTCGGCAGTGTGAGAGGCAGAATTCAGGAGAAGTATGGCTTCCAGAAGATTACTGTTGGAGGAAAGTTTATTGGATGGTTCTATTTCTCCAAGGCAGGAAACCATTATATTGACTACTTCTCAGGAGGAAGATATTTCCTTCCTGACGGCCGTATGGCCAGCGGTGTCTGCAAGGTTGACGGACGCTACTACTTCTTTGAACGTTCTTCCAGCAGCACATACCGCGGAAAAATGTACAAGGGAACCTGGATCAAATACAACGGCTATTACTATTATGCGGCAAGCAATGGAACTCTGGCTACCAATGGATGGAGAACGATCCGCGGAGATTATTATTACTTCAAATCTCTGAAGGCAGTGACCAACTACAACATCAAGAGAGGCAATGTATACGGACGCCTGAACAGCAGAGGGAAATTTATCACAGGCTGGATGGTTGCAAACGACGCGAAGAACAGAGCCCGCTATATGGATCCTTCCACAGGAAGATTCCTGAAGAATACTTCCAAGACCATCGATGGCAAACTGTACTACTTTGACAGCAACGGCTACAGAAGAACAGATCTGACCAACATTTACAAAGGGCCTTATTATCTGGAAGTTGACCGGGTGAACGGCGTAATGACGGTTTACACAAACAGCAGGAAGACTGTTCCTGTAAAGACGATCCGTGTTTCTGTAGGAAATCCGATCACTCTGACGAAGACGGGAACATTTAAACTGACGAGAGCAGATCGCTGGCAGCTTCTGATGGGACCGTCCTGGGGTCAGTACGGCACACATGTAACAGGAGGCATCTATATCCACTCTGTGGCCAGCGGACTGAGAAACGCCAACAATCTTCCGGCTGACGAATACCTGAAGCTGGGCAGCCCTGCTTCCCATGGATGTATCCGCTGCTGTGTAGCGGACGCCAAGTGGGTATGGGAAAACTGCAACGGCGCATGGATTAATATCTTTGACGGAACCTATCAGTCTGAAGAATGCTTCAAGGGACCTCTGGGAAGGAATCCGATCACTCCTCTGAGAGGAAGCGGAACCTTCGACCCCACAGACCCGATCTACAATTAATTTAAGAGTAAACAAAAATAAAGCGCTCTCCCCGAGGGGAGGGCGCTTCTCAGGAGGAAGAAAAATGAGAACATACCTGGTAACAGGCGGCGCAGGATTTATCGGATCCAATTATATCCATTACATGTTTCAGAAATACGGAGATGAAATTCGGATCATCAATGTGGATAAGCTGACTTATGCAGGAAATCTGGAAAATCTCAAAGATATTGAGGACAGAGAGAATTATACCTTTGTGAAAGCGGATATCTGCAACAGTGACGCGATCATGAAAATATTTGAAGAGAACGATATTGACAGGGTCGTGCATTTTGCTGCGGAGAGCCATGTGGACAGAAGCATCCGCAATCCGGAGGTTTTTGTAAAAACAAATGTTCTTGGAACGCTGGTAATGCTGAACGCTGCGAAGGCGGCGTGGGAGCTGCCTGACGGAAGCTTCAAGGCGGATAAGAAATTTCTGCATGTATCCACGGATGAGGTTTACGGCTCTCTGGATGACGATGGAGGCTATTTCTACGAGACGACGCCCTATGATCCGCACAGTCCCTATTCCGCAAGCAAGGCTTCTTCTGACATGCTGGTGAAATCTTACATGGATACTTATAAGTTTCCTGCGAACATTACCAACTGCAGCAACAACTACGGACCTTATCAGTTCCCTGAGAAGCTGATTCCCCTGATCATCAATAACGCCCTCCATGGGAAGAAACTTCCGGTATATGGGGACGGCAAGAATGTCCGCGACTGGCTCTATGTAATGGACCACGCCAAAGGAATCGATATGGTGCAGGAGAAGGGACGGCTTTTTGAGACCTACAATATCGGCGGACATAATGAAAAACAGAATATCCAGATCATTCATATTATTCTGGATACGCTGAAAGAGATGCTGCCGGAGAATGATCCCCGCAGGGCATATATCAGCGATGACCTGATCACCTATGTGGAGGACAGGAAGGGACATGACCGCCGCTATGCCATTGCGCCGGATAAAATTAAAGCGGAAGTGGGCTGGTATCCGGAAACCTGCTTTGAGGATGGAATCCGCCTGACAATTCAGTGGTTCTTTGAACACGAAGACTGGATGAAAAATGTTACCAGCGGCGATTACCAGAAATATTATGATGAAATGTACAAGACAAAATAAAACGCTCCGATAGAGTTCTTAGGAGAAAGGGGGATGCTGCAGGTGTTCGGATTCATTCGGATGGCTGCAGCATTTTCAATTCGGCAGGAAAGAGGTAATGCTAAAGCATACCATTATGCCAGAAGGCGCGGCAAGAAAGAGGTAATGCCAGGGCATACCATTATGCCAGAAGGCGCGGCAAGAAAGAGGTAATTATGAAGAGGATTGTGATTATTGGGGCCAATGATTTTCAGAGACCCCTGATACAGAGAGCAAAAGCCATGGGCTATACCACCTATGTTTTTGCATGGAGGGAAGGCGCCACAGGCGCTGCAGACGCGGACTATTTTTATGAGATCAGCATTACGGAAAAGGAACAGATCCTGGAAATCTGCAGAAAAATTCAGCCGGATGCGGTGGCCACAATAGGCTCGGATCTTGCAAATATCACTGTACAGTATCTTGCGGAAAAACTGGGGCTTCCGGGGAACAGCAGAGAATGTGTTGTGAATTCCACAAACAAATATGCCATGAGAAGCGCTTTTCAAAAAGCGGGCATTCCGGTGCCGGAGTACTGGCTGGTTTCACAGGGAGAAGAAGTTTTTCCCCGGCATTTTCCTGTGATTGTCAAGCCTACGGACAGATCCGGAAGCAGAGCAATCACAAAAGTGGAAAGACAGGAGGATCTCCAGGAAGCGATTGAAAAAGCAGCGGAGCAGTCATTTGAGAAAAAAGCTATTGTGGAAGAATATCTGAAGGGAGCAGAATACAGCGTGGAGACCATAAGTTATCAGGGACACCATACCTGTCTTGCCATTACGAAGAAATTTACTACAGGGAGCCCGCATTACATAGAGGTGGGACATCTCCAGCCGGCTCCTCTGACAGAAGAAATGCAGGTGAAGGTAAAAGAAACGGTGTTTCGTGCCCTGGATGCCCTTGATGTGAAATTTGGGGCCGGACACAGTGAGCTGCGGATTGACCGGGAAGGCAGGATACGGATCATTGAGATTGGCTCCAGAATGGGAGGAGACTGTATCGGATCCGACCTGGTGCCTCTCTCCACAGGCTATGATTTTGTCGGAATGGTGGTAGATACAGCGGCAGGGAAGCCGCCGGTTCTTACTGAAAAAATATCTCGGGTTTCCGCCGTCCGTTTTCTTATGAATGAAAATGACTTCCGGCTTCTGGAAAATATAAAAAAGGAATATCCGGAACATTTGAAAAAAGAGGTTCTGGAGAAAAAAGAAGGAAGCGCGGAGATTGTGGACAGCGGAACAAGACCTGGCTTTTTTATTCTTCAGACAGAAACCATGGAAGAAATGGAAATGCTTCTCCATCATGGCCCCTGGGAAAATCCGGTGGAAGTGTACGAGACTCCTGTACAAAAGCTGAGATTTCGCAAAAATGAAACCGGGAATGTCTTTTACATGAAGAGGGACGACCTTCTCCCGTATTCTTTTGGAGGAAATAAAGTGCGGTTTGCCAGGAAGTATATTGAAGATATGCAGAGAGAGCACTGTGACAGTATGATCATATATGGAAATTATCATTCCAATCTCTGCCGAATACTTGCTTCTCTCTGCCGTGAGCTTGCGATTCCCTGTTATATGGTGCACAATACAGAAGACGTCAGTGAGGCGGCCGAGACCGGAAACAGCCGGATTATCCGCAGGATGGGAGTAACAGAAATTGCCTGCGGGAAAGCCGGGATTGCCGGCGCTGTGCAGCAGGCGGCAGATGAACTGAGAGAAAAAGGATACCGGCCCTATTATATTTACGGAAATACAAAAGGGGAGGGAAGAGAGTGGGTTCCCATGCAGGCTTATGAGGAGGCCTACAAAGAAATACTCGCAGGCGAAAGACGGATGGGAATTCATTTTGATTATATCTTTCTTGCTTCCAGTACCAATGCCACTCAGTCGGGACTTCTGGCAGGCTGCCTGAAAACCGGGGATCACAGAAAAATAGTGGGAATCTCCGTATCCAGAAAAGAAGCCCGGGGAAAAGAAGTTATCAGACATAGCCTGGAAGAGTACGCGGAGAAATTTGGATGGAGCCTTCCGGAAAGCTACGAAGAACAAATATATTTTACGGCAGATTATATGGAAGGAGGGTATGGAGCTTACTCTGAGGATGTGGCAGGACTTATCCGGGAAGTATACGGAAGCGATGGGATTCCTCTTGATATGACCTATACAGGAAAGGCTTTTTATGGTATGGTAAAGTATCTGGAAAAAAACAGAATCCGGGACAAAAACATTCTGTTTCTCCATACAGGCGGAACACCGCTGTTTTTTGATTTCCTGGAACAGGAGGATGAATTACGGCCATGAAAAAACTGATGATTTTGGGAGCCAGCTATTCTCAGCTTCCTCTGTATAAGGCAGCCGGAAATATGGGGATTTCTACGGTAGCAGTCAGCACCCCGGGAGACTGGCCGGGCTTTGAGGCTGCAGATGAGGCTTCCTATACAGACATTTCAGATCCCGAGGCAGTGCTGCGGGCTGCGGAAAAATTTAAGATAGACGGAATCGCCACCTGCTGTCTTGACGCAGGTGTGCGGGCAATCGGCTATGTATGCGAACATATGGGGCTGAATGGGATGACGGCAAAGGCTGCGGAGATCAGCGGCAATAAATACAAAATGAAAGAAGCCTTTCTGGCAGGCGGCGTTCGCTGCGCCAGACATATCTGCATACGAAGCAGAGAGGAACTGGAGAGCGCTCTCGGCAAACTGAATTTTCCGGTGGTGGTAAAAGCGGTGGACCTCATGGGAAGCCGGGGAATTTTTCGCTGCAATTCCCGGGAAGAGGCGCTTGCCAATTATGAAAAGACAATGTCGGCCACCAGAAAAGACTACTGTCTTGTAGAGGAATTTATTGAAGGGGATATTCTCGGATGCGAGGCCATGATGTCCAAAGGGAAACTGCTTTACTGCCTTCCCAATAACATTGAAGCTTACCAGAGCTATGTGCCCACACCGGTGGGTCATTCGGTGCCTTACCGCAGACAAAAGGAACTGGGAGCGGAGGTGGAACGGCAGGTACGCCTGGCCATTGAGGCTACCGGGATCGACAACTGTCCTGTAAACTGTGATCTGATAGAAAAGGACGGCGTAATTTATGTAATTGAAATTACAGGAAGAGCGGGAGGAACCTGCCTGCCGGAAATGGTGGGTCTGTACTATGGAATTAACTATTACGAGGCGATTGTCCGCCTTGCCCTGGATATGGAGCCGGAGACGATGTTTACGGAAAACGCGCCGCACAGAGCCAATTTGTCCCGGACGCTGACTTCAGAGAGAAACGGTGTTGTAAAAGCGATTCATAATGAAAATACGCCGGCGGAAGATATTGTGGATCTTTCTTTTAACATCAGGCCGGGCGATACTGTGAGACGGTATGAAAATGGAATTGACCGGCTGGGACAGGTGATACTGAAGGGGGAAAATCTCGATTCCTGCGAAAAGCGGCTGGAAGAGATTTTGTCGAAAATAAACATTGAATTTACAGATTGATTGTGAGAGAATAACATGAGAAATGATATTACTTCAAAAAAAAGTATTTATCTTTTGCTGCATATCAGCCTTTTGTTCAGCTCTCTGAGCGGAGTCTGCTCTAAAATGGCTTCCCGCCATACCGGAAATATCTTTTCCCTGGAGTTTATTTTCTGGTTTGGGCTTGTATTTGTGATTATGTTTGGATATGCAGTGATCTGGCAGCAGATTCTGAAACGGATGCCTCTGACGGTGGCTTATGCAAACCGTCCGGTAACTCTGATCTGGGGAATTGTCTGGGGCGCCCTTATTTTTGGCGAGAAAATTACCTGGAACATGATTGCGGGCGCTGCTGTGATTTTTGCCGGGATCTGGCTGGTGACAGGGGAAAATGCGGAGAAAGGCGGTGAGAGAGTATGAGCCGTCTGGAAATATCTGTATGTATTCTGCTTTTGTCCGTGTTCATCTCTTCCGTTTCCCAGATTATTCTGAAAAAAGCCGCCGGCAGAACTTATGAGAACACACTGAAAGAATATCTGAACCCCATGGTGATCGGAGCGTACGCCATGTTTTTCTGCTCTGTGATCCTGACAATGCTTGCTCTGAAATATGTGCCCCTGTCCATGTCCCCCATACTGGAATCTACGGGCTATATTTTTGTGTCGGTGATGGGATACTTTTTTTTGAAAGAAAAATTTACAAAACGAAAGCTTCTGGGGTTTGTCCTGATTTTTGCAGGAATTATCATTTTTAATCTCTGATGCCGCTGCAAAATGAAATTATCCGGACATATACGCAGAATATGAGCATGCTTCGGCTTTCACAATTATAAAAGGAAATGAGGAACATAGAAGATGTTGGTATCGATTGTCATACCCTGCTACAATTCAGAGCAGACCATCAGCAAGGTGGTGGAGCTGGCTATAGAAGAGTTTCAGAAACTGAAGGATTATGAATGCGAGTTCGTCTTAGTGAACGATTATTCCAAGGACAACACCTGGGAAGCCATTCATAAGCTTGCCCGGAGACACCCAAATGTAAAGGGAATCAACCTGGCAAAAAATTTCGGACAGCATAATGCGATTATGGCCGGTATGAACTACGCGGAAGGAGAGCTGATTCTTGGAATGGATGATGATATGCAGAATCATCCCTCCCAGATTCCGCAGTTTCTGGATAAGATTGAGGAAGGCTACGACATAGTGTTCGGCGTATTTAAACAGAGAAAGTTTTCCTGGTTTAAGAATCTTACAGGAGCTGTCAGCCGCTTTCTCCTCTGGCATCTTCTGGACCGCCCCAAGCACATACAGATGAGCAGCTTCTGGTGCTGCCGCAAATTTGTGCGGGATGAAGTGATTAAATATGACGGTTATAATACTTTTCTCCAGGTGCTGTTCTTCCGCACGTCGCATAACATCGCCAATATTGAGATTGAACATTTTGAGAGAGAAGTAGGCACGTCGAATTACAATTTCCGCAGGGGACTGAAGCTTTTTCTTTCCTGCCTGAATTTTACAGTGATTCCTCTGAGAGCGGCGACGCTTTTCGGAACGCTTTTTTCTGCGGCAGGACTGATCGGGGCCATCATTGTATTTATACGGAAGATTCTGGATCCGTCCATAGCGATCGGATGGTCGTCTCTGATGTGCGGAATGCTGGCTTTATTTGGCATCAGCTTTCTGATGCTGGGGATTATTGGGGAATATCTGGGCAAACTGATGCTGAATATCAATAAAACGCCCCAGTATGTAATCCGCGAAGCAGAAAATATCAATAACGTCAGAAAAGAGGAAACACCCAATGAAGATTGATTTTAACAGACCTGCGATTGTGGGGAAAGAACTGGAATATATTAAAGATGCGGTAGATCAGGGGATGCTCTGCGGGGATGGAAAATATACGAAGCTGTGCTCGGAATGGATGAAGAAGCGTTTTCATGTAAATCAGGTGTTTCTTACTACTTCATGTACGCATGCTCTGGAAATGGCTGCTTTCCTCTGCGATATTCAGCCCGGGGACGAAGTGATTATGCCGTCTTTCACTTTCGTGTCCACTGCAGATGCTTTTGTTCTGCGGGGAGCAAAAATTGTGTTTGTAGATATACGGCCGGATACGATGAATATAGATGAAAATCTGATCGAACCGGCGATTACAGAAAAAACGAAAGCAATCGTTCCTGTTCATTATGCCGGGGTAGCCTGTGAGATGGATAAGATTATGGAGATTGCGCGGAAATATAACCTGAAAGTCGTGGAGGACGCTGCCCAGGGTGTGGAAGCGTACTACCACGGAAAGGCCCTTGGAACCATCGGGGACTTCGGATGCTACAGCTTTCATGAGACAAAAAATTATACTATGGGAGAAGGCGGAGCCATTGTTTTTCAGGACAATTCCTATCAGGAAAAAGCGGAGGTTCTCAGAGAAAAAGGAACGGACAGGAGCAAATTTTTCCGCGGCCAGGTGGATAAATACCGCTGGATTGACTATGGGTCCTCGTACCTGCCAAGCGAGATGAACGCGGCATATCTGTACGCGCAGCTTGAGAAATGCGAGAAGATCAACCGCAAGCGCCATCAGATCTATGACTATTATCACAAAAATCTGAAGGTTCTGGAGGATGAAGGAAAGATTCAGCGGCCTTTTGTTCCGGAGGGAATTGAGCATAATGCCCATATGTATTATATTAAGGTCAGGGATCTTGAAACAAGAAGTAGGCTGATCGCCTATTTGAAGGAAAATGGTATCTACAGCGCCTTCCATTATGTTCCTCTTCACAGTTCGCCGGCCGGGGAGAAATTCGGCCGCTTAAGCGGGGAGGATATCTATACGACCAGGGAGAGTGAGCGTCTGCTCAGACTGCCCATGTTCTACAATCTGCCTATGGAGGATGTGGCATATATCGTAGATAAGATTTTATGCTTTGATTTTTGATGGAGGAAAGGCTGATGATAAAGAAAATATGGCGTGCTGCTGTTTTGGGGCTGGCTCTTCTTATGGTTCCCACGGTGACGGCCCAGGCGGTAACAGTGAATTTCGGAACGGCGGCAGCCGTAAATACAGATAATATTCAGGGATGGCCAAAAGCGCCGGAAACTGCTTCCGAGACAGCGGTTCTCATCGATGCGGACACAGGAGCCGTGCTTTATGACAAGGGAATGGACGAATACCGGTACCCTGCCAGCACAACGAAAATTATGACCCTGCTGGTAGCTGTGGAAAACAGTTCTCCCCGGGATTCTGTGACGTTTACCGAGACCGGGGTACGGGATGTAAACTGGGACAGCAGCAATATCGGCATGAAGCTTGGCGAGACTATGTCCATGAAAGACTGCTGGTATGCAGCGATTATTGAGTCGGCAAATGAGGTCTGCGCCCAGATTGCGGAAACGATCGGCGGTTCCGAAGCAAATTTTATTAATATGATGAACGAGAAGGCAAAAGCTTTGGGATGCAGCAGAACCCATTTTGCCAATGCCGGCGGACTGCCGGATGCAAACCATTACACCACCGCCCATGACCTGGCAAAGATCATGAGAGCAGGCCTTCAGAACGCCAGATTCCGAAAAGTAATCAGTGCGGTCAACTATACCATACCAGCTACAAATCTCAGCGAGGCCCGGGGAATGCATACCCACATGCCTTTGATGGCCCAGGAGTCAAATCTTTATTATGAAGGCTGCATTGGCGGCAAAACCGGATCTACCCAGGACGCCGGACATACGCTTGTGGTGGCGGCAGAGCGGAACGGGAGAACTTATATCGCAGTTACCATGCGAACCTCAGACCTGGGAATGAACTGCACAGATTCAATTGCCCTCTTTGATTATGCTTTTAATAATTTTGATTCCATAGATGTAAATGGAACGAAGATGACAGTGCCGAAGGGCGTTACTGTGAACGACCTGACAACAGAAACCATGGAAAAAGGCGGAAATACCTTTGACCAGTATTACTATAACGGACAATTTGTAGGATATGCCAAAACCGCTTCGGTTTCGCCGGCGTCTGGAACAGAAGCGCAGGAAAATACAGAAGCCGCGGCTTCTTCAGGAGAAAACACGGCTGAATCGGAAAGCAGGACAGAAGGGGAGACCACCCAGGTCAGTGACGCAGAAGGAAATACCGCTTCACAGAGTACTTCCGGCCAGGAGACAGGCGAAGCGGTCCAGACAGAAGAGGCTTCGGAAGGACTTTCCGATACTGCAAAGTATCTTCTGATCGCCATGGGCGGAATGGGAGTGCTGTTAATTGCGCTGTTGATTGCTCTCTACATAAAAAACGGTTAAAATAAGGAGGAAACGCCATATGAAGGGAATTATTTTGGCGGGGGGATCAGGAACAAGATTATATCCGCTGACAAAGGCAATTTCAAAACAGATCATGCCGGTGTATGACAAGCCGATGATTTATTATCCATTATCCACGCTTATGCTTTCAGGGATCCGGGAGATTCTGATTATTTCCACACCGCGGGATCTTCCTGTGTTCCGGGAACTTTTGGGAGATGGAAGCCAGCTTGGAATGAAATTCCAGTATGCGGTGCAGGAGCAGCCGAGGGGACTGGCGGACGCTTTCATTATCGGGGAGGATTTTATCGGTTCAGACGCGGTAGCTCTTGTGCTGGGCGATAATATTTTTTACGGGCAGAGCTTCACAAGAGTGCTCCGCAATGTTTATGAGCGCACAGAGAAAGAGAAAGGCGCGACGATTTTCGGGTATTATGTAAGAGACCCGAGAGAGTACGGAGTGGTGGAATTTGATGAAACCGGAAAAGCTCTTTCCATTGAGGAGAAACCGGAACATCCCAAGTCTAATTACGCGGTGCCGGGGCTTTACTTCTATGACAACGACGTGGTGGAGATTGCAAAGAACGTAAAGCCTTCTGCAAGAGGAGAAATCGAAATTACCAGCATCAATAACGAGTATCTGAGAAGAGGAACTCTGAAGGTGGAAACGCTTGGACGCGGTTTTGCATGGCTGGATACAGGAAATCATGATTCTCTTCTGGATGCGGCGGACTTTGTGGCCGCTTTCCAGAAACGGCAGGGATTATACATTTCCTGCATTGAGGAAATCGCCTATAAACGCGGATTTATCACGAAAGAGCAGTTGGTGGAGCTGGCTCAGCCCCTTTTAAAAACTGCCTATGGAAAATATCTGATTGAAATTGCGGAGGGATTATAAAATGGGGAAAATTACAGTGGAAACATGCCATATAGAGGGCCTGAAGGTGATTACGCCCGCCGTGTTCGGGGATGAACGCGGATATTTTATGGAAACCTATAATTACAATGATTATAAGGCGGCCGGCATAGATATGGAATTTGTGCAGGACAACCAGTCCAGCTCCAAGAAAGGCGTGCTCAGAGGCCTCCATTTTCAGATCAATTATCCCCAGGATAAGCTTGTCCGTGTAGTAAGCGGAGAAGTGTTTGACGTTGCTGTGGACTTGAGAGAGGGATCGCCAACCTATGGACAGTGGTACGGTGTGATCCTTTCAGCGGAAAACAAAAAACAGTTCTTTATTCCGAAAAACTTTGCCCATGGTTTTCTTGTTTTGTCTGATCATGCGGAGTTTGCCTATAAATGCACTGATTTTTACCATCCCAACGATGAGGGCGGGCTGGCATACAACGATCCGGATATCGGCGTGGAATGGCCGGTGCCGGAGGGAATGCAGCTCATCCTGTCTGAGAAGGATCAGAAGTGGGGAAGCTTTCAGGAATACTGTAAAAACAGAGGTATAAAGGATTGAAAAAAGATGCGCCTCTGCCAGTGGAACTGTACCGGAACCGCCGGCTTGTATTTTCCCTGGCCAAAAACGACTTTAAAACAAAATATGCAGGCTCTTATTTTGGAACAGTCTGGGCTTTTATTCAGCCCATTGTGACGATCTGCGTCTACTGGTTTGTTTTCGGGCTGGCCCTGAGAAACGGAGCGGACAGGGGAGTGCCCTTTGTCCTTTGGCTTGTGGCAGGTCTGGTTCCCTGGTTCTTTATCCAGGAAGGCCTTACCGGAGGAACCAGCGCTCTTCTGGAGTATAATTATCTGGTAAAAAAGGTAGTGTTTAATATTCGCATCCTTCCGGTAGTGAAGGTGTTTTCTGCTGTATTTGTGCACTGCTTTTTTGTAGTGATCATTCTGGTTATCTATACCTGCATGGGATATCCGCCGGATTTATATGCGCTTCAGCTCATATACTACAGCTTTTGTACATTTATGCTGATTCTGGGAATCACTTATCTGACCAGCGCCGTGGTGGTATTTTTCCGGGATCTTATGCAGATGATTAATATTGCCCTTCAGGTAGGGGTCTGGGTGACGCCGATTATGTGGAATTTCAGCGACCTGGGCCTTACCGGAATTCTGACTACAATATTGAAGCTGAATCCGGTGTTTTATGTGGTGCAGGGATACAGGGATTCTCTCATTGATAAAGTGGGGATCTGGGAACACCCGGCGCTGACTTTATATTTCTGGGTATTTACGGTCATTGTGTTTATCCTTGGAACGAAGCTGTTTAAGAAACTTCAGGTGCATTTTGCGGATGTGCTGTAAATGGAGACTAAGATGAGTGATTTTGCAATTCAGGTAAAGCATCTGGATAAGATGTACAAATTATATAATAAGCCCTCCGACAGGCTCCGAGAAACCCTGGGTATGAAAGTGCCGGTGAAAGAGCATTACGCTCTCAGGGACGTAAGCTTTGATGTAAAACGGGGAGAAACCGTAGGCATTATCGGAACCAATGGTTCCGGAAAGTCCACGATCCTGAAGATTATAACAGGAGTTCTGAATCCCACTGCCGGAGAGGTGGAAGTGGACGGAAGAATATCTGCTCTTCTGGAGCTGGGCGCCGGTTTCAATCCTGAGTATTCCGGTGTGGAAAATGTATACCTGAACGGTACGATGATGGGATTTTCAAAAGAGGAGATCGACGGAAGGCTTCAGGATATTCTGGATTTTGCGGATATTGGGGATTTTGTCTATCAGCCGGTGAAGTCCTATTCCAGCGGTATGTTCGTCCGTCTGGCTTTTGCCGTGGCGATTAATATTGACCCGGAAATACTCATTGTGGATGAGGCGCTGTCTGTAGGAGACGTATTTTTCCAGGCAAAATGCTACCGGAAGTTTGAGGATTTTAAGGCAATGGGGAAAACCATTCTTTTTGTAAGCCATGATCTCAGCAGTATTGCCCGCTACTGTGACAGAGTGATCCTTCTGAACAGGGGGGTAAAGCTGAATGAGGGCACTCCGAAAAAAATGGTGGATATGTACAAGCAGCTTCTGGTAGGACAGGATCCTGAAAAGGCGAAAAAGGAAAGGGAGATACCGAAAGAAAACTGGAGCAGCCAGTTCCAGGTAAATCCCAATATGCTGGAATATGGAAGCAAGCTGGCTGAGATCGTGGATTTTGCGGTTCTTGATGAAAAGGGACTGTGTACAAACACCATAGAAAAAGGCGGCAGCTTCCAGATCAAGATGAAAGTTGTTTTCCGGGAAGCGATCCAGGATCCGATTCTGGCCTATACTTTTAAAGATATTAAGGGAACGGAGATTACAGGAACGAATACTCTGTTTGAAAAAGTTCCGGTGGAACACTCGGAAGCAGGGGACTCCTGTACCGTGACTTTTACGCAGGACATGTATCTTCAGGGAGGGGAGTATCTTCTTTCCTTTGGGTGTACAGGGTATAAAGAAGGAGAATTTACTGTTTTTCACAGACTTTATGATGCCTGCAATGTTACCGTAGTCTCGGAGAAGAATACGGTAGGTTTTTATGATATGGACTCCCAGGTGGAGATTCAGTATGGAGAAGAAGCATGAAAGAAAAAATCGGAAAGGTAGTCCTGGATGACACATATTATCCGGGAGAGGATTTATACAGCGATGGAGCAGTGGAGGATGAGATGCTGGAAATTGCCAGGACTTATCCGGAAAAGCAGTGGAATCAGGTGATCGCGGAGCGGAAAAGCTGGCCGGTTTTGTATCATTTTTCCCATATCAGAGAAAATATTATCAGCTGGCTTCCGTTTACCGGAGAGGAGAATGTCCTGGAGATTGGTTCCGGCTGCGGAGCAGTCACGGGCGCTCTGTGCAAAAAGGCAAAAAAAGTGACCTGTATTGAGCTGTCTAAAAAGAGGAGCCAGATCAACGCATGGCGTCATAAGAAATTTGGGAACCTGACCATTCTTATGGGAAATTTCCAGGAGATTGAGCGCAGTCTGACCGAAAAGTACGATTACATTACCCTGATCGGTGTATTTGAATACGGGGAAAATTACATTGCAAGCGACACTCCTTTTGTGGATTTTCTGGAAACTGTGGCCGCGCATTTGAAGCCGGGGGGAAAGATCGTTCTTGCTATCGAGAACCGTTTTGGCCTGAAATACTGGGCAGGATGCACGGAGGATCATTTCGGAACTTTGTTTGAGGGACTGGAAGGATATCCCACCACAAAAGGGGTAAAAACCTTTACGAAAAAAGAATTGTCCGCAATCCTGGAGAAGGCGGGCGGCCTGAAGGCTTCCTGGTATTATCCGTTTCCGGACTATAAACTGCCTATGACGATCTATTCAGACAGACGTCTTCCTCTGAAGGGAGAGATGAACCGGACGGAGACGAATTTTGACCGTCTTCGTCTGCAGCTTTTCCAGGAGTCGCCGGTTTATGATTCCCTTCTCGCCAATGATCTGTTTCCGGAGTTTTCCAATTCTTTTCTCCTGCTGATCGGAAAAGAGGAAAGCCGGCCGCAGACAGTATATGTGAAATTTTCCAATGAGAGAGACCGGCGTTTTTCCCTGCGGACAGAAATCTGTGAGACGGGAAAATATGCCAGATTTGTCCGCAAAGTTCCGGAGACCGGTGAGGCGGAAGCCCATATCCGGAATCTTGAGAATATTGAGAGGGAACTTACCAGTCTGTATGAAAAAGAAGGCATGGAGCTGAATTACTGTAAGCTGGAAAAAGAGGGGGCCAGACTGGAGTATCTGGAGGGAACCACCCTTGAAGAACGGCTGGACAGCCTTCTGGAACAGGGCGAACTTCAGAAACTGGAAGATCTGTTTTTCTTTTATCTTGGAAAAATACGTAATATACACAGCAGAGATGTATTTCGTAAAACTCAGGAATTTACAAAAGTATTCGGCGATGCGGCACTGGAAGGCGACCTGCGCTGCGGTGGCATTTCCAATATTGATGTGGTTCCGGCAAACATTCTGATCCAGCAGGAGCGCGTGGTGATTCTGGATTATGAATGGACCTTCCGTTTCCCGGTGCCCTGTAATTATATTCTGTACCGGATGATTCATTATTATCTGGAAAGCGACGGAAAGCGCCGTGTGCTGAAGGATCGGAATTTCTATGAAAAAGCAGGAATTTCGGAAAAAGAGCAGAAAATTTACGCCGGAATGGAGAAATGTTTCCAGGCATATATCGAAGGCAGCCATGTATCGCTTCTTTCTCTGTACGACGAGGTATCTCCGGGGAAAGTGCAGATTCTGCCGATTTATGAAAAAATGCGTATTGCCAGTGCGGAACGGAGGCTTCAGGTATTTTATGACCGGGGCCATGATTTCCGGGAGGAGGACTCAGTCAGCTATCCTATGGGAAAACATGGGCTGACGCAGGAAATTGAGATCCCGGAAGGGGTGAAACGGATGCGGCTTGACCCGGGCGAGGCGGCGGGAGGCCTTGTGCTGAAGAAACTTTGTTATGAAAACGGCGGTAAGGCATCGTTTATCTCCAATGGATTTCCTCTGGGAAGAGGAGAATACTACTTTGGGGCCGGAGATCCGCAGTTTATTCTGGAAAAGATCCCGACGGGAGTGAAAAAGCTTCAGGCTGAAATAGAGATCATGAAAGAGTCGGAGGCCAGGGAAGCGTTCTGGAAAGGATTTTCCCGTGTGTCGTCGGAAAAAGACGCGGAGATCGCCGGACTGAAGGAGAAGATCCGTCAGATGGAGAATACGAAGGTATGGAAACTGTACCGGAGTCTCAAGAAGAATTAGAGCCGGATAATAGGAAATATTAGGAATGGTATGAGGAAAAAATATGAATGAACTTCGCTTCAGTGTGGATGAAGAAAAATATGACGACCGCCATGGACATGTACTGAGCCTGTCCGGATGGTGTGCCTCTCCCGGAAACAGGGAATATGATTTCCGGCTTCTGGGAGACGGAACAGCGGAGATCCATCTTCCTGAGGCGCAGCGCCGGGAAAGACCTGATGTGGGACAGGCGCTGTCCCTGGATTTCGGAGACTTCCTTCCCGGTTTTACTGTTTTTGTACCGGAAGCCGGAAAGCTGGCGGAACAGTTCCAAACTCTGGAGCTTTTTCTGGAGACCGGGGAAGAGAAGGTTTCCGTGTGGAAGAAAGAAAGCAGTGAGCTGAAAGCATTTCTTCAGGAAAGTCTGATTGAGTTTCATATTGACAGAGTAGAGATTCTATACGACACCATGGTGGAGATCCAGGGCTGGGCGCTCAACCAGCGGGGAGACGCGGAAGTGCAGCTTTTCAATTTGGACGGAAGTCCCGTTCCCTGCAGGATGAGCAGAGGACGCAGGCCTGACGTGGTGGAAAGAAGAAATCTGGACGAGGAATACAAAGCCCGGGAAATCGGATTTCGTATCTCCACTACCGCAGATGAGATCAGAGGAAAAAAGGCGGTATTAAAATTCCGGGGAAGTTTTGCGGAGAAAAGTTTTGAGATCGACGTCCAGGAGCTTCGCAGAGAAAAGAAACCCAAAGGATTTTTGGGGCGCTTAAAAAAGGATGGGGACGGGAATCCCCGTGATTACGAAGAGTGGAGAAAAAGCCGTTCTCTGCCCCGCTTTGAAGGATGGAAACAGAAGAGGGCTGTTTTTTCTTACGCTCCGGTTATAAGCATTGTCATTCCATTATATAATACGCCGCTTCCTTATCTGGATGAGCTGCTGAAATCCATACAGGGGCAGACCTATAAAAACTGGCAGCTCTGCCTGGCAGACGGAAGCACTGAGGATAAGATCGCGGCTCATCTGAAAAAGTATTACGGACGTGAGAAGCGTATTTCTTACAAAAAACTGAAAGAAAACAGAGGGATTTCCGAAAATACCAATGCAGCCATTTCCCTTGCCGGAGGAGACTTCCTGATGCTCTGCGATCATGATGATACCCTTGAACCGGATGCGCTTTACGAAATTGTAAAAGCCCTCAATAAAAATCCAAGGGCGGATGCGGTTTATACAGACGAAGATAAAGTAAGTATGGACGGCAGGCATTATTTTGATCCCCATTTTAAATCGGATTTTAATCTTTTCCGTTTTCGGGAGAATAATTATATCTGCCATATTTTTGCCGTAAGGAAAACAGTGGCGGAGAAAGCCGGATTTTTCCGGCCGGAGTTTGACGGAGCCCAGGACTATGATTTTATTTTCCGATGCTGCGAGGCGGCGCGGGAGGTTGTCCATATTCCGAAGGTGCTGTATCACTGGAGATGTCATATGGAATCCACGGCGGCGGATCCCTCCAGCAAGCTTTATGCTTATGAAGCAGGGAGAAGAGCAGTAGAGGAGCACTACCGGCGGCAGCATATAGAGGCGAAGGTGGAAATGACAGAACGCTTCGGATGGTACAGAAGCCGGGTGAAGATTCAGGGAAATCCCCTGATCTCCATTATCATTCCAAATAAGGATCATACGGAGGATCTGGAGCTGTGTCTTTCCTCCATGGCAGAACGCTCTACGTGGAAGAATTATGAAGTTCTTATAGTAGAAAACAACAGCGAACAGGAAGAGACCTTTATTTATTATGAAAAACTTTCCAAACGTTATCCGAAGGCGCGTGTGCTCACATGGGAGAAAGAGTTCAACTATTCCGCTATTAATAATTTTGCAGCGGAAAGAGCGAACGGACAGTATCTTCTGTTTCTGAATAATGATGTGGAGATCCTGACTCCTCAGTGGATGGAGGAGATGCTGATGATCTGCCAGCAGGACCAGGTGGCTGTCACAGGGGCAAAGCTTTATTATCCCGACGATACGATCCAGCATGCAGGAGTGGTGCTGGGACTTGGGGGAATTGCAGGGCATATTATGTGCCGCGCCTCCAGAGAGGACGCGGGATATTTTGGAAGAATGATCAGCGTTCAGGAGATCTCCGCGGTGACGGCGGCCTGTATGCTGGTTAAAAAGACAGATTTTCAGGCTGTGGGAGGCTTTGACGAGACTTTCCGGGTGGCCTTTAATGATATTGATCTCTGCATGAAAATGAGGGAGAAAAACAAAAAGATCGTCTTTACCCCTTATGCAGAGCTTTATCACTATGAATCCAAATCCAGAGGACTGGAGGATACGCCTGAAAAGCAGTTCCGATTTGACAAAGAAGTGAAGCGTTTTCAGGAAAAGTGGGGAAAGCAGCTGGAAAAAGGAGATCCCTATTATAATCCCAACCTGTCTGTGACGGAGGGAGACTGTTCGTTACTGGCCGATGATAATCGGTAAAGGGGCGGCTCGGACGTAAAATGCAGCGGCTTATTTTTCTAGAGAAAAGTGAGAAATGAGGTTTTGATATGGCGAGAGAGATTTTTGAGGTAACAAAAGACCGGTTTCATCTGAAGGATCCCTGCTGTTATATCCTGCAGGGGACCTGGCCAAAGGAAGCGAAGATGCGGGCATGTCTGGACGGCTCTCAGGTGAAGGCGGAGATCCGGAAACTGGAGGTAGTGAGCGCTCTGGAGCGTTTTAAAGATCCTGATCTTATGCGCGGTGAGCGGATCACTGCGGCGGTGGAGCTGCCTGAATCTCTGGAGGGTTTTCAGAAACTGTCTGTTTATGCGGATATGCCGGAAAAAACGGTGTGCTGGTTTTCTGTCTCTGCAAAAGAACTGGAAAGACGCCGCGGAAAGCCTCAGTTTTTTATTGAAGAGGAAAAGGTGCAGCAGGGCTTCTTAAGAATCAGGGGCTGGGTTGTGGCGGACAGCCCGGTGCGTATTCAGATCTTTGATGAAAATAAGCAGAAGCTGTCTGCGGAGATACTTCGTACAGAGAGAGTGGATGTGGAACAGCTCTATGAAGAGATGGATTTTCAGGATAAGACAGGATTTTTTGTGGAACTGACCAATTTGACGGGAAAACTTCTTTATATGGTATTCTATGCCGGAGATACAAAATCCGTCCATATCGTCCATCTTCAGCCTGCAGTTGTGTTCAGGAGAAAAATAGAGAAATATGCCAAAAAGGGCATCCGCTACTGGAGAAGTCAGGGAGGCGCGGCTCTGGCAGGGAAGATCGTTTCTAAGGTAAAAACAGCTTCTACCAGAGAAATCCCTTATCAGAAATGGATTGTGCGTCATCTTCCAAGTGCAAGGGAGCTGGAAAAGCAGAGACATGAGAAATTCGAGTATCAGCCGAAGATATCTATTGTAGTTCCCCTGTATAAAACGCCGGAGAAATATCTCCATCAGCTTGTAGAATCTGTAAAAGCGCAGACATATCCCAACTGGGAGCTGTGTCTTTCAGACGGAAGCGGACAAAACTCGCCTCTCAGAAAAACACTGGAGGCTCTGGCAAAATCGGATGAAAGGATAAAAGTGATCTCCAATGAGGCGCCTCTCAGGATCGCGGAAAATACAAATGCGGGAATGGAGGCTGCCACAGGGGATTATATTGCCTTTGCGGATCATGACGACGAGCTGACGCCGCACGCGCTTTTTCAGTGTGTGAAGGCGGTTAATGAAAACAGGGAGATCAAGCTTCTTTATTCTGATGAGGATAAGATGTCCATGGACGGACATAAATTTTTCCAGCCCCATTTCAAGCCGGACTACAACCCTGATCTTCTCTGTACAGTTAATTATATCTGCCATCTTTTTGTTGTGAGAAGAGATGTGATTGATCAGGTGGGAATGTTCCGGAGGGAGTACGACGGAGCCCAGGATTATGATTTTATTTTCCGGTGTGTGGAAGCGGTGAAGCCGGAGGAGATCTGTCATATTCCCAAGATCCTTTATCATTGGAGATGCCATGAGGACTCCACGGCGGAAAATCCCGAAAGCAAGACGTATGCTTTTGAAGCGGGTAAACGGGCTATTGAGGAACATTATAAAAGAACGGGAATCCATGCAGAGGTATTCCAGGGAGAATTTCTGGGACTTTACCGGACAAGATTTATCCGAGACTATGATCCTCTGATTTCCATTATTATTCCCAATAAAGATCATACGGATGATCTGAAGCGGTGTATGGACTCCATAGACCAGCATTCTACTTATCAAAACTATGAGTATATAATAGTGGAGAATAACAGTACAGAAGAAAAGACATTCCAGTTTTACAAAGATCTGGAGAAAAATCACCCCAAAGCCCGCGTGGTTTACTGGGACAGAGAATTTAATTATTCTGCGATCAATAATTACGGGGCTTCTTTTGCAAAGGGCGAATATCTTCTTCTTTTGAATAATGATACAGAGATCATAAACGATGACTGTCTGGAGGAGCTTCTGGGCTATTGTATGCGTGAGGATGTGGGCGCCGTAGGCGCAAGGATGTATTATGAAGATGATACCATCCAGCATGCGGGAGTGGTGATCGGTTTTGGCGGAATCGCGGGGCACTGCTTTGTGCTTCAGCCAAGAGGGACAACGGGATACTGCCACAGGATCATCTGCGCCCAGGATTACAGCGCAGTGACTGCCGCCTGTATGATGGTGAAGAAATCAGCCTTTGACAAGGTGGGAGGGCTTACGGAAGAACTTGCCGTGGCTTTCAACGATATTGATTTCTGTATGAAGCTGCGCACGGCAGGATATCTGATCGTATATAATCCTTATGCGGAGCTTTACCACTATGAATCCAAGTCCAGAGGACTGGAGGATACCCCGGAGAAGGTGGCAAGATTTAACAAAGAAATCGCAACCTTTGAAAAACGATGGCCAGATATTATGCGGAACGGTGATCCGTATTATAATCCCAATCTTACATTAAAGAGCCAGGATTTTTCATTGAGACGGATATAGAGGAGGGTTTTTATGAAAGTATTAGTGACCGGTGTAAAGGGACAGCTCGGACATGACGTAATGAATGAGCTTGCGAAGCGCGGCTATGAGGGCGTTGGCGTGGATGTAGATGAAATGGATATTACTGATGCCGGAACAGTGAGAAAAGTAATGGAAGAGGTCCTTCCGGAAAAGGTGGTGCACTGTGCTGCCTGGACTGCCGTGGACGCCGCAGAGGACCAGGTGGAAACCTGCCGGAGAGTCAATGTGGACGGAACGGAAAATATTGCGAAGATGTGCGGCGAACTTAATATTCCAATGGTTTATTTAAGCACGGATTATGTGTTCGACGGTCAGGGAACACGCCCATGGGAGCCGGATGATCCTGTCGTGCAGCCTTTGAATGTTTATGGACAGTCGAAATATGAGGGCGAGCTGGCGGTGCAGAAATACACGGATAAATATTATATCGTCCGCATTGCCTGGGTGTTCGGTGTAAATGGGAAGAATTTTATCAAAACTATGCTGAATCTCGGAAAGACACATGATACCCTGACTGTAGTAGACGACCAGATAGGCACACCTACTTATACTTATGATCTTGCCCGGCTTCTTGTGGACATGCTGGAAAAAGAAGAGTACGGCATCTATCACGCCACAAATGAGGGAGGATATATTTCCTGGTATGACTTTGCTGTGGAAATTTTCCGCCAGGCTGACATGAAGATTAACGTAAAACCAGTAAGCTCGGCAGAGTATCCGGCAAAGGCAAAGCGGCCTTCCAACAGCCGCATGGAAAAGAAGAAACTGGAGGAGCACGGATTCAGGCGGCTTCCGGACTGGAAGGACGCTCTTGCCCGTTATCTGAAAGAGATCATGTAACTGTCAGGAAAAAGGGCAGACGGCAAAGAGTAAAGGCGCGTAAAGCGGCCTTTGTTCTTTGCCGTATTTTCTATTTCCTCCGCGGAAAAAATAGAAGGCAGTCTTGGGCTGTAAAATTACGGAGAGCAGCTGCTTTGGGCTGTCCTTATGTGCGGATATTGAAAAACAGAACAGAAAAAGTGAGATGAAAAAATGGAAAAAATTACGGCGCCTGGAAGGGCGTTTTTTGGCAAAGACCGGAAAAAGACAGAAGCAGGAAATTATGTTATACTTCTGGGGCTTCTGCTTGTAAGCTGCATGATCATATTCTTTGATTATCTGTTCGGAAACCAGCTTATGATCTTTAACGACATCGGCAGCGATACCTGGCAGCAGTATATCATGAATTATACCAGCATCGTGAACCATCTCCGGGACGGGGATTTCGCGCTGTGGGATTTTACAAACGGACTGGGAGTAAATATGTTTAATTTCAATCTGTTTGATCCCTTCCTGATGCTGCTGTACGGGATCGGAGTGGTGCTTGGATCGGCTCATATGCTGATCTATGTCAATGTGATCCAGGTGCTGAAGATCCTCGCCGCCGGCGCGGCGTTTTACTGGTTTCTGTCTCAGTTTACTTTCAGCAGACAGGCAAAACTGGCTGTTTCTTATGTATACGGACTGAACGGCTTTCTTCTGGTATGGGGACAGCATTACCAGTTCGGAACGGCGGTGGTTTATCTGCCCCTTCTGTTTTTGTTCTGTGAGAAATTTATCCGAAAGGAAAAAGGCAGAAGATTTTTCCCGGTGATGGTATTTCTCTGCGGGATCTACAGTGTATATTTTACTTATATGTGTCTGGCGGCCACAGGGCTTTATCTTTTCTTCCGCGTGCTGATGCCGGAGAATAGGAAAACAGGAGAAAGAGCCAGGCTGTTCCTGGCCGGATGCGGGCAAATGATCCTGGGACTCGGAATGAGTCTCGCCGTCTTTCTGCCTATGGCAGCCGTACTCCTCAACGTATCCTCCAGGCTGAGCAGTGAGGGGGCGGGGGTCCTGGAATGGCTCCGAAGCTGCTTTACCCCATACTCGGATAATTT
>DWYN01000151.1 GCA_019118645.1 Candidatus Blautia excrementipullorum | reverse complement strand
ATAAAGTTTTATAAAAACCATCAGCGGGACAATTCCATAGATTCTTCCTTTGAGACTTATATTTCCTTCAAAAAAATTTCTGTTTTCAAAAACAGGCTGAATGGACACTCTGTTCTGATGAAGCGGAAACGTCATTCCCAGAAGGGCAAGAACGGCCCCTGTGACCGAAGGATCTTCGCTTCCAAAAGTGACAGATCCCTTTACTTTTCTGGGAAAAACATGGAACAAAAGCTTTTTCAGCTGCTGCTTTGCAAGTGCGAAGGCAGACTGTACTCTTTGATTTTCCAAAAACTGCTTCCAGTAATTTATTTTATCATAAATATTCTGCATTGTTAATGAAATTTTCTTTAATGAATAAAGAATGTTCAAAAGAAATCCCGGGATTTCTTTTAGTTTTTCCAGAAAAAGCAATATTTTATTCGCCGCTGTTTTCCTGCTTTTCTCCGCAGAAGTTTCTTCATGGAAAGGCTCCTGCCGCTGGACATCTTCAGAATTTTCCGAAGAATGCACGGATTCCGGATGGGGCTTCTGAGGAATGGTTTTTTCGGTGTCAGCTTTCCGGATGCTCCTTTTTCTGCGCTTCCACTTGTGAACAAATTTGAGCACCGGGATCCCGAACAGCCGAAAGTTTCTGACTTTTTTTGTTTGGCTTACCAGAAGGCTCAGACGGACTCCGCCGAACAGCCAGCTGACTGTGAACTGCGCCTCCAGATTTCTCAGACTGCCCTGTGTCTTTAAAACCCGGGCTTTATACCTCACCGGACAGAAAAGAAGCAGGCAGAGGAAAAGTACTGCAAGTCCCAGGACAGTTCCCAAAACAATCAATATGATTTTTATAAGCATCCATAAAATATGTAACATGCTTTCACCTGTTTTTTAAATATTCTTTTAGCTGGACGTCCCCGGTATCTTTATATATTGTGCTGACGATCTCCTCCACCAGTTCCAAAGCCTCCTCTCTGCCGCTGGCAATGCCGATAATTTCAGGACACAAATCAGCGGCAGTGCGCTGGATCAAACTGATGGCAGGAAGTATTTCCATGAGGTTATGCGGATTCTCTGAAAGTGTAAGAAGATAGATCCCGGGAACGATTCTGCTGTTTTCCAGTTTTTCCTGAATCTGCTTCACATTCCGGACTTTTTTTCCAATATAACAATTCTTATTCCATTTCAGCATTCTGTTTCACTGCTCCCTTTCCCCAAGGCTGCTGATGCTGTCTATATAGAAGGATTCCCTTTTTCGATAAATCTAAACAGGACTGCGCAAAAACACAGTCCTTTCATCTGTCAGGAATCAATCCCTGCGCTGCCGTCCCCACAGCCCCTGACTTCTCATCTCCAGATATTCCTGATATGCCTTTTCCACAATCTGTTTCTCGTTTGAAAAACGAAGAAGGTGATAAATCTCATGGAATTTATAATATCCGGAATCTACAAAGTATTCTTCCCTCTGGGGTCTGCTATGATAATTATCAGCTGTCATCAGATACCAATGTACTTCCTTGGTGACCATATCTTCCGGGACCGTAAAATTATAATGGCTTTTTCCAATATATTTTACAATGGACGCTTTTACATCTGCCTCCTCTCTGACTTCCCGCAATGCAGTCTGTATGTGGGTCTCCCCCTTTTCTACGGTTCCCTTTGGCAATACCCAGCCTTCATACCGGTTTTTGTAGGACTTGTATAGTGCCAGTATCTTCCCACGATAAATTACCACACCGCCACAGCTCGTTGCTTCTATCATAATGCACGTTCCTCCTGTAATGCGTGTGAATCTGAACTGAATACAGTATAACTCTTTTTGCGCAAACTGGCAACCGTTAGTTCAGGCGTTATCTGCTCAGCCATAATAGTAAGTATTAAATAACTGTGAAGCGATTGGCACTGCTGCTTCGCTTCCGGTTCCTCCGCCCTCAACAATAATGGAAACTACCAGATCCGGATCATCCACGTTGGAGTATCCCACAAACCAGGAATGGCTGGAGCCATTCTCGTCATATTCTGCGGAGCCTGTTTTGCCGGCTGCCGTATATCCCTGGCCGTAAAGTGCGGTTGCAGTTCCGCGCTCCACAACTCCCTCCATAAGTTCGCCCAGCATCGCCGCCTCATTGTTTGTCATCAGGCGCCTGTATGCTTCAGGTTCTGTTGTACTGATAACATCTCCGGTATTATTTACCACCTGATCAATCAGATAAGGTTTCATGAGAACTCCTCCATTGGCCACAGCGCTTGTAATCAGCGCCATATGCATAGGGGAGACAAGAGTATTTCCCTGTCCGATAGACGTCTGCATGATCAGCGGAATTCCGGACTGTCCGTTCAGAGTGAAAGAACTTTTCCGGTAGGAATCCAGAGGGAGATTTTTGTTGAAAAGCAGATCTTCACTTGTGTTCAGAATAGAAGAACCGCCAAGCTCTGTTCCCATTTCAGCGAAGGCACAGTTACAGGAGTTGGCAAATGCCGAGTAAAAATCTTCTTGTCCGTGGACATTTCCGTTGTAGCACTGGATCGTATGATCTTCCAGCGTCACGCTTCCCTGGCAGAGGTAGCTGTAACCGTCGAAGCTTCCATGCTTCCGGTAATAGTCCAGAGCCATTACAATTTTAAAAGTGGATCCCGGCGGGTACTGTCCCATGGTAGCACGGTTCAGAAGGCTGCTGTTCGTCTCATCGCTTACCAGCCAGTCCCAGTTTTCCGCCAAAGTGTTGGGATCAAAGTCAGGCTTGCTTACCATAGCAAGAATTTTTCCGGTGGACGGCTCCAAAGCCACTACGGCTCCTCTTCTGTCGCCCAGGGCGTTATACGCCGTTGTCTGCAGATCGGCTCTTAAAGTGGATATTACGGTATCTCCCATATTTTTCTCGCCCAGAAACTCATTTTTCATCTGGTTGAGAAAAAATTCATGGGATGTAAGAAGCTGAAAGTTTGCCTCTGATTCCAGACCGCTTTTGCCGTTTGTATCATACCCGATCACATGGGCAAAAATATTGGAATATGGGTACACTCTTTCTTCAGTGCCGTCATCATAAACGTCTGTTCTTGCAAGAACCTCCCCGTCAGAAGAAAGAATCTGTCCACGCACTACCCGGTCTGAAAAGGTATCCTGCCGGGTATTGTACGGACTGTTGATAAAAGTTTCGCTTCTTACCGCATTAAAATAAATCAGATATCCGATCAGTCCAAGAAAAATAACTACAAAAAATCCTGAAACGAAACTGTATTCTCTGTTTCTGGACCGCCGCTTTTTAGATTTCTCTCGCTCTGCGCGCTTCCTCTCTCTCTCGGATTCGCTGCGCAGCCTCTTTTCTTCGTCTCTCAAATTCTTCGTCCTCATCTTCTCTTAAAATATACAGTCCCTGAATAATAGCCAGCATCAGTATGGTGCTCATTACGGAGCTTCCTCCGTAGCTGACCAGAGGGAGGGTGACGCCTGTCATCGGTATGAATTTTGTCGCTCCGCCGATAGTCAGGAATACCTGAAAAGCGTATTCCGCACCGAGCCCCAGAGCAATCAGTTTATAAAATGGATTCTTAATTCTGAGAGCTATATTTACGATCATCAGGAAAAAGCTCATGCAGACAAGAATCAGGCAGATGGCAAAAATCCCTCCCAGTTCCTCGCAGATAGCGCTGAATATAAAATCGTTTTTTACAACTGGTATGGACTCCGGAGATCCCTGGCAGAGCCCCATTCCAAACCAGCCTCCCGTTCCAATGGCGAACAGAGACTGAACAATCTGATATCCTTCATTTTGATAAACAGCCATAGGATCTCTCCAGGCGCTGACTCTCTGCCTGACATGTCCGAAAAGATAATAGGCGATAACAGACGCCACACTTCCGCCTGCCAGACCAAGTCCCAGATATCCGACCTTTTTCGTAGCCACATAAACCATAATCAGATACGCTGCAAAAAAGATCACTGCGCTTCCAAGGTCTCTGGAGAGAACCAGGATCCCCACATGAAGAGCCGCGACAATCGTAGCCTTCACCACAGCGCGGAAGCTGGTATCCCGGGACAAAAGAGATGCCATAAAAAATACAAAGGTGATTTTTATGGCCTCAGAGGGCTGGATTCCCATAAGAGAAAGCTTTGCCCCGTAGCTTGTCTGAGCCAGCAGAAATACTGCTGCCAGGAGCACAATGCCTATGCCGGCATAAACCCAGGTAAGCCTGCGCAGGATTTTCAGTTTCCGAATGATTACCGGAATAATCAGCGCAATGCCGCTGGCGGCTGCGGCAATAAGAAGTTGCCGTGTTGCAGTGTCGATATCCAGGCGGCAGAGCATAATGAATCCGATGCTCAAAAGCATGCACATATTATTTAAAAGAAGCAGTGACGCTTTTTTGTAAAAAATACGGTACAGGATCTGCACTGCCGCAAAAAAGATCAGCATTTCAATATAAAAGAGAATCACCTGAAAATCAAAGGTTTTCAGATAAATCACAAGAAATGCAGTAAAGTCCATGAAGAAAATTAAAATCAGCTGCTGTCTTAAAAGATCATTTTTTTCTTCTTCATCCTGCTGACGAACTGTATAAAAACAGTGAAAAGTGTAAATGATCATCAGCGTCAGTATAAGGTATTTTGATAATTCAACAATTACATTGATCATATGCCTATTCGGCTCCTCTTTTAAAATGTCCTTTTGTAAAAGTTCTCTCGGACGGCCTTCCTCCATACAGATATACGTCCGCAAATTCTTTCAGTATCTTAACAGCTTCTTCAGCAGGCTCTGTGGTAAACGATAAGCGCAGCGCGCCGGCGCCGAGTTCACGAACCTGCCGGTACTCTTTCAGAAGGCCGTAGGGAAGGCTGTTATAAAGAATATTATAACAGTACCCTGCGTCCTTTGTATTTCCGGTTTTCCACGGATCGCACACGCAAACGCAGGAAAATTCTTTGTCATAGCGGTCTTTCAGTACCATGAAGCTTTCTTTCCTGTCGCAGCGGAGCAGATTTTTCCTGACGCACTGCGCAGACTGCATCAGCGGAAGGTAACCGTAAATCAGGAATTCGCTGTGTGCGTTATTTCTGTGCCTGAGCTCCTTTTCATTTAATTCCACCGGCATAGTGGTGCGCAGAACGCCCTCCTCTTCCCAAAATGCAACGGCTTCATTATTCCAGGTATACAAAGAGAAGTCAATCACACACTTTTTCTGGAAGCCTCTCTCCTTCAGCGCGCCGTATGCCTCCAGACTGCGTACAAGGAAACCTTTCATACCCAGCGAAAGCCATTTTTCCGCCTGAGCAAAAAATTCTTCCGGAATTTTCCCTCTTGTTACATATGGGAGCGTAAGATAAAGCTCCCTGCTTTTCTGCAGACCTTTTTCCATACAGTTTTTCATTGCGCGGAAAGGAAGATATAACCCTGAAAGAGAGGAACTGGAGCAGAGTGCGAAAGCCTGCTCCTGCGTCTCGCAGGAAGCATAAAGCTTCTGTGGGCGGCTGGAAGCCCCTTTTTTCGCTTCTTCCGGTACATACACGGGAAGTTCCGGCTGTTTTCTCCGATATCCGGACTGTATGGCATCTTCCAGAGCGGCAAATGCGTTTCGGCGCAGCTCATTGAGCATTCCGATCGGAAGAAAAATATTTTTATCCATCTGAATATTCAGACTGCCCCAGGCAAATTCTGTGTTTCCCAGCTTTTCCATTTGTTTTCGAATGCGGTCTTCCTCCAAAGGGCACTCTTTGGCAGGCTGCACTTCCCCTGCGGATACGGAAACGGAGATGTTCTTTATGTCCTGCCCGGAATTTTTCCTGTCTTCTTCCTGATTCAGAGAAGGATCCGGACAGGATACTTCCAGTATAGCAGGACTTCCTGACAAAAGAATTAAATTCCCGTAAATTTTTTCTTTTCTTTTTTTTAATTCAACGGAAATATTGCCGGTTTTTTTCTCGTTTGTAAAAGCCATCATTGACGGACCGTTCTGCTGCCGGTAATATCCCTGACAGGAACCTCCGCGGTTAAAAAGATCGATAAGATATTTTCTGTCTTCTTCGGAAACCTGATAATTTTCCCTTTTATGTTCCAGTATGTCCAGATATTTTCGATACATGCCTGTAACTCCGGCGGTGTACTCCGGCTGTTTCATTCTACCTTCAATCTTCAGGGAAATAACTCCTGCGTCCAGTATCTCCGGAAGAAGATCCAGTGTGCAGATATCCTTCAGACTCAAAGGACAGATATTTTTTCCTTTCACCCATCGATTCCTGTCATCTCTTACACGGTAAGAAAGACGGCAGGGCTGTGCGCAGCGCCCGCGGTTTCCGCTTCGGCCACCCAGCATGCTGCTCATCAGACACTGTCCGGAAATACTGTAGCACAGGGCGCCATGAATAAAAGCCTCAATTTCAATGGGACTGGCCTGATGCATGGCGGAAAGCTCCTCCAGGCTCAACTCCCTGGCAGGAACTACGCGGGTGACTCCCAGACCCTCGAGAAAGCGCATTCCCTTTGGTCCGGTAACCGCCATCTGAGTGCTGGCATGAACAGAAAGCTGCGGAAACGTCCGGCGTATAAAGCGCAGAACGCCAAAATCCTGAACAATCACTGCATCAAGGCCCTCCTCATAGCAGGGAAGAAGGGCATCGTACAGGCGTTCCTGCAGTTCTCTGTTTTTCAAAAGCGTATTGACGGTTAAATAGAGCTTTTTGCCGTGAAGGTGCGCGGTCCGTATCGCGCGGAGCAGCTCCTCCTGGGTAAAATTTTTCGCGTAAGCTCTGGCTCCGAAATCCGGTCCTCCCACATAGACTGCGTCAGCTCCCGCGCCGAGAGCCGCCTCAAAAGCCTCATAGGAACCGGCTGGCGCCAGAAGTTCCGGTCTTTTCTTATTATCCATAATTCCTCTCTTATCTATCTAAAAACAGATAAAGGGGACTACCTAAGCAATCCCCCTTTTTCTCTCTACTTCAGCAGTGAATCAACTTCCTGCTCAAGCTCTTTTACTTTTCCTTCCAGAACAGTCCTCTGCTGAACAGCCTCCTGCTGATTTTTCTCCGCTTCTTCAATTTTCATGCGCAGAGAAATCAGCTCATGCTTCAGCTCGTACATCTCCTGGTCTTTCTGCTGAAGATCCTGTTCAAAAATCTCAGCCTGCTTTTTGGCCTTGAAATAGTCGTCTGTTATATTCAGACTGAGCAGCGTATGTTTGGTTTCCATAGGCTGCCTGGAATACCCGGGCATTTCACTTAATTCCGCAATTTTATTGTTCATATAGGATGCTACCTTCTGAAAATATTCTTCAGA
>DWYN01000150.1 GCA_019118645.1 Candidatus Blautia excrementipullorum | reverse complement strand
ATTCTGAATATTTATTCTTTCTACTGCGAAAAGAGTTACATTCTTTATATATTTTTTCCTTAGCAACAAAAATCGCACAAGTTTTATATGCCAAAGCAAAAACTTGTGCGAAATATAATAATTACTATAATGATATAGACGATTTTATATAATATTTTATCTTACTTTTTCATCCCATCAACTATTTTTTCTAGCTGTTCTACATTTTCATTAGTTATAATATAATATATACATTTATTATCAGAAAAAAAGGTCTCATATAAATTATTTTTGCCATAATATTGTATATCTTTATTCGATGTATCACCAGTTATTACATCCCAGTCGCTTCCATATTGCATCATATCTTTCTTAAATTCTTCTTGGTACATATTAATTCGTATTTTTATATAATTCCCCTCTTCATTTTCATATCGGCCTACTATTCCCCATCTTGATTCTGCATCCTTAACTACCAAGGATTTCAACTCATATCCTTCTGGAATATATGTGGGTACTAATATTTCTTCACCAATAATATCCATAACTTCCCCCCATGATGAACACTCGACATCGTTATTCTCAACATTTTCGATTCCCTCCGTATTTCCCGTCACAGTAATCTCAGTCCTTCCAATCTCTTCTCTAACAATCTCAAAGAAGGATTTCTTCCGCAAAGCATAACTTCCCACATTTACAGAGATGAGAAGAACGATACAGGCGGCAACTCCGACGGCAATGCGAGTAAGATGCTTTCTCCACCGTTTCCTGCTGCTGGATTTTACGTGCTCTTTTTCTAATTTGGCAGCATCCGCATCCACCGTTTTCTCCGAAGTTCCACTATCAGAAGTCTCCATAACTGCCGCTTTCCCGGCGCCCGGTACCTCCTCCCCACTTTCTTTTTCCAAAAGGACTTTGTCTCTGCATATTTTTTCTGCAGAATGTTCCTTTTCGTCTGCCTTCGGTATCTCTGCACCGGCAACGAATGCAGGGCCATCCGGAACGGATACGCTGTCCTCCATCGCTGCGTTTTCCTCTTCTTCACCATACCGTTCCCAGAAGCGTTTCAGGGCAGCGTCTGCACCGGGCTCATAGGCCGGGTCATCATAAACAGGCTCCAGCACGTCCAGGAGGCGGGTAATTGCATCCACTTCCTTCTCATCAAATTCTTCTTCGCTGGCCTCGTAGGTATACCACCAGAGCCTTTCGTACAGTTCTTCAATGAGTTTTTCGTCGCGGGGTTCCTTTTTTTCTGCCATTCAAACCACCTCATACTTCTCCCATAAACTTCAGAATTTCCAAAATCAGCTTACCGGCGCACAGGAACAGCGGAAGCTGAAGACTGTTTTTTATCTTCTGCTTCATTCTCAGAATTCTGACCTTAAAGCAGGTCTCCGAGATTCCGAGGCGGGCCGCCATTTCCTGAGAAGTATAGCCATATTCGTAATAATGCCGCAGGATGTCGAGCTCTTCATCTGACAAAATCTTGCGTACCGTACAGTATGCCTCCACCATTTTGAAGTCGTCCGTAATCCGTCCCTTTCCAACACCATCCGTGTTCTTCAGAAGGTAATCAAAGTCCAGACTGTACTTTTTCTGCTTTTCTTCCCACTTCATGATTTTGTTCTTTGCAGTAACGCGAAGCCAGCCCGGAACATTTGGATGTGTACGAAGATAAGCGATTTTCCGATAGGCTTCGACAAAGGTTTCCTGTACAATATCCTCTATCCCGTTCCCGTCTGTAACCATACGGCGGACATATCTTTTGATATTGTCGTATTCTGAACGATAGAGCTCCTCGAAGAATTCCCTGTTTTCCTTCATCTGCCCGTATCCTCTTTCGTATAAACTTTTTCTGTCCGGTTACCTGTACATCTCTGTCAAATTCGAAAAAATCTGCTCCAGCACCGGCCGTTTTTCTTCAGGGCAGTTTCTGAAAATTTCCATTGCAGCCTGCTCCAGAGGCTCTTCTCCGGTCAGAAGATAGTCAGGATTCATGCCTGTCTGCTCATAAACCATAAGAATCTTCTCGATGGAAAGCCGCTTGCGTCCCCGTTCAATCTCCCCATAAAAAGTAAGGGACATCCCCAGACGTTCCGCCATCGCTTCCTGCGTCAGTCCCATTTCCTTTCTTCTTTTATACAGCCTTTTCCCAATCTGTACAAGAATTTCTCCCATAGCCATTCCATTCCCCTATATTTCCATATATTTCCAGGATTACGTAAATATCATACAGGTGCCAGGAATGGCTTATCAGTAACGATATGTTTGTATTTTCTCTAAAAATACACTTGATATATTATGTTTTTAATCGTTTATACGCTATGATTTTAACGTATCATTGCATTTATTTTTTCATTTAATATGAAATTTCAGATTCCTTCTGAGGCCATACTTTTCTCTGTAAAAAAAGAGAAGGGAGTTTTCTCTCCCTTCTTCAGATTTCTCAGACAGACAGGGCCAGCCTTTTCAGGTCAGCGATCAGCCTGTCCACATTTTCTTCCCTTGTCGCCCAGCTGGTGCAGAACCTGACCGCGCTGTGCGTCTCATCCACCCGTTCCTGCCAGGTATAGCCATAGTCATGTCCGAGTTTTTCCAGAATCGTATCCGGCAGAATCGGAAAAATCTGGTTCGTGCGGCTTTCCACAAGCATGGGAAAACCGGCCTCCACAAATGCTTCCCGAAGCTTATCCGCAAGCCGGTCCGCATGACGGGAAATTTCCAGATACAGATCATCTTCAAACAGGGTTTCAAACTGTACGCCAAGCAGGCGTCCTTTGGCCAGCATGCCGCCCTTCTGTTTGATAAGATAGCGGAAATCCTTTTTCAGCTCTTCATTAGACATAACCACTGCTTCACCGAACAGGGCTCCCACCTTGGTGCCTCCGATATAAAACACATCACAGCACCTGGCGATAAGAGGAAGATTCAGCTCATTGTCAGCAGCGGCGAGACCGTATCCCAGCCTTGCCCCGTCCAGAAACAGATACAGACCATACCTGCGGCATACCGCACTCAGTTCTTCCAGTTCTTTTCCCGTATAGAGAGTTCCGTACTCGGTGGGGTTTGAAATGTAAACCATCTTCGGCTGAACCGTATGTTCAAAGGAAGCATCATGCAGATGGGCTTCACACAGCTCTGCCACCTGGGATGCGTCAATTTTTCCATTCTTCTGCGGAAGAGCAAGAACCTTATGCCCCGTGGATTCCACCGCTCCGGTCTCATGGCCGTTGATATGGCCGGTCTGCGCAGCGATCACCCCCTGATGAGGGCGGAGTGCCGCCGCAATTACCGTCATGTTGGCCTGAGTTCCTCCGACCAGGAAATGCACGGCAAGGCTGTCATCCCCACAGGCCTTCCGAATCAGCTCTGCAGCGTGGGCACAGTGCTCATCCTCACCGTAGCCCACAGTCTGATCCAGATTGGTTTCTACCAGTTTCTCCAGCACTCTGGGATGAGCGCCTTCATTATAGTCACATTGAAACAGTATCATTTATCTCTTATCCTCTCTTATTTTTTCAAAATTTCCAGAATATAATTCCATACCCTCTCCGTAGAAGAAATGCTCAGGCGTTCTCTGGGAGTATGGATGTCCTGCATATCCGGTCCGATGGAAACGCAGTCCAGACCAAGCAGCTTTGGAGACAGGATCCCGCACTCAAGCCCCGCATGGATGGCCTCTACTTTCGGGGAGCTCCCGAACATTTTCTCATAAATACGGACCATCCTGTCGCGCAGGGCAGAATCCTTCCGATATTCCCAGGCCGGATATTCTCCGCTCACCGTATACTCCGCTCCCAGCACGGACAGAAGCAGGCAGACTCTGTCGACGATCACTGTCTTCTCGCTTCCCACGCTGCTTCGGATGGAATAGTCGAAGCTCACACAGCTGCCCTCCGTTCCGAGAATTCCCAGATTGAGAGAGGTCTGCACCAGTCCCGGGATATCAGCGCTCATCCGTTGAATCCCGTTTGGCATGAGATAGAGAATGGCAGTAATCTTTTCCGTGCTTTTTCCGGAAAAGGCTTCCCATTCTCCGTCCTCCTCTTCACCGATACGGATACTGATGCCTCCATCCGTCGCCGCATACTCCCTCCGAAGAGTCTCAGCCAGCTTTTCCAGAGCCTCCCTGACAGCAGAAGCCGTTCCCTTTTTCACCACAAGAGCAGCTCTGCTGGAAGAGGGAATCGCATTGTCCGCACTGCCGCCTTCCAGCGAAAGGAAACGGGCGTCCGCTTCCTCAGGGATGGAGCGCATCACGCGCCCGAGCAGCACATTGGCGTTTGCCCGTCCCTTATCGATTTCGGAACCGGAATGACCGCCCTTCAGTCCCTCAACATACACGTCAAGGCGAGTTCCCGTAATTCTTTCCACAGAGACCGCCAGCTTTCCGTGTACTCTGGCGCCTCCTGCACAGCTGGTCAGAAGGACGCCTTCCTCCTCATAGTCCAGGTTCAGCATTCTGCGGCCACGGCAGATGGACAGATCGATGGCATTCGCACCCTCCATCCCGGTCTCCTCATCCACAGTGAGCACCACCTCCAGACGGGGATGGGGAATACTGTCTGAATCTAGAAGGGCGAGCGCGCAGGCCACTGCAATGCCATCATCAGCACCCAGGCTGGTTCCTTCCGCATACAGCCAGTCTCCATCCACTCTCAGATCCAGACCTTCTTTTGTCATATCCTTCGTACAGTCCGCGTCCTTTACCGCAACCATATCCATATGCCCCTGCAGAATCACAGGTTCCTCCTGTTCATAGCCTGGAGACGCTTCCTTTATTATAATGATATTTTTTACTTCATCCTGTACGCAGACGAGTCCTCTGCTTTCTGCGAAATCCTTCAGATAATCACTGATCGCTTCCACATTTCCGGAGCCGCGCGGAATGCGGCTGATCTCTTCAAAAAAGTGGAATACCTCTGCGGGCTTCAGCCCATCCAGTTTTCCCATACTCTGTTTTCTCCTTCTTTCTGTCCTTTTCCCTCCCGCATCCGGGAAGGGAACCAAATCTGTCACATACAGAATATTTTACTTTACTTTTCCTTATTTTACAACGGTCTGTCCGTTAAAGAACGAACAACAGAAAAAAAGACCTGTAAACGAAACATTTACAGGTCTTCTACCTCCCCGAGTAGGGCTCGAACCTACAACAACTCGGTTAACAGCCGAGTGCTCTACCATTGAGCTATCGAGGA
>DWYN01000149.1 GCA_019118645.1 Candidatus Blautia excrementipullorum | reverse complement strand
CCACCTTTACCTTCATTGTTCCGACTCCTTTTCTGATGTTATCACTTTTTCCCGGAATATCTGTAAAATAGTATTTACCACCTCGTCAATCGTCATATCAGAAGAATCCACCAGCACAGCGTCATCGGCTTTTTTCAGAGGAGAAATTTCCCGGTGCATGTCCCTTTCGTCCCGTTCTTCTATATCCTTTTGAATCTGAGAGAGATCGCAGGAAATTCCTTTTTCCGCCAGTTCCAGATAACGCCTTTTCGCTCTCGTAAGCGTGCTTGCGGTGAGATAAATTTTCACATCCGCATCCGGGAGAATGGTGGTGCCAATGTCGCGTCCATCCATTACAACACTCATATCTGCAGCGAGTTTTCTCTGAAGATCCAGAAGTTTTTTCCGGACTTCCGGATTGGCGGAACTGACAGAAGCCATATTTCCTACCTCCTCTGTCCGAAGATAAGGGGTGACATTTTCACCGTTCAGAAGAACAATCTGCTCTTTGTTTTTGTATTCAATGGAAATCTCCGCTCCCTGACATGCTTTTCCAATCTCGTCGGGATTTTCTCTGTCTGTTTTCCGGCGAAGAAGATAAAGCGCCATAGCGCGATACATAGCTCCTGTATCCACATATACAAAAGAAAGCTCCCGGGCCACCCTCCTGGCAATCGTACTCTTTCCGGCCCCTGCCGGTCCGTCAATGGCGATATTATAAATCATCTGTATTTTCCTCCTGTTTTATACTTTACATACAGCGATTGCTGCAAGATATGCAGTGGACCAGGCGATCTGAAGATTATAACCGCCGGTTACAGCGTCAAGATCCAGCACTTCGCCGATAAAATACAGTCCCTGCACCTTTTTGGACTCCATAGTCGCGGGATTGATTTCTTTTACGGAAACTCCGCCCCGTGTGATGACGGCTTCTTTAAATTCACCAAGTCCTGTTAAAGTAAATGGAAAAGCTTTCACCAGAGAACCGAAGCGGATTCTCTCTTCTCTGGATATTTCATGGATGATTTTATCCGCCGGAATTCCTCCAAGATCGATTATAACAGGAGTAAGAGAGGCGGGAAATAATACGCCGATGACATTTTTAAACTGCTTGTTCTTTCCATCCTGAAATTCCCGCAGAATACGGGCATCCAGCTGCTCTTCCGTCAGCGCGGGCTTCAGATCCAGATATGCGGCCAAATGCCCCTCTTTCTGAAGCGTCTGGCCGATGCTGGCGCTGGCAGATAAAATCAATGGGCCGGTCACGCCGAAATGAGTAAACATCATTTCCCCAAAGTCCTGAAACAGAATTTTTCTATCTTTTTTAATGGTCAGCCTGACATTTCTGAGGGAGAGTCCCTTTAACCTGGGAATGTACTCTTCCTCAGTGCGAAGAGGTACCAGTGAGGGAAACAGATCCGTTACTTTATGGCCGGTTTCTTTCGCAAAGGTATATCCGTCCCCGGTAGACCCTGTGGAAGGATAGGAAAGTCCCCCTGTGGCCACAATAACAGCATCGCCGGGATAAAAACTCCCGTCCTCAAGATATATTCCCGAAATTTTTCCGTTCTCAGCTGAAACATTTTTTACTTTGCTGTGAAGATGGATGTGTACCCCGTATTTTCTCATCTGACGTTCCAGAGCCCGGATGATGTCTGATGAATGATCGGAAACCGGAAAAACACGGTTTCCTCTTTCCGTTTTAAGGGGAACTCCTGCCTCTTCCAGAAAATCCATCATCTCACTGCTTCCAAAAGTATAAAAAGCGCTGTAAAGGAATTTGGGATTGCGGACAACTCCGGCAAGAAGCTCCTCCGATCCGCAGTTGTTGGTTACATTACATCTTCCTTTTCCGGTTATATACAGTTTTTTTCCAAGCTTTTCATTTTTTTCAAAAAGAAAAACTTCACAGCCATTTCTGGCTGCCGTTGCGGCGGCAAACATTCCTGCAGCTCCGCCTCCTACAATCAAAACTCTGTTCATCTGTATCCTTTCTGGAAAGCAAGCCCGCCAGAATTTTCTGACGGGCCTGTTATTTTGCTCATAGATTCCCCGAATCTCAGCGGATCCGCAAGAAGGAATATTTTATACCGGATAAGCTCCGTTCTTTGTATCTGCCGCTGTCTCATCCACTTTTGTCTGCTGTGCCTGGCGATATTTAAAGAAGTCCATGGCAACCTGCGGGAACAGCGCGTAGGAAAGAACGTCCTCATCCTGCTCCTTATAAGGAGCCACTTCTTTTTCAAGCTTATCAAGCTCATTGTCCAGAAGATCCGCCGGGCGGCAGGTAATCGGTTCGGTATCTCCGATGCATTTTTTCTGAACTTCCGGATTAAACGGCTTCACGGTAGCGCCGTATTTGCCGCTGAGAATATCCTTTGTCTCTTTCGTAACCATCTTGTATCTTTCGCCCATGAGAACGTTAAATACAGCCTGAGTTCCCACAATCTGAGAAGACGGAGTAACCAGAGGAGGCTCACCGAGATCCTTGCGGACTTTCGGCACTTCTTCCAGCACTTCATAGAATTTGTCTTCCGCATGCTGCTCTTTTAACTGAGAGGTCAGATTGGAAAGCATTCCGCCGGGTACCTGATACAGCAGCGTCTTAATATTGACGCCCAGGTTCTTCGGATTCAGAAGTCCGCTGTCGAGAGCTTCGTCACGGATCGGGCGGAAGTAATCTGCAATTTCAGCCAGAAGGTTCTGATCGAATCCTGTGTCATAAGGAGTGCCCTTAAAGGTTTCCACCATAACTTCGGTTGCCGGCTGGGAGGTTCCAAGAGCAAAAGGTGAGATTGCAGTATCAATGATATCCACTCCTGCCTCAACAGCCTTCAGATAGGTCATGGAAGCCACACCGGAAGTATAATGCGTATGAAGATCAATCGGAATGCTGACTGCTTCTTTCAGAGCGCTTACAAGCTCTGTTGCCTGATACGGAAGAAGAAGTCCTGCCATATCCTTGATGCAGATGGAATCTGCGCCCATCTCTTCAATCTCTTTTGCAATGTTGGTCCAGTATTCCAGAGTGTAGGCGTCTCCAAGCGTATAAGAAAGAGCCACCTGCGCATGTGCTTTTTCTTTATTGGCTGCCTTTACTGCGGTTTTCAGGTTTCTCATATCATTCAGACAGTCGAAGATACGAATGATGTCAATTCCGTTTGCCACTGATTTCTGAACAAAATATTCCACTACATCATCGGCATAAGGACGGTATCCCAGAATGTTCTGTCCGCGGAACAGCATCTGAAGCTTTGTGTTTTTGAAGCCGTCACGGAATTTACGAAGTCTTTCCCACGGATCTTCCTTCAGGAAACGAAGAGAAGCGTCAAAGGTAGCCCCGCCCCAGCATTCTACTGCATGATAACCGACTTTGTCCATTTTATCAACGATTGGAAGCATCTGCTCTGTGCTGAGTCTTGTTGCGATCAGGGACTGATGCGCGTCACGCAGAACAGTTTCCACAATTTTTACAGGTTTTTTCTCTAATTCTGCCATTGTCTTTCTCCTTATATTACATTATAGCTAATCTTGTACTGAATTCGCATTGAGTCTGTTGTCTGTGCTCATTAAGTGTTTATATAACTTTGATTCCAGATGCTTCAGATCAGACGCCGAATATTGCCATAAACGTACCTGCCGCAACGGCAGTTCCGATAACGCCTGCTACGTTTGGTCCCATAGCATGCATCAGAAGGAAGTTGGTAGGATCTGCTTCCGCTCCCACTTTCTGAGATACACGGGCAGCCATCGGTACGGCAGATACGCCTGCGGAACCGATCAAAGGATTGATCTTGCCGCCGGAAAGCTTGCACATCAGTTTGCCCAGCATAACGCCGCCGAAAGTGCCGAACGCAAAAGCAGCCAGACCAAGGAACACAATTTTCAGAGTATCAAGATTCAAAAACGCTTCTGCACTGGTAGACGCTCCCACTGAGGTACCGAGCAGAATTACAACGATATACATCATTGCATTGGAAGCTGTCTCTGTAAGCTGTTTTACCACACCGGACTCGCGGAAGAGATTTCCCAGCATAAGCATTCCCACCAGCGGAGCCACTGTAGGAAGAATCAGGCATACAACAATCGTGATTACGATCGGAAACAGGATTTTTTCCAGCTTGCTTACAGGACGAAGCTGATCCATTTTAATTTTTCGCTCTTTTTCTGTGGTGCAGAGCTTCATGATAGGCGGCTGAATAATCGGCACCAAAGACATATAGGAATATGCCGCCACGGCAATGGGCCCCATGAGTGCGGATTGTCCAAGTTTTCCTGCAAGGAAGATAGAAGTCGGTCCGTCGGCTCCTCCGATAATGGAGATCGCTGCTGCTGCTTTATCGTTGAATCCCAGGAAAATCGCAAGGAAATATGCCACGTAAATGCCAAGCTGAGCAGCGGCTCCCATGAGAAAGCTCATGGGGTTTGCAATCAGCGGACCGAAATCCGTCATAGCTCCCACTCCCATGAAAATCAGAGAAGGAAGGATACTCCACTCGTCAAGAAGATAGAAATAATGGAGAAGTCCGCCGACTCCGTTTGAAGTGTCTGCCGGATCCGCCATAATATCCGGATAAATATTTACCAGGAGCATGCCAAAGGCAATCGGAATCAGAAGAAGCGGCTCGAATCCCTTTTTAATTGCAAGGAATAAGAATACACAAGCCACCGCGATCATCAGATAATTGCCCCAGGTAAGATTAAAAAATGCTGTCTGATGTATCAGGTTGGACAGGGTCTCTGTAATATACGACATTTGAATACCTCCCGTCCTAGTTCATTGTTGCCAGGATATCTCCGTTTTCTACGGATGCGCCTTCTGTTGTATCGATGCTTGCCAGAGTTCCCTCCTGAGGAGCAACGATCGGAATTTCCATTTTCATGGATTCCAGGATGACAATGCTGTCGCCTGGCTTCAGAGCCTGTCCCGGTTCTGCTACAATTTTTACGACCTTGCCCGGAACAGATGCAGTAACTTTTACTGCTCCTGTGCCGCCTGCCGGTGCTGCCGGAGCAGGTGCCGGTGCAGGTGCCGGAGCTGGCGCCGCTGCCGGGGCAGGAGCTGGTGCAGGTGCTGCTGCAGGCGCGGGAGCCGGAGCCGCTGCGCTGCCTCTCTCTTCTACTGTAACTTCATATGCAGTTCCGTTGACGGTAATTGTATAACTTTTCATTTTTATAATCCTCCTATTGTCATTTACCTTCTTTTACGGTTGATTTTACGAATGGAACGCACTACAAATCCATCTGGCGACGTTCCTTCTGCTGCTGCAATGGCTGCCGCGATCACCGCGATCAGCTCTTTGTCATCGGCTGCCGGAACCGCTGCAGGTGCGGGTGCGGGCGCAGGTGCCGCTGCTGCCGGAGCTGGCGCTGCCTTGGACTCTTCTTTTTTCTTTGCGGCCGGAGATCCCGGAATATATTTGAAAAGGGAAATCAGGAAAATGAGAACCGCAAGCACAACAAATACTGTGCCAAGGCCCATTACCGTATTCAGAGCCGCGTTTTTCAGGCTGGTTGCCAGTGAATACTGAATATTCACGCTTACAGAAACCGGCATCATTGTCTCATCAAATTCATAGACAAATTCAGCATCTTCTTTTTCAAATTCCACAGGGACAGTTGCGGTGTATTCGTCTCCGGAAGCTTCCACTTCTGTCTCTCCGGTTTCTTTATGCTCTCCCAGATCTTCTCTCACATCGTTCCAGGCGTTCATAGCATTTTCCGTAAATTCATCGCCTGATTCCAGATAAGACTCGATCTCGTCTTCGCTTAATGTAATAATCGTATCCGTAAGGCCTTCTGCCGTCATGACGATCTGATCTTTTACCGCATCGTCTATTTCACCGGCCGCCATTACGAATGATGTGCCGGATACCGTCAGCGACACGGCGCAGGCAAGAGCCGCACAGACAGAAGACGCTTTTTTTAACCTCTGATTCATATGCCCACCTCTCTCAGACCGCGCTGTGTTTCTTTGCCGGACGGTCTTCTCTTTTTGTGAACAGCATCTCAAATGCCCCTATCACATATTTTCTCGTTTCTTCCGGGGCAATCACTGTATCTACATAGCCTCTGGCTGCTGCAGATCCCACGCCGGACTGAAGCTCTCTGTATTCTGCTGCTTTTTCGTTGAGAACAGAGGCGTCTTCTCCCGGATACATGATTTTTGCCGCAAGGGAAGCATCCATCATTCCGATCTCAGCATTGTCCCAGGCATAAACATAGTCTGCTCCGATGGCTTTGCTGTTCATGGCAACATAGGCGGTTCCGTATGCTTTTCCAATGATCACGTTAACTTTCGGCACGGTTGCGTCCGCAAACGCATGGATCATCTCTCCTACAGATTTCGCCATCATCTTTTCGTTGCAGAGAGTCGCCTTAAAGCCTGTCACATTGGTAAGTGTCAGAACAGGAATATCAAAAGCATCGCAGAATTTTACAAAATCTGCCGCTTTTCTCGCACCTCTTGCAGACAGAGTGCCGTCGAACTCTTCTGTTTTTGTTCCGTCTTCACCGTAAATTTCCTTTCTGTTTGCCACAGCGCCGATAGTGGCTCCGTTCAGACGCAGGAAACCAGTTGCAACGTCCTTTCCATAATCCTTCTTTGTCTCAAAGAAAAGACCGTTGTCAGCGATTCTGGACAATGCAAGGACCGTGTCGCCTGCGCAGGACGCGATATCTCCGCAGATACGGTTCAGATCGTCTGTGCATTCCTCATAGGAATCGTTGTCTTCAAAATTGGAAGGAAGAAAGCCAACCAGCTGGCGGATCCATCCGAGAATCTCATTTTCAGATCCTGTCCGGTCAATCAGCCCCGTCTCTTCACTCTGGAATGAAGCGGCTGAAGTATCACATTTTTCTGTATAGTTGCCTTCCAGAGCATTGGGAGTGTTGACAAACATCTTTCCTTTTTTGTCTTCAATAAATGTAAAATCTGTCAGAGCGGGAACAATTGCCATACCCCCTCCGCAGGTTCCGAATACTGCAGTGATCTGAGGAATCATGCCGGATGCCAGTGTCTGCTTTAAATAGATGGAACCAAAAGCATCCAGGGCATCTGTTGCTTCCTGAAGTCTCATTCCGGCGCAATCGATCAGACCGATTACCGGTGCACCTGTCTTCATTGCAAGATCATAAAGGGATGAAATCTTTTTTGCATGCATTTCGCCGACCGTTCCGTTCAGTACAGATATATCCTGGCTGTATACATACACCAGATTTCCATCGATCACGCCGTAGCCGGTAATGACACCGTCTGAAGGCGCTTTCTTTTCAGTCATGTTGAAGTCTGTGGATCTTGCAGTTACGCTTTTGCCGATTTCAACAAAACTGTTCGCATCAAGCAAAGAAGTAATTCTTGTGCCTGCTAAGCTTTGTGTTGCATTACTCATTCTCTTTTGCCCTCCATTTTATAAAAATTTAATGATTAACAAAATTTCAGCCGATTATAATTGTAACCTTTTTTCATTTTTTTTTCAATAGATTTCCAGATTTTTGTTAAAAATTTAACTCCCTGAGAGCCCTTATTCGCTTAATTTCATAGAGATATGGAATATTTTTTTAAGACGAGGGGATGCTTTTTAAACGAAAAACGCAGCTCTCCGGAAAGGCACGCTGCGTTTTTGAGACATTATTCATGAAAAAAACTGTGAAAGACCTGATCTACACACCACAGATAGGATACCTCTTCCACATTCTGATCTGCCACAACCGGGTAAGAAACCAAAGCCTTTCCGTTCAGAAGAAAAGTAACTTTTCCGATTTCCTCACCTTTTGTTACAGGAGCCGCAAGCTTTTTTTTCACGGCGACCCGGCACTCTATCTTTTCATCATTCCTCAGAAGCACTTCTTTCTCCTTTTCACTGCCGCTGACATGCATAGTCCCCAGAACGGAGGCTTTGCCTTCAAGTCCGCCGGATTCGGGGACTCCGTTTTCCACAGGAATGACCGGAAGCTCCGGCTGGCGGAAAAAGGTTTTGTATTCATAATTCTGATCTCCATAATTCAGAAGCGTCACTGCGTCTTTCCATTTGTAGGTTTTATTATTGGGCCATCCGCAGCCAAGCAGAGAAATAATAAAAGTCTTTCCGTTTTTTGTGCAGGCACAGACATAACAGTATCCGGCGTCCCCGGTAAAACCGGTTTTTCCGGAAAGGACTCCATCTGTCATATCAAGAAAAGCGTTTGTGTTGTGAACTGTAAACGTCCGCTTTCCGCTGATATCTGAAAATGTATACTCCCGTGTCTCCGTGATTTTCAAAAAAGTCCGGCTTTTAATCGCATAGCGCATAATCAGCGCCAGATCCCTTGCGGTGGTGTGATGGCTTCCGCCTTCGTCTTCCGCATCCAGCCCGTTGGGCGTAACGAAATGAGTGTCCGTACAGCCGATCTCTTCGGCTTTTTTATTGAGCATAGAGGCAAATCCCTCCACAGAACCGCCAATATGTTCCGCAATAGCCACCGCCGTGTCATTATGGCTCTGCAGCATCAGCGAATAGAGAAGATCTTCCAGATAATACTGCTCTCCTTCTTCGATATTCAGCTGCACATCCGGCTGGGAAGCCGCTCTGGCAGAGACGGTCACATAATCGTCTCCGGCGCCGTATTCCAGAGCCAGCATACAGGTCAGGACTTTTGTTGTGCTTGCATTTGGGCGGGGAGTTTCTCCCTCCTTCTCATACAGCACTCTCCCGGAATCCCCATCCATAAGAACGGCGGACAGGGCGTAGAGATGTCCCGGATCGCCGCCGGCTTCCTCCTGTTTTTCAGTTTCGTGACGTATCTGCGGATACTCTTCTGTTTCGGCTGTTTCTGGCACGATCTGTTTCATATGGTCATAATTTTCTGCCCGGATTGTCACACAACCGAAAAAAAAGACAGATACCAGCAGAAATATTAGGGCAGTTCCTCTGAATTTCATAGTCCACCTCTTTCCGGTTCTATAGGACTATTTTATGCTGACCTGTCCGTATTATTCCCTGCCGTCTCTGCCTGACAGCCTTTTTTATCCGTTATAGGTATGATACCAGCGCGATGACAGCGGAAGCTCCTCCTTCGAAAGAGCATACAGCTCTTCTAGACAGGCCGGCGACTCCCGTACGGCCTGGTCGAAAAGTTTATGAAGTTCTTCCACCGGCTTTTCGCTTCCGGGAGCGGGATCTTTCCTCATAAAATGATCCATCGCGGAAGCGGACAGCTTCCTCCCTCCAATTCCTGTGAAAATGCGGAGAAAGAAGCGGCGTTTTCCTCTGTTGTCGTAAACCATGAGATTTGTGAGAAATTTCATCATGCGGAGTGAAAAAAAGATATCTTTTATTTTAATCTGCGGAAATACCCGATGAATCACTCTGGCATAAGAAATTCTGGGGACGATGCAGTCTGAGGGATAAAAATGATGAGGATCCCTGTTAGTCTCCAGCATCAGCGTCCGATCCAGTTCTTTTTCCAGCAGAGTGTGGGAGATAATCTTCTTTTCTGCCATGTCGTCTACATAGGGATGGCAGGTACTGTCCAAAAGATAGTGACAGCCAAACCCCAGAAGATAGGCCAGAAGTTTCTCATCACCCCGGTCTCTCACCAGACTCATTCCTCTTAAGAAGAAGGGCGCTGCCGGATTGTGGTGCATCTCCACCCCTGTTCCGTTTACTGCCGGTTTCAGAAGATGATAAAAGAGGATATCCGGTCCGTGAAGACCGATTCGATATAAATCTCCGTTTTTTCGTATCACCTTTTTCATCTCATCCGGAAGCTGGCGATATATCTTTTTTCCAAATAAATCATGTGTATATGTGGTAGGCATGTTCTCCGTATCCTTTCTGTAAATATGGGCCTGTTTTTATCTGCCGGAAATTCTCCGGCCGTTCTTTCTCAGACGTCCAGCTTCAGCTGAATTTCCTCTTCTGCTTCCGCCTTGAAATCTTCCAGCTGCACCGGATCCAGAACCGGAAGCTCGTCCAGTCCCTGTACCCCGAAAGTGCGCAGGAACTCTTCGGTTGTTCCAAAGAGGATCGGCCTCCCCGGCGCATCCAGGCGCCCCAATTCCCGAACCAGATTATATTCCACCAGCTTGTTTATGGCATGGTCGCATTTTACCCCTCTGATTTTTTCGATTTCCGCCTTTGTCACCGGCTGTTTGTAGGCAATGATGGAAAGGGTCTCCAGCATGACATCGGTCAGCACAGGTTTCTGGGGATGCATTGCAATCTGGATCAGATTGGCATAATATTCTTTTTTTGTACACATCTGGTAAGACTGTTCCAGTTCAATGATCTGTATGCCTCTGTCTACCTCCTGATATCTGTCCATCAGATGGTGAATCAGTCTGCGTGTTGTTTCTTTGTCCTGGCCGATCGCATCGGCAATCCGGGATAGCTCCACAGATTCACCCAGAGCGAAAAGGATTGCCTCTATAGCGGCCTCAGCTTTTTTTATCTCCATTTAAGCCCTCATTCCTGTTATTCATCAGCAAACTCTGTCAAGTGTTTCCAGGTATCCGGATCCTGTGTAACTTCTACCTGAATATCGTCGAACAGAGTTTCCTGTTCCACATGGATATACCCCATCTTCATCAGCTCCAGAATCGACAGAAAAGTAACGACAATCTGAGTTCTGGAGGGCTGTCCTTCCAGAAGCTGCCGGAAGCGGAAGCGCCGGTGAGAGGAGGCATAGGTTTTCATTTCCACCATTTTGTCGGAAAGACTTACTTCTTCTTTCTCAATCGTTCCGAATTTACTTCGGATGGGATCGATCTTTGCCTCCTGTTTTTTTAGTATGGACTGGTAAATCTGGTTCAGACGTTCCAGGGTCAGAGACGAAAGAAGCTCTTTGGGATCCACAGGCTCACGATACTTCAGAACTTCCTCCGGAATGGTCGGTTTTTTATAGAAAACACCGTCCGCCTCATCCATACATTCCTTCAATTCATAGGACATATATTTATACATCTTATATTCCAGAAGCTTCTGAACAAGCTCCTCTCTGGGATCCTCCTCTTCTCCTTCTTCGTTCTTCTCCTTGGGAAGAAGCATTTTGCATTTAATGTCGAGAAGGGTTGCTGCCATTACCAGAAATTCGCTCATAGCGCTCAGATCTTCCGTTGGCATGCTGTGAAGATACTCCATATACTGATCGGTGATTTCTACAATCGGAATATCATAAATATCAATCTTATTCTTTTCAATCAAATGAAGAAGAAGATCCAGTGGTCCTTCAAAAACATTTATTTTTACATCTATCGCCATAATTTGTCCATGTTTTCTAAAAAATATCTGCGGATTCCCATAAACTCACTCTGCGGGGAGAAGCACTGTGAAAATCAGTTCCCTTGGATTATGAATCCGGACAGGAAGCGTATGTTCACCGAGGCCTGCGCTTACAATCATATGGCTGCCGCCTCTTTTAAATTCTCCGCAGCAAAACGCCGGAAACAGATGAAATTGAGGAGAAATCACCCCCCGGTTCTCATTAATCCGGAAAATTCCTCCGTGGTAATGGCCGGAAAAAATAAGATCCGCTCCCCAGGAAAAATAGGTGTTTCCGTATTTGGGATTATGTGCCAGCAGCACCCGAATTCCCTCCTGGGCGACAGGGCCGGCAAGCTCCTCCATAGCCGTAAGGCTGAGAGCAGGAGATTTTGGTTTTTTATAGTATTCCGCGGGAAGTTCCAGACCGCAGAAAACAAAATCTGTTCCCTGAATTTTCATCGAAGTGTGCTCATTGTGCAAAAAGCATACGCCTGCGCTTGTGAGAAGCCGTTCATATTCCAGATATTCCGAATGAAGGGCAGGATCAAGCAGCATTCTGTATTCATGATTTCCCAGGGAATAAAAAACCGGATATTTATCGGATAATCGGATGAGAAAATCGGCAACCGGATACAGGGTAGCCGGATCGCCGCTGTATATCATATCCCCGGGAATCAGTACCGCATCCGGGTTTTCCCCCTCGATCCGCTGAAGAAGCATATGATTCCCGCAGCCATACATTACACCGTGCAGATCCGCCAGCACAGCAAATTTTACAGGGGAATCCCCCTTCAGCTTCTTCGTTGAAATATGATAGATTTTTGTCCTGAATTTATTCATAATTTTCCAAACCCGCAGTTGGGGAAAGTGCAGACGTCACAGTTCAGGCAGAGCCCTCCCTCTCCCAAGGCAGAAATTTCCTGTGCCTCTATGGGATCGTCAGCCATTATTCTTGGCAGTATCAGATCAAAGACGGTTCTTTTGGCATACATGACACAGCCCGGCAGTCCCAGAACAGGTACAGTCCTGCCGCCTTTTTCATAATATGCCAGAAGAAGCATTGCCCCCGGAAGAACCGGAGCGCCGTAGGTGACAATTCTCGCGCCGGTGTCCTTGATCGCGCCGGGCGTACGGTCGTCCGGATCCACGCTCATTCCTCCGCTGCAGATTACCATATCTGCTCCATTGTCAATAAACCGAAGTATATCTGAAGTTATCTGTTCCCTGTCATCGCCGGGAAGGGTCTGCCCGATGATCTCGCCGGGGTACTCAGCAAGTTTTTCTCTGAGAACAGGTGTAAAAGTATCCTGAATCAGTCCTTTCCGGATTTCACTGCCGGTTGTCACGATACCGGTCTTTTTGGGGAGAAAAGGAAGCAGGGAAAAAATAGGCTCTTTCCCGGCACAGTCCGCGGCCTTCTCCATTTTTTCCTTTTCAATGGCAAGAGGAATGATCCTGGTTCCGGCGATTTTGTCTCCTTTTTTTACTGGAAAATCTCCGTGTCTGGATGCGATCATCATTTCTCCCAGAGAATTGACCCGAAGCAGGGCGTCTCGGCGGATTTTAAGAAGTCCGTTGCAGTCGGCAACCAGTTCGATTTTTCCTTCTTTAATCTCTGTTCCGTGCATATGTGCTCCGGCACAGATACGGTACAGGATTCTGGCCGCGTCATTTTCGTGGAGAATCCCCTCTTTCTTTTCCCAGACAAAAAGATGCTCCTTTCCTACAGAAAGCAGAACAGGAATATCTTCTTCGCGCACAACATGCCCTTTCGAAAAAAGAACGCCCTTCTTTTTATCTTTAATAATCTGCGTTATATCATGACATAAAATATGTCCTACCGCATCTTCTGTACGAATTTCTTTCATAGATTTTATTCCTCTCGTTTTTGTTCCTTTCCACCAGACTTTATTCAGGGCTTATTATAACCCCAGCGTACCGTCTTGTCAAAAGAATCCTCCGTTCCTCTAAAGCCACAGACAGTCCAAAATCTTTTCCAGACAGTCCGTGTATGCCGCCCTGGACACAGAGTCCGCATACAAAATTCGAACTTTGCCTAATTCTTCGCCGTTTCGGTAATAAATAACTTCCCCGGCCTGCTGGCCTTTTCTGACAGGAGCCTTTACTTCCGAAGGCAGAATCCTCTTCTTTGATATTTCTGTGATCGGCTGCCCTTCTGTATCCAGGTACTGAAACTTTTCCTCGTACACCAGAGGGACAGTCTCCTCCACTCCTTTTTTAACCTTTACGGAAGGAAGCTTTTCTGGTTTTTCATCTGTATACAGACTGCATCTCGCAAATCCGTAATCAAAAAGGGCTGCAGCGTCTTTCTGTCTTGTCTTTGAGTCAGGCGCTGCCATTACAACGGAAATCAGGCTGATGTCCTTTCTTCGGGCAACCGCGGAAATACAGAACTTTGCCTTGCTGGTGCTTCCCGTTTTCAGTCCTACGCACCCCTCATATGTACGAATCAGCTTATTGGTGTTTGTCAGACCGAACTCCTTGCTTCCCTGCGCAGTTACATGGGTAATGTTTTCCATCCATATGGACGAATATTTTAGTATTTCCGGATATTTTAAAATCAGTTCCCGGCTCATAAGCGCAATGTCGTAAGCAGTCGTATAATGATTATCGGAATCTGTAAGACCGCAGCAGTCCTCAAAATGTGTGTTTTTCATTCCGAGGCCGGCAGCTCTTTCATTCATCTGTTTTACAAATGACGCCTCGCTTCCCGCAATGTGCTCCGCCATAGCCACGCTGGCATCGTTTCCGGATGCCACTACGATACATTTGATCATAGTTTCCACGCTCTGGACTTCCCCTTCTTCCAGAAAAACCTGGGAACCTCCCATAGATTTTGCATAGGTGCTGGTTGTTACAGAATCGCTCAGTTTCAGAGAACCGTCTTCCAGATGATCAAAAATAAGAAGCAGTGTCATTACCTTCGTAACACTTGCAGGACTTCTTTTTGTATCTTTTTCTTTTTCACAGATGACCGTTCCTGTATCAGGCTCCATCAGTACATAGCTTGGCGCGCTCACCGCAGGCCCAGAATCAGCTTCCTGGGCGCAGACGGAAAGAGGCGGAAAAAGGAAACTGAAAATCAGCAGGAAAATATACAGCTTTTTCCGTTTTTTGTTCATGCAGTTCCTCCGGTAAGAATTCTCTACATTATTATAAAACAAAAGCAGCGGAAATATGCTATTGCCGCCATAAATGGCAGACGATTTATTTAAAGCATAGGCGCAAACAGACGCAGAATACTTTGGAATCCCCGGGTAAGAAGATTCCTGTTTCTGCAGAACTCTATACTGATCGGGTCACAGTAATGCAGGGTTTCCAGAAAATCCTGCAGAATATCCTGTATGACCTCATTTTTATACATCCATATTCCGTCCTCAAAATGCAGGTAAAGACTCCTGTAATCCAGGTTGATTGTTCCGACCACCGCTATCTCATCATCACATACAAAGGACTTGGCGTGAAGAAATCCCGGCTGATACTCATAAATCCGCACGCCGGCTTCCAGAAGCTGTTCATAATAAGACTGCGTCAGCAAAAATACCATTTTTTTATCGGGAACACCGGGAGTCATAATGCGTACGTCCACGCCGCCCTTTGCAGCCAGGCAAAGAGCTGTCATCATTTCATTGTCAATGATCAGATACGGCGTACAGATATATACATACCGCTTTGCCCGGTTAATAATGTTCAGATATACGTTTTCCCCCAGAACTTCTCCGTCCAGAGGCGTATCGCTGAACGGCTGCACAAAACCGTTTCCCTCAAACTTTTCAGGATGATAGGTATGGGGAAGATAAGATTCATGTTCCAGAGGGTTCTGAAGACCATTGATCACGCTCCACATATGGAGAAACATAACCGTCATGCTCCATACGCCTTCTCCTTTAAGCATGACCGCAGTATCCTTCCAGTGTCCGAAACGTTCTTTCTGATTAATGTATTCGTCTGCCAGATTGATTCCCCCGGTGAATCCTGTTTTCCCGTCAATCACACATATTTTGCGGTGGTCGCGGTTATTTTGAATGATATTCAGGACAGGGCGGAACGGGTTGAAAATTTTGCATTGTATGCCCTTGCTTCGAAGCACTTTGTCATATCTGTGCGGAAGGGTGGTAAGGCAGCCGAAGCCATCGTAAATCAGGCGGACATCAACTCCCTGGGCCGCCTTTTTTTCAAGTATGTCAAGAATCGTTCTCCACATCACTCCATCGTTAATAATAAAATATTCTATATAAATATAATGCTTCGCCTGCTCCAGTTCTTTCACGAGAACCGGAAACATATCATCTCCCACCTGAAAATATTCCGCAGTGGTGTTTTCATAAACCGGAAATCCGGAATGCTGATAAATATAGGTTGACTGCACCGCGGCAGACGGATCCTTTTCTCTGATCTTCTGAATGATTTCAGAATTCTGGCTCAGATAGGGGGCGCTTTCCTGTTTTACCTGCATATATTTTTCCTGCATTTTCTGCGCCACTCTGGACTTTCCGAAAAGGACATAGAGGAGCAGGCCAAAAACCGGTACAATCATGATAAGCAGCGTCCAGCCAAGTTTATACGATGGATTGATTTTTTTATTGACAATCCACAGAACAACCAGAATACTCAAAATTGTAATACCGAAAGAAATATATTTGGAATACGCTGCAAGCTGCCAGACAATTAGGAACAGCCAGCCCAGCTGCACCAACATCGCAAAGGCCACATAAAATATCCGGTTAAATAACAGCTTAATTATTTTTTTGAAAAACAAGATTACGAAATTCATTTATCTTCTCCGTTTCCATGAACGCCATATACGCAAGCTAGTATAAACGTTGAAGTTCCTGTTTTGTTAATAAAGTAACAATGTGGATTTTTAAAAATCCCTGACGAGATTGTCAGGGATTTTTTGTGCACAATTAATTATATTTACGTTTTCTTGCGGCTTCAGATTTTTTCTTACGACGAACGCTTGGTTTCTCGTAATGCTCTCTTTTGCGGATTTCCTGCTGGATACCTGCTTTTGCGCAGCTTCTCTTGAATCTGCGAAGAGCGCTATCTAAAGTCTCGTTTTCTTTTACGATAACGTTTGACATAGACTCACACCTAACCTCCCTCCAGTTGTAGATTGTGCTAAAATACAACTGTCTGGGTATTTTTCTTGCACGTGTTATATTATATATCATTGCCGCAGGTTTCGTCAACTGCTTTTGGTTAAATTTGCAAAAACTTTTTCACAAATTTTTCACAGGAATTCTGTCAGTTAAGCTGCCCTTCCAGAATTTCTGCTGCCGCTGCAATCGCTTCATCGACTTTCTCCGGGTTCTTGCCTCCGGCCTGAGCCATATTCGGGCGGCCTCCTCCGCCTCCTCCGACAACGGCGGCCACGCCTTTGATCAGATTTCCTGCATGGGCCCCGGCCTTCTGAGCGCCTTCTGTTGCCATAGCAAGAAGGTTTACTTTTCCGCCGTTCACAGCAGCGAGAACTACAACGCCCTCTCCGATCTTGTCCTTTAACTGGTCGCCAAGATCACGGAGCGCTCCAGCCTCCACTCCCTCTACTTTTGCGGCCAGAAGTTTGACGCCTTTCACTTCCCGGATCTGATTCATAACATCTCCGAGAGAACCCTGGGCCAACTTATTTTTCAGCGAATCATTTTCACTCTGCAGATTTTTTACCTCAGTCTGCAGGTGGGCGATCTTTTCTGCAAGTTCACCGGGCTGGGCCTTCAGGGCAGCTGCGGCTTCTTTCAGCAGATGTTCCTCATTTTTGTAATACTCCAGCACAGCGTTTCCTGTCAGAGCTTCTATACGGCGGACGCCTGCCGCAATGCCCTGCTCAGAAATAATTTTGAAAAGCATAATAGAGCTGGTGTTTTTTACATGCGTACCGCCGCAGAGTTCTTTTGAGAAATCTCCCATAGATACTACACGTACCTTCTGCTCATACTTTTCGCCGAACAGAGCCATCGCTCCGGATTTTTTCGCTTCCTCGATATCCATGATATCTGTCACTACCGGAAGCGCCTGCTGAATTTCCTGGTTTACAAGAGCTTCTGTCTTTTCGATTTCATCGCCGGTCATAGCCTGAAAATGAGCAAAATCAAATCTGAGCCTGTCCGGAGTTACCAGGGAGCCTTTCTGCTCAATATGAGATCCCAGAACCACTTTTAAGGCTTTCTGAAGAAGGTGGGTCGCACTGTGATTCTTTTCTGTATCGCGTCTGGCCTTCTCGCAGACAGTAAGGGAAACCTTATCTCCGACAGAAATCATTCCGGATTCCATGTGTCCCACATGGCCGAATTTTCCGCCGCGAAGCTTAATTGTGTCTTCTACTACAAATTTTCCGTCTGCCGTTTCAATAACGCCGGTATCTCCTTCCTGTCCGCCCATAGTGGCATAGAATGGAGTTTCTTGCACAAATACGGTTCCCTTCTGACCTTCCATCAGAGAAGAGACAATTTCATCTTCCCCTGTAAGGACCGTCACCTGAGACTCATAAGTCAGGTGATCATACCCTACAAACTCCGTTGTGACAGAGGGATCGATCTGGTCGTAAACGGTGGCATCCGCCCCCATATAATTGGTGACTTCCCGCGCGGTACGGGCTTTGGTTCTCTGTTCCTCCATTGCCGCTGCGAAGCCTTCTTCGTCAATGCCGTATCCCTTCTCTTCCAGGATTTCTTTCGTAAGGTCAAGGGGGAAGCCATAAGTATCATACAGTTTAAAAGCGTCTGCTCCGGAAAGCATTTTTCTTCCCTCTGCTTTCATCTGCTCCTCCATATCCGAGAGAATACGGAGTCCCTGATCAATGGTCTTATTGAACTGGTTTTCTTCATTTGTAAGGACTTTGAAAATGAATTCTTTTTTATCCTCGAGCTCCGGATATCCGTCCTTGGAGCCGTTGATGACTTCTTCGCTTAATTTTGCAAGGAAGGTTCCCTGGATTCCCAGGAGACGCCCATGACGCGCTGCGCGGCGGATCAGCCGGCGGAGAACATAGCCTCTGCCCTCGTTAGTCGGCATGATTCCGTCAGAAATCATAAATGTCGCGGAACGGATGTGGTCTGTGATGAGACGAATGGAAACGTCGTGGTCGTAAACCTTTCCATATTCCTTGCCGGAGATTTCACTGACCAGATTCCGGAGGGAGCAGATGGTATCCACATCAAAAATAGAGTCAACATCCTGAACCACCACTGCGAGACGCTCCAGCCCCATACCGGTATCAATATTTTTCTGCTTCAGCTCTGTATAATTTCCATTTCCATCGTTTTCAAACTGCGTGAAAACGTCGTTCCATACTTCCATATAACGGTCGCAGTCACAGCCTACCGTACACCCGGGTTTTCCGCAGCCGTATTTTTCTCCGCGGTCATAGTAGATCTCGGAACAGGGTCCGCAGGGACCTGCGCCGTGCTCCCAGAAATTATCCTCTTTTCCGAAACGGAAGATTCGTTCCGCCGGGATTCCGATATCTTTGTTCCAGATTTCAAAAGCCTCATCATCGTCCAGATAGACCGATGGGTATAATCTCTCCGGATCAAGGCCAACGACTTCTGTCAGAAATTCCCAGGACCACTCAAGAGCCTCTTTTTTGAAATAATCGCCAAAGGAGAAATTTCCGAGCATCTCAAAGAAGGTTCCATGACGCGCAGTCTTGCCCACATTTTCAATATCTCCGGTACGGATACATTTCTGGCATGTTGCCATTCTTGTTCTCGGAGGAATCTCCGCTCCTGTAAAGTAAGGCTTTAAGGGAGCCATTCCCGCATTGATCAAAAGCAGACTCTTGTCCCCCTGCGGAACAAGGGAATAGCTTTTATGAACCAGATGTCCCTTGCTCTCCATGAAATCCAGGAACATCTGACGAAGCTGGTTTACACCATATTTTTTCATTGTCTTTGCCTCCATTCTATTTCGTCCACACTTTATGGAATTTCTTTTTGCCGCGCTTTAATACGATGCCTTTTCCCTGAAGATTTTCTTTTGGCACTGTATGTCTGATATCTGTAATCTTTTCTCCGTCGACAGAGACGCCGCCCTGCTCAATTGCACGCCGTCCTTCCGAACGGGTGGGTACCAGTCCTGTTTTTACCAGCAAAGTAATCAGATCAATAGAGTCATCCTGAAAATCTTCCTCTGCAAGCTCTGTGGAAGGCATATTCGCGGTATCTGCCCCTCCTGCGAAAAGGGCCCTTGCGCCTTCCTGGGCTTTCTTTGCTTCCTCTTCTCCATGCACAAGGCTGGTAAGCTCATAAGCCAAAATTTCCTTCGCCTTATTTAACTGGCTGCCCTCCCAAGTTTCCATTTCCGTAATCTGCTCCAGAGGAAGGAAAGTCAGAAGCTTCATGCATTTAATTACATCTGCGTCGTCCACATTTCTCCAGTACTGGTAGAAGTCAAAAGGAGATGTTTTATTAGGATCCAGCCAGACAGCGCCTGACTGTGTTTTTCCCATTTTCTTGCCCTCGGAGTTCAAAAGCAGAGTAATGGTCATGGCGTACGCATCCTTGCCAAGTTTTCTGCGGATCAGTTCCGTGCCGCCAAGCATATTGCTCCACTGGTCATCTCCCCCGAACTGCATATTGCAGCCGTATTTCTGATACAGCATGTAGAAGTCATAGCTCTGCATGATCATATAGTTAAATTCAAGGAAACTTAATCCTCTTTCCATTCTCTGCTTATAGCATTCCGCAGCCAGCATGCGGTTTACAGAAAAACATGCCCCCACATCGCGGAGAAGCTCCACGTAGTTCAGGTCAAGAAGCCAGTCCGCATTGTTTACCATCAGTGCTTTTCCGTCGGAAAAATCGATGAAGCGCTCCATCTGCTTTTTAAAGCAGTCGATGTTGTGCTGAATCGTCTCTTTGGTCATCATCTGACGCATATCTGTTCTTCCCGAAGGATCGCCGATCATTCCGGTTCCGCCGCCCAGAAGAGCAATCGGGCGGTTTCCCGCCATCTGAAGGCGCTTCATAAGACACAGAGCCATAAAATGGCCTACATGCAGGCTGTCCGCCGTCGGATCAAAGCCAATGTAAAAAGTGGCTTTTCCGTTATTGATCATCTCCTTGATCTCATCTTCATCTGTTACCTGGGCAATCAGCCCTCTTGCTTTCAGTTCTTCCCAAACTGTCATTATTTTCCTCCTATCAAAAAAGCCCGGTTCCTGTCCTTTTAGGACGAGAACCGGGTCCCGTGTTACCACCTAAATTCACAGAGAATCTGCTTCTCTGCCTCATTGAGCACAATAACGAGTGCCAAACCGCCGCAGCCTACTGAAATTTTCAGTGCGGAGCTCCGGGATGTATTCACTTAAATTTCCCACGCGCCTCTCACCTGCCGGCAGCTCTCTGTGTGTTCCTTTTAAGCTACTTCTTCCCTTCTCAGCCTTTTCCTGTCTTTTTCCAGTATACAAACTGGAGTTTTGTTTGTCAAGAACTTCTCGGAGAGGCTTTCACAACTTAAAGCAGCAAAACCCTCTTTTCTTACTGTCGAACAGCGTCCTTCAGTAGTTTTGCTGGATTTTTCAGGAAAATTTCTTCTGCATATTTTTTCCCGAACTTTTTCTGAACATAATGGTAAGCCTTTCCAATTCTGGGAATCCGCCGTACAGTCCCGTGACAGTCGGAACCGACAAAATGAACCATTTCCGCCTTCAGGAGCCTGCCGCAGAACCTTTTGGCGCCAAATCCTTCTATTCCCAAAAGGCTGTCCGCATTTATCTGAATAAGTGTTCCCATATCCACAAGCTCTTCCAGAAAACCACGATTCTTGCGCACAGCTTCATACCGCTCCACATGAGCCGCTATGGGCTTATATCCGTGCAGCAGAAGCGCATACAGCCGTTCCCGGATGTAGGAAGCCGGCGCCCTCCCCGAAAATTCTGTAAGAACATAGCGGGAATCCGCCATTACAGCTCCATATCCTTTTTTCAGCATTTCAATCATTTCCATATTTGCATGAAATTCGCATCCCAGGTATAAATTCAGTCCGGGAGTGATTTTGTAAGCTGCCTCTTTTAAGGCGGAAAACTGTTCCCGTATCTGTTTGGAGGGTGTCTCGAACATTCCCACTCTGAAATGAGGTGTTAAAATTATATTGCGAACCCCCTGACTGTACTCCATACGCAGCAGTTCTTCTGCCTCCTTGAGATCAGCCGCTCCGTCATCTACCGACGGGATTATATGACAATGAATATCAAAAAGACCTTCTTCCGACATAATACCTACCTTACCTATCTTCTTCCACAGCCTTCCAGATGCCGTCTTTTTCAAAGTCGCCGGCAGCCTGTGCGGCTTTCTCCACAATATCCGGATCATAACCCATAATTTTCAGAAGCCTTATTGCGTTTCTTGTAGATGCCCGTCCCCTCTGAAGGATATAGTCAAAGACAACCTGATTGTCCAGAATCTTTTCTCCGAAATGGCAGTTTTCATATACTTTATCAAGAATATAGGAAAGCTCTATATCATGAGTAGCTGCAAATGGCAGCACCCATTCTTTGTTCAGGGCATTGAGAATTCGGGAAGATGCCGCGATTCTCTCAATCGTATTGGTTCCGCGCAGCACTTCATCAATAATACACAGAAGGGGCTCCGGCTTTTTGCTTTCATCAAGAATTCTCTTTAAAGATTTAATCTCCACAATAAAATAGCTCTCACCTCCTGACAGATCATCCCGGAGGGCCATGGAGGTCATCACTTTCAGAAAAGGCGCCTGATAAGAAGAACAGGGGCAGGTAAGAACCGTCTGTGCAAGAATGCTGGTTACGGCTACATTTTTCAGAAACGTCGATTTTCCGGAAGCATTGGATCCCGTTACAAGAAGCCCTCTGTCGGCCTGTACACTGTTAGCTACCGGTTCCTGGAGCAGAGGATGATACATATCTTCAGCAAAAAGGCGAATGTGGCCGCTGCTCTGCTCTGTAAATTCCGGCCTGCTCCACAGGGGCAGAATTTCACGAAAAGATGCAATGGAGATTGCGGCGTCAAGTTCCCCGAGGCTGTCAAGAAGTTCCATGATCGCCTCTGTTTTTCCTTTCACTTCCTTCAGGACAGAATTATAAATCAGAATATCCATGTGAAAAACCATCCGAAGGTAATCCAGAAGAAGCTGCGCGGGATCTCCCGTGCTGTTGTTTTTGCTGGTAAGGAAAAATGCTTTTTTCTTTAAAGAGCGAAAAGCTTTTCTTCCTTTTCGGATTTTCTCCATCTGCTTTTCTGTTTCCGGCCACTTTACGGCATCTGCCTGACCGGCAAGCCACAGCATTCTCATCAGGCTTCCGAGACAGTCCAGATATGGCTCGATTTTTTTTCGGTCTCTGCCTGCATAGTATATCACTACATTCAGACTGCTGAGTACGATAAAAAGCAGAAAGCCATACAGAGGAGCCGCCGGCAGTATAACAAAAAGCGTAAGCAGCAGTCCGGCCAGCATCACCCAGTGAATGCCGGCGGACACCGGCACGGCGTCTTCCATGGCCAGTATTGTATCAGAAAGAGAACCGTGCCATGTCTTACCCACCCGTGCCAGCAGAAGCTGCATGGTCTCCCTTTTTTCCTTATTTTCTGAAAAAAATTGAATCAGAGCTTCTCTTTCTTGCACCTCGTCCTTCTGAAACAGAGGACGCCGGAGCATAGAATACAGAAAATCCTCCCCCGGTGAGGACATTGTCTGATTCACCAGCATAAAAATACGATCCATATCAAGATCATTCCAGGTAATATCATCGATGGTAAATCCTGTTCCGGACCTTCTTCTGAAATAGTGGGAAATCTCCTCAATATCTCCGGCTGCATATTCCCGGTCAGGAACCTGTCCGTATATGCGCTGTATTTTTTTACGGATCATTCTTTCACTTTTTCTTTTTCCGTATATAATCCAGAAAAGAAACAGTGCCAAAATGCCTGCCGCCGCCAAAAATGCGGTAAGATATGCATCCATACTGCGTCTCCCTTCTGTTTTTATGCAAAATATATGTATTTCTTCAGAATGAGTATACTGAAATAATTTTTTTCTGTCAATTGCTTTCCTCAGGCACACCAGACAGGCCCTTTACATAGTATGAATTGTAAACCAAACTCTGGAGGATTTTACAATGAGTGATTTAGCTGCTACAAATTGCGGTTGCGGAGAAGAAAGATGCGGCTGCGGCTGCGGAGACTCCTCAGGATACGGACTTTTTGGAGGAAATTCCTGCAGCTGTATTCTCTGGATCATTATTCTGATGAGCTGCTGCGGAAATAATGGTTTTGGATTCAGCAACAACGGCGGTGACTGCTGCTGGATTATCATTATCCTGCTTCTTCTCTGCGGCGGATGCGGCTGCGGAAATAACGGATGCGGCTGCTGATACCGTATCGTGTACTTCCTTACAAAAAAGGGACTGTTAGGCAGTCCCTTTTTCTGCGGATATTTTTCTTTTACTTATTTGCGGTGCTTTTTTTACGCACTGCTGTCTGCCGATTCTGACTGCCGGCTGTCTGTTCCTGAATCTTCTGCTTTTCCTTTGCTCTCAGACAGGCAAGATCTATTTCATAAAAGGCGTTTCCGTCCAATACAAGCTTTGCATTTTCCCTGTTCATGTTTCAAAATCCTTTCTCTGCCATTATTCTTTTTCTAATATCATATGAAAAAAGAAAAACAAAGTCACAGAAGCCGTTTTCTCTGTATCAGCAGTCACCGGAAAAGATAACGGTCATATAATATTGATAAAAACATAGACTCATAAAAAAGGAGTTTTTCACTCATGGACCAGGATTTTCTTTCACAGACAGCGCTGGATCAGATGGTAACCAGCGACCAGACTCAGATGCTGAAAGCGGCCATTCCCTATCTTCCCCCTTCCGGGCAGCAGATCCTTTCTGTCTATGCCAAAATACAGGAACTTGCAAACACACTTTCCCTTTTTTCTCCGGTGCGCCAGGAAATGCAGGTGTGCGCGGCAGAGACCACAGATCCGCTGGATATGATTCAGGATATCCGAAAACACAGCTTCGGAGGCAGTCGACGACAGCTGGACCAAATCGCCAATATACTGGCGCTCGTGCAGATGATCCAGATTATGAATGAATAATTCCCGCCTGTCCCCGCAGCAGATTTTCTTCTGAATAAAAGCAAAAAATAGTAAATTGAATTATCCAGAGAGGAGGATGTTCGTGGATACAAACTGGCAAAACAATCCAAAACTGTCCGGCATGGATAAGAACAAGCTGGAAATGCTTCAGAATCTGGCAGAACAGGGAAGCGGCAAAAGTCCTGCTGATTTGCTCCCCTTTCTGATGGGCGCGGCAGCTCAGGGAAAAAGCAGCGGCCTGAATTTTTCTTCCGAGGAGATATCAGCTGTTCTGGAAGTACTTAAAATGGGAAAATCTCCGGAAGAAATTTCAAAAATTGACCGCATTGTAAACCTGATGAAAATGATACACTAAAAATATGACGACTCTGTCCACGGCCGCTTTTCAGCTGTTCTCTAAAATGCAGGCACGGAGAAAGGCCAGTCCGTGGGCAACGGTCTGTTCCCTGATTCTTGCTCTGTTTCCGATAAAGTGGTACTCTCTTACTGTTGTTTTTCCTTTTACACAGCATCCCATAAAAACAGTTCCCACCGGTTTTTCCGGAGTTCCTCCTCCGGGTCCTGCAATTCCTGTTACAGAAAGGCATACGTCTGTTCCGGCAAAGGAGCATCCGCCCTCCGCCATTTCTCCGGCACACTCTTCTGACACTGCGCCGTATAAATTCAGTGTTTCCTCCTTCACACCCAGAGTCTTTCTTTTGGCCTGATTGCTGTAGGTAACCATTCCCTGCATCAGTACGTCAGATGCTCCCGGTACATTTACGATCCGTGCGGCAACAGCTCCGCCGGTGCAGGACTCTGCCGTAGAAAGCGTAAGATTCCGCTCCCACAAAAGCACTGTCACCGCTTCCTCCAGAGACATATTCTCCGATTCCGCAAAAATGTTTTTTCCAAAGCGATGTTCCAGTTCCCGCACCACCGGCTGGATCAATTCCTCGCATTCCTTCCGGCTGTTCCCCTTTGCAGTGATTCGCAGATGAACCTCGCCGGTTTTGGCGTAAGGGGCTATCGTCGGATTTGTCTGGGATTCAATCAGATCCTGAATTTCCTCCGCCACCTGGCTTTCCCCAATGGAACAGATTTTTATCATCTGAGAAAAAATCATTTCCGGCTGTTTCTTACGAAGCCACGGGAATACATATTCCTCAAACATTGCCTTCATTTCTCCGGGAGGTCCCGGCAGAAGGATCGCTGTTTTTCCGTTCTTTTCCATGATAAGCCCCGGAGCGGTTCCATTGTGATTGTCCAGGACAGCCGCTCCCTCCGGTACCATGGCCTGCTTATAGTTATTGGATGTGATTCTGCGCTGCGCATCGTTTTTCTGATACTGGGCCAGATAATCGTCAAGAAGGCGGCGGCTGTGAGGATCTTCTTTTAATGCCAGTCCCATGACTTCCGCTGTCACTTCTTTTGTAAGATCATCCTCTGTTGGTCCGAGGCCCCCTGTCAGAATAACAATATCAGAACGGCCAAGCGCTGTCCGGATTGTTTCTCTCATGCGCTCCTCATTATCACCTACCACAGTCTGATAGTAAAGAGAAAGACCAAGCTGGGCACATTTTTCCGCGAGATAGGCGCTGTTTGTATTTACAATATTGCCCAGCAGGATTTCGGTTCCTACTGAAATCAGTTCTGCAATCATTTTAGCCTCCTTTTCATCCGCTGTTCTATTCCTGCATGGACAGCACTGACCTGTTCTGCCAGATATAGGTAACCAGAGAAATGACAGTCAGGGCAAGTGACAGCCAGATAAAGATTTCTTCCAGAATATCAAAAACGCCGCCCAGATGAAGCAGAAGAAGGATAATCATAATCATCTGAGAAACCGTTTTGAATTTTCCCCAGTAATTTGCCGCGATAACGACGCCGTTCTCCGCAGCGATCAGGCGGAATCCGCTGATAATGAATTCTCTCGCAATGATGACAATGACAATCCATGCCGGAAGCCGGCCGAGTTCAATAAGACAGATCATCGCGGAACACACAAGCAGCTTGTCAGCCAGCGGATCCATAAATTTGCCGAAATTTGTGACAAGATTATTTTTTCTCGCCAGGTATCCGTCAAACCAGTCTGTAACGCTTGCAGCCACAAAAATGGCAAGGGATATATAACGGTTTGCGGCTCCTCCCCATCCGGTCAAAAGAAACAGAACGAGGAAAGGAACCATAATCATTCTTCCTACAGTAAGTTTATTCGGTGTATTCATCAGCCAACTCTCCTATCAAATCGTATTCTAAGGCTCCGGTGACACGGACCTTTGCAAAATCTCCTGTCATAAGAAGTTCACCTGTCTGTACAAACAGGTAGCCGTCCACGTTCGGAGCATCGCCGTATGTTCTTCCGATATAGGCGCTTTCTCCGGACACTTTTCCTTCAATCATCACCATCAGCTCCTGGCCGATCCTCTCCCTTCCTTTTTCCAGGGAAATTTCCTGCTGAAGCTCCATCAGCTCATCTCTGCGCTCTTCTTTTATCTCCTCAGGGATCTGCCCTTCCATGGAAGCAGCGGGGGTTCCTTCCTCAGGAGAATAAGTAAATACGCCGAGACGGTCAAACTCCATTTCATCTGCAAACTCCATCAGTTCCTGATGGTCTTCTTCCGTTTCTCCGGGAAATCCTGTAATTAAAGTAGTCCTGAGTACAATGTCAGGGATTTCTCTGCGAAGCTTTCCAATAATTTCCACAAGCTGTTCTTTGGTGGTGCGCCGTCCCATTCTCTTCAGAATACGGCTGCTTGCATGCTGAATGGGAAGATCCAGATAATGACAGATTTTTTTCTCTTCTTTCATAACCTGAATCAGCTCGTCATAAATTTCTTCCGGATAACAGTAAAGGACACGGATCCAGCGGATTCCTCTGATTCCGCAGAGCTTTTTTAAAAGAAGATGAAGGGTCTTCTTTCCATAAAGGTCTGTTCCATAAACGGTAGTTTCCTGGGCCACCAGAATCAGTTCCTTTACTCCCTGAGACGCCATATATTCTGCCTGTTTCAGCAGTTTTTCCTCCGGGACGCTGCGGAACCGTCCCCGGAGGGAAGGTATGATGCAGTAAGTACAGTGTTTGTCGCAGCCTTCTGCTATCTTCAGATAGCCAAAATGTCCGCCTGTAGTGAGAATGCGGTTTGCAGAAACATCCGGAAGCTCATTGATGTCCCGATACTCCTGGAAAGTTTTTCCTGCAAGCACCTCATTCAGCGCTTTCACAATGTCGCTGTAGGAGGCGGTGCCCAGGACAGCGTCCACTTCCGGAATCTCCTGAATAATCTCCTCCTTATACCGCTGGGCCATACAGCCAGTAACGATAAGGGCTTTGCAGGTTCCGGCTTTTTTATATTCCGCCATCTCCAGGATCGTTTCCACGCTTTCCTCTTTTGCGTCATGAATAAAACAGCAGGTATTGATGATAATAGCGTCTGCTTCCTCCTCGGTATTCACAATTTCATGTCCGCTTCCTGTCAGAAGTCCCAGCATTTCCTCAGAATCAGACAGGTTTTTATCACATCCAAGTGAAATAAATAGTATGTTCATAAATTCTCCTGATATATACAAAGTGCTGCACAATACATAGAATGATTATCGAACCTCCTGTATTGCACAGCACCTCTGTGCTTTTAATTATTCTTCTGTATCGTCTTTCTCCTGAGAAACTTCTTCTGCAGTTGTCTCTGCTTCTGCAGATAATTCCGCTTCCGGAACCGGCGTCTCTTCCTCCTCAGCATGAGTATCTGCAACAATTTTTACTTTTCCCTGATAAAACTCGTCAATGGCAACCGACAGCGGCTTCTTGCCGGCCGCCCCTTTTACCAGCGGTTCCGCGCCGGCAATCAACTGGCGCGCGCGCTTACTGGTAGCCAGCACCAGTGAATAGCGGCTGTTCAGCATCATTGTGTTGTCGTCTTCCTCTGCGTTGTTGTTAATAGCCTGAATCAGTTCTGAATATGACGGATGTATCATAATATTATTCTCCTTTCTTGAATATACGGGATTCTTCCTGAATTTTCCTGATAAAATCCATATTCCGCTGCGTGCGGAGGTGCTCGCTTAATATAAGATTATGAAGTGTTTTCACACAGTCCTCCACATTATCGTTGACGAGAATATAATCATATTTCTCTATGCCCTTGGCCTCCTCAGAAGCTCTGGAAAGCCTGGAAGCGATTACTTCCGGCTCTTCTGTACCTCTTCCTGTAAGACGTTTTTCCAAGTCCTCCATAGACGGCGGCGTAATAAAAACAAGCACCGCCTCCGGAACTTTCTTTTTAATCTGCAGAGCGCCCTGGATTTCAATTTCCAGAATGACGTCTTTTCCCTCCGCGAGCCTGTCCTCCACGTATCTTCTGGGAGTTCCGTAATAGTGATCTACGTATTTGGCATGTTCCAGAAGCTGGTCTTCCCGGATCATCTCTTCCACCTCTTCATTGGTGCGGAAAAAATATTCCCGGCCGTCCTCCTCGCCCTCCCGCGGCTGTCTTGTTGTAACAGAAATAGAAAGCGCATAATTGTCGTGGCTTTCCATCAGGCGCTTCATCACAGTTCCCTTGCCCGCACCGGAAAAGCCGGATACAACTGCCAGTATTCCTTTACTCATGTTCCTCTCCCCTGTCTTCGTAATCATATGCTTCCGCAAATCTCTTCGCTATGGTTTCCGGCTGCAGGGCGGAAAGTATGAGATAATCGTCTGATGTAACGATAACAGCTTTTGTCTTTCTTCCCTGAGTGGCATCCACCAGTGAGCGGGTTCCCTTAACGCTCTGAACCATGCGTTTCACAGGCGCGGCGTCCGGGCTTACCACAGCTACAATCTTCTGAGAATTTACCGCGTTTCCAAATCCCACATTAATTAACTTTGACACTGATGTATTCTGCCTCCGTTATTCTATATTCTGAATCTGCTCGCGAATCTTCTCGATTTCTGTTTTAAGATCAATGGCGATGTCAGACACTTCCAGATCATTGGACTTTGACAAAATTGTGTTGGCTTCCCGGTTCATTTCCTGAGCCATGAAATCCAGTTTCCGTCCGATTCCCTCTTTCTCCGCAAGAATTTTTTCCATGCCGCGGATGTGGCTTTGGAGCCGCACGGTCTCCTCGTCGTTGCAGATTTTATCTGAGAACAGAATCACTTCCGCAGCGATTCTGTTCTCATCAATCTGGGTATCCTCCAAAAGTTCATGGACTTTCGCTTCCAGCTTCTCTCTGTAGGCCTGTATTACCTCAGGCGACCGCTGCTGGACTTTCGTCACCATCTCATCCAGTCCCTCCAGCTTCGCAAGAAGATCTTCTTTCAGATTACGTCCCTCCCGCTCTCTGGTTTCCACAAACTTTCTGCACGCCTCATTCAAAGGCCCCTCCAGAAATTTCCAGGTTTCCTCTTCGTTAATGGACTGTTCTTCCATTGTCAGGACCTCAGGATAACGTGAAAGGGCGGATACCTTAATATCATTTTCCAGAGAAAATTCCTCCTCCATCTGCTTTAAATACTTCAGATATTCTCCGGCAATCTCTCTGTTGTATTTCACCGACATACTGCCTGCAGTATAGTCCTCATAGGTGATGAATACATCCACCTTGCCTCTCTGCATGTAGTGTTTCATCAGATTTCGGATCTGACCTTCAAATACGTTCAGCTTTCGCGGCATTTTAATGTTCAGATCAAGATATCTGTGATTTACGGATTTCAGTTCTACGGTGATCTTTCGCTCTTTTGTCACTGCCTCGGCCCGGCCGAAGCCTGTCATACTTTTCATCATGAATCTTTCTCGCTTTGCAGATTACTTGTTTTTTTACATACAGATTTATTATAGTGCATCAGACATGGGTAGTCAAATTGTTTTTACTTAATTTTTACAAAAGTACATACAAAATTTTTATCTGGATCCTTTTTCCGGATTCCACCAGGGAAATTCTTTTAAAAGCCATTTGACGGCAAGATCACTCCAGGCATCCGCGCCGGGGGCTATCCCGCTTCCGTCCAGCCCGGCTGTCAGCTCGCATCCAAGACCCACCCCATGTTTCCCCCGGGGAAAAAGATGATATTCCGCAGGCACGCTGTTTCTGCGGAGAGCCTGCAGAAACAAAAGAGAATTCTCCATAGGAACGGTGGTGTCTTCCATTGTATGCCAGAGAAAAGTCCTTGGAGTCTCCGGCGTCACTTGTTTTTCCAGAGAAAGTTCTTCCTTCTGCTCCTCATAGCGGTCTCCCAAAAGATTCTGAAAACTCTCTTTATGTCCATATTCCCCTGAAGTAATTACCGGATAAGAGAGAATCATTCCTGCCGGACGGAACTGCTCCCGGGGAAGGTTCAGCTTTTCCGCCAGCCATGGGCGATTCCAGAATACTCCAAGAGAGGCTGCCAGATGACCTCCCGCGGAAAATCCCATGAGAATTACGGAATCCTTCTCAATCAGCCAGGTCTCTCTGTTTTTTTTCAGTATACTCACTGCCTTCGCCAGCTGAAGAAGCGGAACCGGGTGTCTGGCCGGAGCAGTGCTGTAGCGAAGCACCGCCGTATGATATCCCTCTGCCATAAATCGAAGCGCAACTCCTTCCGCTTCTCTGTCAGAAGTCATACGGTAAGCCCCTCCGGGGCAGATCAGGATTACCGGCCGTTTTTGTCCCGGATAGAGTTCTTTTGATTCCTCCCAGAAATACGTCGTCATATATGCTCCCTCAGGTTGGGACGATGGTTCCTGAATGGTGATTTTTTCATGAATCATAGTCTGTAAGCTCCTTTTTCTGTTTACTGCTGCTTTCCCTTTTATTATATCAGGGAAGGGAACGGGGCACAATCGCCGCAGAATTTTTTTGCGCTTCTTTTTATTTCGTGATATACTAGCATCGATATTATAATAAAGGAGTAAAAAACATGGCTTTTGACGGAATTACGATTGCGGCAATGGTCCAGGAACTTCACAAAAATCTGGACGGGGGCCGCTTTAACAAAATCGCCCAGCCGGAACCGGATGCTTTAGTGATTACAGCCAAGGGAACCAACGGACAATGCAGACTTCTCCTGTCCGCCAGCGCTTCTCTTCCGCTTATTTATTTTATAGAAAAAAACAAACCAAGTCCTCTCACTGCGCCGAATTTCTGCATGCTTCTGCGCAAGCATATCGGCAGCGCAAGAATCAGCGATATCCGCCAGCCCGGTCTGGAAAGGGCCATTGAGTTTGAGCTGGAACACCTCAATGAAATGGGAGATCCCTGTAGGAAAGTTCTGATACTGGAGCTGATGGGAAAACACAGCAATATTATCTTTTGCGATGAAAACAGAATGATACTGGACAGTATCAAGCACGTCTCCTCTCACATGAGCTCTGTAAGAGAAGTTCTGCCCGGAAGAAAATATTTTCTCCCGCAGACACAGGACAAGTCGGATCCGCTCACTGTCAGCGAGGAGGAATTTATAGAAAAGGTATGCAAAAAACCCTGTAATATTTCCAAAGCCATTTATTCCTCACTGACCGGACTAAGTCCGCTGATAGCCGAAGAAATCTGCTATCGCGCCTCTATTGACGGGAATGATGCGGCCCTGTCACTGAATGAACCTGCCCGCGTCCACCTGTACCACACTTTCCGCAGACTGATGGATCAGGTCCAGGAGGGAGATTTTACTCCTAACATTATTTATCGCGGTCAGGAGCCCGTAGAATATGCCGTGCTGCCGTTAACCCAGTTCGGCCCGGAATACCACAGTGAAGAATTCCCTACCGTTTCCGCTATGCTGGATACATATTATTCATCCAGAGACGCCCTCAACAGAATCCGGCAGAAATCATCCGATCTTCGCAGAATCGTACAGACTGCCCTTGAAAGGAACCGCAAAAAATATGCCCTTCAACAAAAACAGATGAAGGACACCGGAAAAAAAGACAAATACAAAATATACGGCGAACTGATCAACACCTACGGTTATGGCCTTGAGGAAGGAGTAAAGTCTTTTCAGGCTTTCAATTATTATACGAATGAAGAGATTACAGTTCCTCTCGATCCCGCTCTTACGCCTTCGGAAAACGCGAAAAAATATTTCGACCGATACGGAAAACTGAAACGAACAGAGGAGGCCCTTTCGGAACAGCTGAAAGATACTGAATCGGAAATTGAACATCTTGAATCTATTTCCAATGCACTGGATATTGCAAGGGCAGAGAGCGATCTCAGCCAGATCAAAGACGAGCTGACGGAATACGGCTTTATCAAAAAACATTCCTTTTCTAAAAAAGGTCAGAAAATGCAGGCAAAGTCAAAGCCTCTTCATTATATCTCCAGCGACGGCTTCGATATTTTTGTGGGGAAAAATAATTATCAGAATGATGAGCTTACCTTCAAAACGGCTTCCGGAAACGACTGGTGGTTTCATGCAAAAAAAATGGCCGGTTCCCATGTAATTGTGAAAACTCCGGATGGGGAGCTCCCGGACAGGACTTTTGAGGAGGCAGGAAGGCTGGCCGCCTATTATTCCAAAGGCCGCACTGCTCCCAAGGTGGAAATCGACTATATTCAGAAAAAACATGTGAAAAAACCCGGAGGCGCCAAGCCTGGATTTGTGGTCTATTATACAAATTATTCGCTTATGGCTGAGCCGGATATTACAGGAATTAAGGAAGCACCCCAGAATTAGGGTGCTTTCTTAATTTTCAAACGGGCAGTATACTCCGTCAGAGGCTGCCAATTACATATTTTCCATTTCTTCTTTAATTTCCGCCTCGCAGGAGCGCATAGCCTCCAGGGTCTTTTCGAACAATTCAGAAAGATCCCATCCAAGCATGTCTGCGCCTTTCTGAATAATTTCACGGGAACAGCCTGCGGCAAAGCGCTTATCCTTGAATTTTTTCTTAATGCTCTTCACTTCCATATCCATGACGCTTTTTGACGGCCGCATCAAAGCTGCCGCCCAGATCAGGCCTGTCAGCTCATCTGCGGCAAACAGGATTTTTTCCATAGGAAGCACCGGTTCCACGTCGGAACAGATTCCGTATCCATGGCTGCACACTGCATGTACCAGTTCCTCGGAAGCATTGATTTCCACAAGAAGATCCGGCGCTTTTTTGCAGTGCTCCTCTGGCCATTTTTCGAAATCCACGTCATGCAGCAGTCCCGCAATTCCCCAGAAGTTTTCATCCTCCTGATTCTGCCGCGCATACCATTTCATTACCCCCTCCACAGTCAGGGCATGCTGAATATGAAAAGGTTCCTGGTTATACTTTTTCAGAAGAGCCATGGCATCTTCTCTTGTTACATTTGCGTTCATAACAATTTCCTCCTTTTTCTGTACATCGATGCTATTATCATCCAAAGCGAAAAATACTCCTGTCCGTCAGTTTCTGTTCTGTCTCCTGTATGCAGAAGGCGTCATTCCGAAAAAGCGGCGAAAAGCCGCAATAAACGCACTTGCTGAAGGAAACTGCAGCTGAAGGGCGATTTCTGTCACCGAATCGTCCGTACTCTTTAAAAGAGCTGCTCCTGCCTGAAGACGGTATTTCAGCAGATATTGATAAGGAGAGCAGCCTGTATATTTTTGAAAACACCGCAGACATTCTGATTTACTCACATTGCCGTACGCCGCAATATCTTCAAGGGAAAGTTTTTTCTGGTAATTTTCATGAATGAAAGTGAGAAGCGCCTGAATTCTGCTGTGATCTTTTTTCCGGATCAGAGGCATCTCCTCTTCATTGATCAGAATACGGGCCGTTTCCAGCCACAAACCTGCAATGCAAAGAGACAATTCATATTCCCGAAATTCATCCCGCCGGCCGCCAAAATACAGCTTATCCAGCTCCCGAAGTCTTTCCAGCGCTTTTTCTTCCCTGTCATTTTCCGGAGACAGCCTTTTGTTTGTTACCCCTGGATTTTTGATTATTCTCTCCACACATTTTTCCTGCATGGCGCTTCCCTCATAAAAGCCAAGCATTTTCGCAGGAATCAGAAAACTGTGGTAATGGCAGTCCTCTGTCCCCATAATCCAGTGCATGACGTTTGCGTTAAGAAACATGCCGTTTCCAGCCGGAAGGTCGTATTCCCTTTCCCATATTTTGAAATGCACCGTTCCTCTTTTGACATACACAAACTGAACCTCTTCATGCCAGTGAAGAACACGGAATCCTTCGTTGTCGGGAACACAGTTCTCCTTTTTTACGTCAAGGACAAGGAGGGGGAATTTTGTGCTGTGATATGGATTGTGCGAATAGATCGGTTCGGAGTGCCTGTTATCCGGATTCATATATTTTCCCTCCTGAACAGTGCAGTTGAAAAGATCGTTTTCCCAGGATCTGCACTTTTATGCAAAATAGAATTTGGATATTTTCATATATATTTTACCAGATTATCCGATATTTTTCTATTTTATATTGTGATAATATAATATCTGCAAAAAGGAGGAAGACATATGATTATTGATGGAAACGAAATTGAAAAAAGAGCTATGAAGGAATTTCATAAAGGAAACCGGAAGGAGGGACTTCGGATCCAGGAAGAATTCGCAGCAGCTTTCCGGACAGAATATGCAGAAAAAGATCACTGCACCTGCCGGAAAGCCTGCCGCTATCATGGGAACTGCAAAGAATGTGTCGCTATTCACAGAGCTCACCAGGAACACGTTCCAAATTGCATGCGCCCTATGATTAATAAAAAAATAGAAATTCTGTCTGAGCTTACTGAACACAGTTATGCAGAAAACCTGCGCTGATCTGCCTGCAGAATTCTTATTGATTTGTCAGGTCTGACTCTCTCACCCCAAGATCCAGCATGACGGCGTCAAAATATGGCTCCAGTTTTCTGAGAACGGCTTCTCTATTTTGAAGCATAAGATCAAGCTGCTGTTCCGGAAGCTGAATTCTGGCTGCCTTATGGTACAGCCTTATGCGAAAATCAGAAAAGCCCAGTTCCGTCAGGGCAGCCTCGCCTTTTTCTATTTTTTCCAAAAGTTCTTCCGTAATGAGCTCTCCGGAGGGGACTCTGGTTGCAAGACAGGCGTAGGACGGCTTTTCCCAGGTAAAAAGGCCGGCCTCTCTGGAGAGTCTCCGGATTTCTGTTTTGGAGAGGCCGCATTCTCTCAGGGGGGACAGTACCTTTAATTCCTGTACCGCCTGCATTCCCGGACGGTCGGAGGCTTCATCGGAAGCATTTGTACCGTCAAGGAGAACTTCGTATCCGTCTTTTGCCGCCTGTCTTTTTAAGGTGCCGAAAAGGACAGATTTGCAGTAATAACAACGGTCCGGCGGGTTTTCCGCCACCTGAGTCTCCGCCAAAATATCACACTCAATTACTGCAAGGTCTGTTCCAAGTTCTTTTGTCAGCCGCAAAGCATCCTGAAGTTCAAATTCCGGCTGGAATGCTGTCTTTATGAAATATGGCCGGATATCCGCGCCATATTTCTTCCCTGCATACAGCAGAAAGGCAGAGTCGACCCCACCGGAAAATCCAAGGGCGGCTTTGGGATGCTTCTGGAAAAATTCTTTTAAAACCATTGATCTCCTGATTCTATTTCATAACAATATTGATGATTTTTTTCGGAACATAAATTTCCTTAATGATGTTTCCGGTGAGCTTATCTGCAATCGCTTCTTTGCCTTTCGCAATTGCATCCTCTTTGGAAATTTCCGCCGGAATGCCGATTACGGCACGGGTCTTTCCATTAATCTGAACCGGAATCTCAATCTCGTCATCTTTCATGGCTTCCTCGTCATGAGCCGGCCACTGTGCGTGGAATACAGAATCCGTATTGCCAAGCCGCTCCCAGATTTCCTCCGCCACATGGGGAACAAAAGGAGCCAGAAGGATCGTTGCCGTGCGGATGGTTTCTTTGTCCATGCCGCCGGCCTTTTTTGCAAGATCGATCATCTTATTGGTATATTCCATGAAGCCGGAAATTACCGTATTCAGGCTGAAGGCCTCCAAGCGCTGTGTAATATCATAGACCATCTTATGACGGATCTTAACCATTTCTTTTGTTTCCGGAACATCTGCTTCGATGCTGTCAAGAGCAAGATTCCAGAATCGTTTCAGGAAGCGGGAAACACCGTCGATTCCCCTGTCATCCCACTCTGCGTCCAGTTCCGGAGGACCTACAAAAAGCTCATACATTCTCAGGGAATCGCAGCCGTAGTCGCGCACCAGATCATCGGGAGAAACCACATTCCCTTTGGATTTGCTCATCTTGATGCCGTTCTTTCCTGTAATCATACCCTGGTTGAACAGTTTCTTAAATGGCTCGTCAAAATCAATCACACCGATATCATACAGGAATTTCGTATAAAATCTGGAATACAGAAGATGAAGAACCGCATGCTCCACGCCGCCGATGTACATATCAACCGGGAGATATTTGTCGGCTTTTTCTCTGGATACCAGCTCTTTATCGTTCTTATTGTCCACATAGCGCAGGAAATACCAGGAAGAACCTGCCCACTGAGGCATTGTGTTTGTCTCTCTCTTGGCCGGGCCGCCGCAGCACGGACAAGTAGTGTTTACCCATTCATCAATGGCTGCCAGAGGAGACTCTCCCGTTCCGGTCGGCTGATAGCTCTCGACTTCCGGAAGCGTCAGAGGAAGCTGATCCTCCGGTACCGGAACCGCGCCGCATTTCGGACAGTGCACGATCGGAATAGGCTCGCCCCAGTAACGCTGGCGGGAGAACACCCAGTCACGAAGCTTATAGTTTACGGTTTTCCGTCCGATTCCCATTTTTTCAATCATCATGGGGGCTTCTTTTTTCAGCACTGCGGATTCCATACCATTCCAGTCGCCGGAGTTGATCATTGTTCCGGAAGCGTCTGTATATGCTTCTGTCATATTTTTAATTTCTTTTCCGTCTTTTGCAATTACCTGGATAATCGGAATATTGAATTTTGTAGCAAATTCAAAGTCACGGTCATCATGAGCCGGTACGCACATGATGGCTCCTGTGCCGTAGTCAGCCAGTACATAATCGGACAGCCAGATCGGAATCTTCTTTCCGTTCAGCGGGTTGACTGCGTAAGAGCCTGTAAATACGCCGGTCTTTTCCTTATCCTGAAGACGGTCCACATTCGATTTCATGGAAGCGTCATAAATATACTTTTCCACAGCTTCTTTCGTCTCAGGCGTTGCCAGCTCTGCAGCCAGCTTATGTTCCGGAGCAAGCACCATAAAGGTTGCGCCGTGAAGGGTATCCGGTCTTGTGGTGTAGACGGTGATTTTTTCTTCTCTTCCATCGATAGGGAAATCCACTTCCGCTCCGTAGGATTTTCCGATCCAGTCTGTCTGCATCTTCTTGACCTTTTCCGGCCAGTCCAGCTTGTCAAGATCGTTCAGAAGACGGTCCGCGTATTTCGTGATGCGAAGCATCCACTGACGCAGATTCTTTTTGGTTACAGGAGAGCCGCAGCGCTCGCAGCAGCCGTTTACCACTTCCTCATTGGCAAGTCCGGTCTTACAGGAAGGACACCAGTTAATGGGGAATTCCTTCTCATACGCCAGACCTTCTTTGAACATTTTTACAAAAATCCACTGCGTCCATTTGTAAAACTTCGGATCGGTCGTGTTGACTTCCATATCCCAGTCGTAAATTGCAGCAATATCGTTGATCTGCTTTTTGATGTTTTTTATGTTTTCCGCTGTGGAAACAGCCGGATGAACCCCCATCTTAATCGCGTAATTTTCTGCCGGGAGGCCGAACGCATCCCATCCCATGGGATGAATCAGATAATATCCCTGCAGCATTTTATAACGGCTCCATACATCAGAGATAACATAGCCCCTCCAGTGGCCTACATGAAGTCCGTTTCCTGACGGATATGGGAACATATCCAGACAGTAATATTTGGGTTTCTTGCCGTCATTGACGTTTACCGGATTTTTCTCCCAGTTTACACGCCATTTTGCTTCGATTGCCTTATGATTATAAGGTACAGCCATCGCTTCTTTTCCTCCTGTTGTCTATATTCAAAATTCTCCCGTATTTAAGAGAATTATGCATATTTATTCCTTTTGTCATTCTACTCATTTGTATGGGGTTTGTCAAGCGGACTTGAGGCCTGCTCTCTGTATTTTGCCGGCGTAATTCTATATTTTTCTCTGAAAATCTTTCCGAAATAGGCGTTGGAGGAGAAGCCTGCCGCGAAACTGATTTCCGTAATCGACATTTCTGTCTCTCTCAGCATCTTCTGCGCCATTCCCAGCCGGTATTCGGTCAGATACTCTGCCGGGGATTTCCGTATGGTGTTCCGGAAGCATCTGAGGCATTCTCTGGAACTGACAGCTGCCGATGCGGCAATATCCTCCAGGCGGATTTTTTCCATATAATTCTGATGGATAAAAGAAAGCATCGTCTGTATCCTGTCCTGGTTTTTCAGGTTTACCGGGCTCTGGGGCCGGTTCCTGATCTCCTCCAGCAGAAGGAGCCATATTTCCGAAAAAATATTTCTTGTCTGAAACTCTGAATCCAGATCCCGCTGCAGAAAATCTGCTTTCCGCAGACAGGAAAGAATCTTTTTCTGCCGGTCACTCTCTCCTCTCAGTTCCAAAAGCTCAATGTTCTTATTATGAATCACCGGATTCATATATTTTGTTTCAAAAATACTCCGGAAATGTCCGCTGAGAAACACAGGATGAAACAGATGCGTATAAACCAGAGTACCGCCTGCTCCCGGCCGCTTATGCATACAGGAAAGTACATTCCCGTTCATAAAATATCCTTCGTCTTTTTTGAAGAGATAAGTGCGTTCCGCTGTGACTACTTCCAGCTCCCCCTGAATGACATGGCCAAATTCCACTTCTTCGTGCCAGTGCCAGGGAATAGACTCTCTGTCAAAATCAGAATAGTGCATGATATAAGGATATTCCGTTGTAAGCCCCCGGATAGATTCTCTCTGATTATCCGAAATCTGTATCCGCCCCGCGTGAATCATTCTTCCTTTTGTTTCCAATATGCCGCCTCTTTCACTTGCTGATATGTATTATTTTGTCGTTATTTTTATATAATTCATCTTTAATTATATATAAAATCACTCAAATATGCAATACAATTACCATATACAAAGATATCAGGACGGATCGGTGAAGATGAAAAACTTCTTCACCAGCTTCCATCGTGTAAGGCATCGTTCAAGAGGAGGGATTCCATCTGTGAAATACGAAATTTTCTCGCTTTTGCAGCAATATCTGAAAAAGTATCCCGAGCAGTTTCACAATGTAACAGCCCGGGATCTTCAGGAAAAATATTTTGAATTAAAATCAGAGGGGGTGAAAACAAATGCATGTACTCTTAATTCTGATCCTTGCAGCTGCAGTAGGGCTGGGTATCTACAGGGATAATCAGTGAAGCGGCCGGCGCCCTCGGCTCCGGTTCCGTTTCAGGCTTTCCCTGATCTCACCTGACGAATACCGTCCAAAATCTGTCTCCTGGCTTCTTTTGCCTTTTCCGGAGGCAGATTTTCCACGCCCTCCAGGGGATACGGCATTTCCAGATTTTTGTATTTTGCCGCACCCATAGTATGGTAGGGAAGAACCTCCAGACCTTTCAGATTTCGAAAAGCACCGATCATCCGGCCCAGACGGCTGAGGTGATCCGGTGAATCTGTGATTCCCGGAACCACAACATGGCGGGCTACCATAGGTATTCCCGCTTTTTCCAGCGCCCCGGCAAATTCCAGAATATGCGTCTGGCTCTGCGCGGTCAGCTTTTTATGCTCTTCTTCCGAACTGTGTTTAAAATCAAGAAGCACAAGATCCAGTACCCGAAACAGCTTCTCATAATCCGGCTGTTTTTCCCTGCGGTACATAATCCCCGAGGTATCCAGACAGGTATGGATACCTTCTTTTTTTGCCTCTGCAAAAAGCGCAGTCAAAAAAGGAAGCTGCATGAGCGGCTCTCCTCCCGTGGCGGTAATTCCGCCGGATTTATAGAACACCTCGTTTCTGCGGTATTCTTTCAGTATATCCTCCACCGTCATTTCCTTCCCTTCCCCCGGCGTCCAGGTATCCGGGTTATGGCAGTACAGGCATCGCATGGGGCATCCCTGAAAAAATACAACAAAACGAACTCCGGGACCGTCAACGGTCCCGAAGCTCTCAGTGGAATGAATATGTCCCTTCAGGTTACATTCATTCTGCATCATTCTTACATTCCTTCGTGGAAAGTTCTGGAAATTACCTCATCCTGCTGCTCTTTGGTCAGCTTATTAAAGTTTACTGCATAACCGGAAACACGAACAGTAAGCTGAGGATATTTCTCCGGATGTGCCTGTGCATCCAGAAGTGTGTCCCTTGTAAATACGTTTACGTTTAAGTGATGGCCTCCTTTTTCTGCATAGCCATCCAGCAGATTTACCAAGTTGTCAACCTGTGCGTCACTGATATTCATATTAAAAGTCCTCCTTATTTGGGTTTATTATAAATCGTCTTCTACTGTAAGATTTGGTTCACAGCATGCGCAGTCCGGCTCCATGGAAAAGCTGAGGTCGTCCAGACTGATGGAATCCAGCATTACCATATCCTCTTTTCCGAGAGCTCCCGGGATAATGGAGAAGGTATTGGAAATACCGTCCTGGCACTCTTTGAACGGAAGTTTCGCAACAGAGCTCAGAGATGCTACCGCGCCATGGCTGTCTCTTCCGTGCATGGGGTTCGCTCCCGGCGCAAACGGTTCTCCCGCCTTGCGTCCGTCCGGTGTGGCTCCTGTATTCTTGCCGTATACTACATTGGAAGTAATGGTCAGAATAGAGGTTGTAGGAATACCTCCCCGGTAGGTCTGTGTGGTTCCCACATAATGCATGAAATCTTTCACAATCTTATAAGCAATCTCGTCCACACGGTCATCGTCATTGCCGAATTTCGGATAATCTCCCTCTACCTCAAAGTCCACTACAATTCCGTTTTCATCACGGATCGTTTTAACTTTTGCGTACTTGATTGCGGAGAGAGAATCGGTAATAACAGAAAGTCCCGCAATACCGGTGGCAAACCATCTGGTAACATTCTTATCATGAAGAGCCATCTGAATACGCTCATAGCAGTATTTGTCGTGCATGTAATGGATAATGTTCAGAGCATTCACATAAACATGGGACAGCCAGCGGCTCATATCATTGTAGCGTTCCATTACCTCATCGTAATCAAGGTACTCAGAAGTAATCGGACGATATTTCGGTCCCACCTGCTTCTTGGTAATCTCGTCTACACCGCCGTTGATAGCATAGAGAAGACATTTTGCCAGGTTTGCCCGGGCGCCGAAGAACTGCATTTCTTTTCCTACTCTCATAGAAGACACACAGCATGCGATAGCGTAGTCGTCTCCATGGGTCACTCTCATCAGATCGTCATTTTCATACTGAATAGATGAGGAAGCGATAGAAGTCTTAGCGCAGAAACGCTTAAAGTTTTTCGGAAGTCTGGTGGACCAGAGAATCGTCAGGTTCGGCTCCGGAGCCGGTCCCAGGTTCTCCAGTGTGTGAAGGTACCGGAAGGACATCTTTGTCACCATGCTTCTTCCGTCGATTCCCATACCGCCGATCGATTCAGTCACCCAGGTAGGATCTCCGGAAAACAGTGCGTTGTACTCAGGAGTTCTGGCAAATTTCACCAGGCGGAGCTTCATGATAAAGTGATCGATGAATTCCTGAATTTCCTCTTCTGTGAAGGTTCCGTTTTTTAAATCTCTTTCTGCATAAATATCAAGGAAGGTAGAGGTACGTCCAAGGGACATCGCTGCACCGTTCTGTTCCTTGATGGCTGCCAGGTATCCGAAATACAGCCACTGGATAGCCTCCTGTACGTTGGTGGCAGGTTTGGAGATATCGTATCCGTAAATAGTTCCCAGCTGCTTCAGTTCCTTCAGAGCTTTGATCTGCTCGGACAGCTCCTCGCGGTTGCGGATGACATCTTCGTACATGTTGCTTCGTGTTCCGGCTTTCTGCTCTTCTTTATCTTCGATCAGCCGGTCTACTCCGTACAGAGCCACACGTCTGTAATCTCCGATAATACGTCCGCGCCCGTAAGCATCCGGAAGACCTGTGATAATATGGCTGGAGCGGCAGGCACGCATTTCCGGTGAGTAGGCGTCAAATACACCGTCGTTATGTGTCTTGCGGTATTTTGTGTAAAAATCTACGATCTCCGGATCCACATGATAGCCGTTTTCTTCGCAGGCCTTTACCGCCATACGGATACCGCCGTTCGGCTGCAGCGCACGTTTAAAAGGTTTATCTGTCTGAAATCCCACGATTTTTTCCTTGTCCTTATTCAGATATCCCGGACCGTGAGAGGTAATCGTAGAAATAATATGGGTGTCCATATCAAGCACGCCGCCTTTTTTGCGCTCCTCTTCAGACAGCTCCATAACCTGCGCCCATAATTCTTTTGTCGCTTCTGTTGGGCCGGCCAGAAAAGACTCGTCACCCTCATAAGGTGTGTAATTTTTCTGGATGAAATCACGAACATTGATTTCTTTTTCCCATACGCCTCCTTTGAATGAATCCCATTCCTGTCTCATAAATTTCCTCCTTGACTTTGTTAAATGCAGTTTTTATAACACACATCTTATGGCAACAATATATAGTATACTGATACATTCAGTCAAGGTATATATTGTACTAATTCAAGAACATAGGCTCTCTTCATTGTATAAAATAAAATACTTGACTTTTTTTATCACTTTTTAAGATAAAATCCACACAAAAGCCAGGCCTCATACAGACCTGGCTCTTATATCTTCTCTTTATTTGATTGTTATGCGAAAGCTACTTTATGGACTGTCCCAGTTCATAGGCCTCTTTTAGTTCAGGCTTCCCTTCAATATCGCCCACGTCTCCGTTTCCTCCCGCAAGGACGTGTCCAAGATTTTCCCATTTCAAGTGTTCCATCAGATGATCATAGTAAAGAACAACATCGTCAAAGCTGTGCCCCTCTGCAGCCGTGAATATTCATGCTGTTCAGAAAAAATTCCGTACAGTATTTCCTGCGTTCTCCGCCCCTTCTGTAAAAGCTTTTACAAGGGCTGAAGTATTTCCCTTTTTTCTTGGACTGCCGTTTAGTATTACGATTTTTTTGCCCATGCTGCTTCTCCTTTCAAATCATGCTGCTCTCAAATTTTATCTGCCAGGGCTTCCGCCTGTGCGCAGCCGTCTGTCTTTTGGATATCTCCAACATTCAGAACTCCGGGAATCAATTAAACCGGCATGGTAAACACAATGGCATCCGCCGCTAAGATAGCCGGCGCAATTGTGTTAAAATCATCGTCAAAAGAACAGGCTTTTTCTGTCTTATAGCAGGTTTCACATGCATGGCAGCCTCCCAGCTTCATCATGGCCGCGTCAAATCTTGTCACTGTATGTCCTTTTTTCTCTACCGCTTTAATAAAAGCGTCTGTCATAGCAAAGCTGTTGCCGTTTTTGCGCGGACTTCCTGTAATTACAACGATTTTTTTACTCATATAAAATCTCTCCTTTTTCTGCAGGATATTGGCATTTCCTGCTTCTGATATTATCATTTTAGCAAGAATACTCAACAAAACAAGTACGCACATAAAAGTGCGATACTTACCCGAAGGAAAGTGTGGACAGGTAGATTTAAATAAAATACTGAGTTCTACATGAAAAGAGCTATTTGTATTTTGCAGCCGTTTCTCCGTATTAATGGCCGGAGGGCTTTTTTTCTATCATATTTTTTTCAGTAGTAAGATCCGCATGGAGCAGCGCGGCAAAAATAACGGCAAAAGGAATCAGCGTGACCCAGATCGCCTTTCCCACTAAAAGAGTGCAGAATATTGTTCCCGTCACCGCCCCGAGAAGAAAATAGAAAAGCATTCCCAGGTGTCTCAGCAGCTTCTTCCTGTAGGGTTTTTCTTTTTCATGAAAATGCTGAATTTCTTTTGCCAGTCCGACTCCGATCTGACGGATGTGGTTGGTGGCGAAGGTGGTGGCCACCGGAATTCCTTCTGCCTGGCGGAAAGTATTGTACTGCATAGATGCAATAAAATTGATGGTAATCTGAGAAATCTGAACCGGAGCAGATTCCGGCACAAATCCCAGAACTGCAACAGCCAGCATTTCTATCCCGATCAAAAGTGTATCCCACCGAATAGGGAGACGATGCTTAATGGGGTTTGGCACCAGTTCCGACAAAAACGCTCCCATCAGATAAGCGGAAATCGGAATCAGATAATAAAATCCCTCCTCCCATTTTCCTTCGCCCAGCGCCATTCCCATCAGCACCACATTTCCCGTCTGCGCATTGCAGAACACATTTCCCCTCAAAAGATATGTATAGGCGCCGAAAAAACCGGCCACTGTCATTAATACATAGTAGATCCACTTTCTCTCGCACATGAGATAATATCTGTCTTTGCTCTGCACTTTTCCATTCATAGTAATTTCTCCATAATTGTTAAGTTTTTTATGAATTTCCTTTTCTAAAATCTGCTGTCAATTCTTTCTGATTATATCATTTTTATTTAAATATGCAAATTTCTCTCTGAATATTTGCTTTAAGAGCCCTCAGCCTTCTGGAAAATATAAAAAGTGCTAAGCCATGGATTACAGTTCCAGGCATAGCACTTTTACATATTAATTATCGAATCAGAAATTTACAAATTTTTTATCTGCTTGTAGGTGCGCATATATAAGTATATGCTTTAAGCTTCCCACCGGAAAATACAACCTTTACCTGCCAGGCATTTGCATTGGTATAGGTTTTTCCTCCATCATAGCTTCGGATATTGTATTTGCCGAATTTACTTTCCATCTGTTGTCTCGTGTCCCCTATCTTCACACCATAGAATCGGGCATTTACATTACCGCTGTTCCGAATGCGGACATATTCATCCTTATATGTTCCATATAAAGCATTAAGATTGACGCCAACCGTCATATTATTACCGGTATAATACAGACTGGGATACTTAGCGTTTGCGCTTTTTCTCATTCCGCCGATATCCGCAGCCAGCCTCTGCATCTCCGATTTGGAAACTCCCTTCTGGAAATAATTTTTCAAATCTAAAACTTTTCCGGAAACAGAAACAGTCAGGCCATTTTTATTATATCCGCCCCAGATAACTTTTCCATTCACCCTTCTGTACGCACGTACTGTATAGGTATATTTCGTTCCGGGTTTAACCGTGGTGTCCGTACATGCCCATGCTGCCGCACTTGCATTTTTTAATGCTTTCCAGCCGGAATTTCCCGTCTTTCTGTATACCCTGTATCCGCTTGCCCGGGAAACTTTGTTCCAGGTCAGACGTACTTTTGTGGGAGAGACAGCATTGATGGTACGCAGCTTTACGGTTCCCACTGATTGACTGACTGCCTTCGGAGTCGTTGCCGTTAATCCTTTTTTATTATATCCGCCCCAGACAACTTTTCCATTCACCCTTCTGTACGCACGTACCGTATAGGTATATTTTGTTCCGGGTTTAACCGTGGTGTCTGTACATGCCCATGCTGCCGCACTTGCATTTTTTAATGCTTTCCAGCCGGAATTTCCCGTCTTTCTGTATACCCTGTATCCGCTTGCCCGGGAAACTTTGTTCCAGGTCAGACGTACTTTTGTGGAAGAAACAGCATTGATGGTACGCAGCCTTACGGTTCCCACATTACCAGTTGCAGCCGATACTTCTGCCGGTCCTGCAGTGAAAGTCAAACTTCCCAGCAGCATAAAAGCCACAAGAAAAATAGTACATAAAAAACATTTTTTCTTTTTCATAATCTTTCTCCTTCTTAAGCAAAAAGAGACAGCGGATCCTTTCTTTAGCTAAACTCCAGCTGTCTCCTTTCACTTATTTTTTGATTTTCACTTAGTCTTCTGCGCCGTCGTCCTTAGCCGCTCTTGCCTCAATCTCCTTCTTCTGGATCTCAGCCGGAGCCTGTTCATAGCGGGCAAACGCATAGGAGAAATCTCCGCTGCCGCCCGTCATGGAGCGAAGGTCTGTAGAATATCCGTAAATCTCAAGCTGAGGTACGTCTGCTTCAATCACCGTGTTTCCTTCATGATCCGGATTCATTCCGAGAACGCGGCCGCGTCGCTTGTTCAGATCGCCCATTACGTCGCCGGTATATTTGTCCGGAACAGTAACCTTCATGCTGACGATCGGCTCAAGAAGTACCGGGGAAGCCTCCATGAAGCCCTTTTTAAAGGCAAGAATCGTTGCCATCTTAAACGCCATCTCCGAGGAATCTACCGGATGATAGGATCCATCGTAAAGAGTCGCTTTCACGCCCACTACCGGATAGGAAGCCAGCGGTCCCTTCTGAACGCATTCCTGAAGGCCCTTTTCTACTGCCGGGAAATAGTTCTTGGGTACAGCGCCGCCTACAACTACCTGTTCAAACACATAAGGCGTCTCCAGATCGCCGGAAGGCTCAAAACGCATCTTAACATGTCCGTACTGGCCATGTCCGCCGGACTGTTTTTTATGTTTGCCTTCCACATCGGAGCTCTTGCGGATGGTCTCCCGGAAAGGAACCTTCGGCTTGGACAGCTCAATATCTACTTTATAGCGTTCTTTCAGCTTACTTACCACAATATCCAGATGCTGGTCTCCCATTCCATAGAGAAGCGTCTGTCTGTTTGCGGAATCGTTTTCCATGCGGAGGGTTTTGTCTTCACTGGCCATTTTGGAAAGAGCCTGGGAGATCTTATCCTCGTCTCCTTTTTTCACCGCTTTATATCTCTTGCAGGTATAAGGGGTGGAGATAACCGCTTTGGGATAAAGAACCGGCGCGTTTTTCGCCGCAAGGCTGTCGCCTGTCTGAACACTGTTCAGCTTGGCGATGGCGCCGATATCTCCTGCGTGAAGTTCCGGAACTTCATAAGGCTTGGAACCTTCCAGCACATAAAGCTTATTCAGCCGCTCCTCATCTCCCTTTTCCACATTCAGCAGCGTGTCGTCAGATTTGACAACTCCGGAAGCCACTTTAATGAGAGAATATTTTCCAAGGAACGGATCCACAATCGTTTTCCATACATAGGCGGATTTTGATTTCGAGAAATCATAATTTGCCTCAAAAATTTCATTTGTTTTCTGGGAAATACCATTGCAGGCGCGTTTGTCCGGGCTGGGGAAATAGCCGCAGATGTCATCCAGAAGATTGGATACGCCTCTTAAGTTTACCGGAGATCCCATACATACAGGAACAATGCTTCCGTCCTGGACGTTCGTCGCCAGTGCCGCGGAAACCTCTGTAACAGAGAATTCATCGCCTTCAAAATACCGGTCCATAAACTCTTCACTTGTCTCAGCTACAGATTCCATAAGAATCTCATGATATTTTTCCAGATATTCGTTCAGATACTCCGGAATATCACAGGGTTCTTTCTTGCCTTTATCAATATATTTTCTTCCGGCCTGCTTCACTACATTGACATAGCCGACGAATTTTCCATCTTCTCTTATGGGGAAATGAAGGGGAGCGATTTTCTTGCCGTACAGTTCTGTAAGTTCTTCCACAACCTTACGGTAGCTGACATCGTCCACATCCATATCCGTAACAAAGAACATACGGGGAAGTTTATATTTCTCGCAGAGCTTCCATGCCTTCTGAGTTCCCACCTGAACTCCCGCCTTGCCGGAAACAACAATAATCGCCGCGTCTGCCGCACTGACAGCCTCTTCCACTTCTCCTACAAAATCAAAGTATCCGGGAGTATCCAGTATATTTACTTTTACTTTATCCCACGGAATAGGGAGCAGAGATGTTGAAATTGAGAAATGTCTTTTCGTCTCTTCTTTATCAAAATCGCTGACTGTATTCCCATCTTCCACTCTTCCCAGCCGGCTTGTCATTCCGGCCAGATAAGCCATCGCCTCTGCCAAAGTCGTCTTGCCGGATCCGCCGTGACCTAATAGGACTACATTTCTGATTCGGTCAGTTCTATAAACGTCCATATGTAATACCTCCCTGTTTGTCTAATATGTTCATATTTTACTAAAAAAATTCTGCTATTTCAAGTATTTTATATAATTTTAACAACTTTTTTTACAAAAAATTTGTGCATCTTATCTGATGGACAGAGAAAAAAATGTAAATACACCATTTCACGAATCATATTCCGGGAATATTTCCTGATTTCTTTCCTGTATTTGACTTTTCCCCCTGTATCTTTTAAAATAAATGCAGAGTTCCTGGAGGGAATTCCCTGCAGGTATATTTTATGCATCTGGGAAAGGAAGCTATACATATGAAAACCATTGGTTTTATCGGGCTGGGTCTGATCGGCGGATCCATTGCGAAAACGCTGCGCAGATTTCATCCTGATTATCACATTCTTGCCTACGCCAGACACAGAGAAACCCTGGCTGCGGCTTTAAAAGACGGTGTTATCGACGGTGTGCTGGAGGCTGAGGATGAACGCTATCAGTCCTGCGACTATATTTTTCTGTGCGCTCCGGTTGAGTACAATATTGAATATCTGAAGTACCTGAAAACAGTCATTTCCGGTCAGTGCATCATTACAGACGCAGGAAGCGTCAAAGGCCCTATTCATCAGGCGGTGGAGGAGCTGGGAATGGATCACTGTTTCATCGGCGGTCATCCCATGGCAGGATCAGAGCGGTCCGGATATGCGAATTCCTCGGATCACCTGCTGGAAAATGCATATTACATTTTAACGCCCGGCGGGGAGGTTCCTCTGGAAAAGCTGACAGAGTTTTCTGAGCTGATTGATTCACTTGGAGCAATTCCAATGGTTCTTACCGCAGAAGAACATGATTTTATCACGGCCGGCGTCAGTCATCTGCCTCACATTATCGCTTCTTCGCTGGTCAATCTGGTGAACGCCCTGGACAACGATGCAGAGTACATGAAGACCATTGCCGCCGGAGGATTTCGGGATATTACAAGAATCGCGTCCTCATCCCCGGTTATGTGGCAGCAGATCTGCCTGGAAAACAGCCGGAATATTTCATCCGTACTGGATGAATATATACGCATGCTGATTCAGATCCGGTGTTCCATTGACAATCAGGAAGCGGACAATCTATATCAGCTGTTTGCCAGCTCCAGAGATTACAGGGATTCTATTGACGTCACTTCAAACGGACTGATTACGAAGGCCTATATTCTGTACCTGGATATTGTGGATGAGGCCGGCGGAATTGCCACCATTGCCACGATTCTTGCCATGGATAATATCAGCATAAAAAATATCGGCATCATTCATAACCGTGAATTTGAACAGGGCGTGCTGAAAATAGAATTTTATGTAGAGGAAGCCATGAAGAGGGGCGCTGCCCTTCTCCGAAAGCGCAACTATATTATATATGAACGGTAGGTAACAGTTATGGAAATCAAAAAACAAAACGGGCTGCGGGGAACCCTTGCAGTTCCCGGCGACAAATCCATCTCCCACAGAGCCGTCATGTTCGGGGCTCTTGCAAAGGGAACCACTCGCATCTCCCATTTCCTGGAGGGAGCAGACTGCCTTTCTACAATCTCCTGTTTTCAGAAAATGGGGATCGAAATTGAGCGAAAAGAGTCAGAGGTTCTTGTTCACGGAAAAGGACTCCATGGCCTGCGCGCTCCGGAAGGAATCCTGGACGTCGGAAACAGCGGTACAACCACCCGTCTGATCTCCGGTATTCTCGCCGGACAGAAATTCTGTTCACAGCTGGACGGAGATGCCTCCATACGCACCCGTCCCATGGATCGTATTATCCTGCCTCTTACCGCTATGGGGGCAGATATCCGGAGCAAAAAAGAAAACGGCTGCGCGCCCCTTCTGATTTCAGGACGTCCTCTGCATGGTATCCACTATTCTTCCCCCGTATCTTCCGCCCAGGTAAAATCCTGCGTACTGCTTGCGGGAATGTATGCAGACAGTCCCACAAGTGTTACAGAACCGTTTCTTTCGAGGAATCATACGGAGATCATGCTGAAATATTTTGGCGCAGCTGTCACTTCGGAAGGCACTGCCGCTTCCATTTGTCCGGAGCCGGAGCTGGAGGCCAGGGAAATAACCGTTCCCGGAGATATTTCCTCTGCCGCCTATTTTATCGCTGCAGGTCTTCTTACTCCGGACAGCGAAATTCTTTTGAAAAACGTAGGCATCAATCCTACAAGAGCCGGAATATTGAAAATCAGCCGGATGATGGGAGCCGATATTACTCTGTTAAATGAAAATCATCATGGGGAACCCACTGCAGATATCCTGGTCAGAACAAGCGCGCTGAAAGGCACGGTAATTGAAGGCGCGGATATTCCCACTCTCATCGACGAAATTCCGATCCTGGCCGTAATGGCCGCTTTTGCAGAGGGAACAACGATTATTCGGGATGCCCAGGAACTGAAAGTAAAAGAATCCGACCGGATTGCAGTTATGGCCGAAAATCTGAAGCGTATGGGCGCAGACGTTCAGACTACAGAAGACGGAATGATCATTCACGGAGGAAAGCCTCTCCAGGGGGCCGTAATTGATCCCCATCTGGATCATCGGGTGGCTATGTCCTTTGCTGTTGCTGGCACTGTCTGTCCGGGAAGGATGGACATTCTGAACTGGGACTGCGTAAAAATCTCTTATCCGGATTTTTACAAGGATCTTTATCATTTAATATAGCTTCTGACGGAAAAAGAGCCGCATAAATTTCTGATATTCGGGAAATCTTACCGTATATGATAGAGAATTCCTGCCGGACCAGCAGTCCAATCAAAGGAGGTAAATGCATATGAAAATACTTTTTTATGGAACCAAGGATTATGACCAGCGTTTCTTTGATAAGCTTGCCCCGGAATATCCGGGAATTTCCATCAAGTTTATTGAAGCAAATATTCATGAGGAGACAGCCTCCCTTGCCAAAGGCTATGATGGAATCTGCGCTTTTGTCAATGCAGATCTGGGCACTGAGGTTATCGAAGAGCTCCACCGTCAGGGAGTGAAAGTAATTCTCATGCGCTGTGCCGGGTATAACAACGTAGACCTGAAAACAGCGGCCAGGTACGGCATCAAGGTTCTGCGTGTACCGGGATATTCCCCGGAGGCTGTGGCAGAGCACGCTATGGCTCTTGTTCTCACCGCTAACCGCCACACCCACAAAGCCTACATCAAATGCAGGGAAAATAACTTTGCCCTGAATGGCCTGATGGGCGTCAACCTCTATCAGAAAACAGCTGGAATCGTGGGCACCGGTAAGATCGGTCTTGCCATGGCCAGAATCTGCAGAGGCTTCGGCATGAAAGTTCTTGCCTATGATCTTTATCCGAACAAAGATCTTGATTTTCTGGAATACGTTTCTCTTGACGAGCTTTTCAGAAGAAGTGATCTGATCAGTCTTCACTGCCCTCTTACCGAGGAAACCCATCATCTCATAAATGAAGAGTCTATTGCTAAAATGAAAGACGGTGTCATTCTGGTCAACACCTCCCGCGGAGGACTGATTAAGACAGACGACCTGATTGCAGGAATCCGGGATCATAAATTTTTCGCAGTAGGGCTTGATGTCTATGAAGAAGAAACAGACTTTGTCTATGAGGATATGTCGGAGCGCATTCTTCAGAGATCCACAATTCAGAGACTCCTCTCCTTCCCCAATGTGGCAATGACTTCCCATCAGGGCTTTTTTACAGAGGAGGCTCTGACCAATATTGCGGAAACTACTCTTCAGAACGCGGCTGATTTTCGCGACGGAAAAGAATTAAAGAACGAAGTTTGCGGCTGATTCTCTTAAAAGCTTTATTTCTTTTGTCCACCCTTCATCATCATTGGGGGTTTCCAGAATAAACGGAAGCCCCTGAAGGGCCGGATGGCAGATCACTCGTACCAGCGCATCCAGACCGATTTGTCCTTCTCCGATCTTTGCATGGCGGTCTTTATGACTTCCGAGTCCGTTCATACTGTCATTAAGATGAACCGCCTTTAACCTGTCAAGTCCGATAATTTCGTCAAATTCTTTCAGAACCCCATCCAGATTGTGTACAATATCATATCCGCCATCCCATACATGGCAAGTATCCAGGCATACGCCCATCTTATCTTTCTTCTCAACCAGATCAAGAATTTCTTTAATTTCCTGAAAGTTTCTGCCGACTTCCGAACCTTTTCCCGCCATGGTCTCCAGGAGCACTGTCGTGGTCTGCCCCTCGGTCAGAACTTCGTTCAGAATTTCCGCTATTTTTCGGATTCCCGTTTCCGTCCCCTGTCCCACATGGCTTCCCGGATGAAAATTATAGTAATTGCCCGGAGTATATTCCATGCGTCTCAGGTCGTCTGCCATGGTTTCTCTGGCAAAATCCCGGAGATTTTCCTTCGCCGCACAGGCATTCAATGTATATGGCGCATGAGCCACTATTTTTCCGAAATGATGTTCCCCGGCAAGCGCAAGAAATTTCTCCACATCTGTTTCATTGATTTCCTTCGCTTTCCCTCCTCTCGGATTCCTGGTAAAAAACGCAAATGTATTTCCTCCGTTGGCAATCATCTGCTGTGCCATTTTTTCATATCCCTTGGAAGACGCAGTATGATTTCCGATGTATAACATATTTTTTCTCCATTTCTGTTTTTTGTAAAAATTTAAGAATTTTTCTCTTTGCTATGCTTTATCCCGTTATTGTACCAGACATATTTCGAGAATTCCAGTCCAAAATGAGTTCCGCTTTATTCCAGGGTGCTTATCCATCGTATTTCTGTAAAATTATCATTGACGGCTGCTGTAAAACTCCATATACTAAAGTTGATTTCATAAAAGCAGAGAACAATGATTCAAAGGATAAAACAATCGGGGGGAACCATATGAGCAGTGTGCAGAAAAATACCAGAAAACATACTTCCGGACGCAGACCCGGAAGGCAGAACATATATCGAAAGTCCCGCTATTATCAGAGACAGAGAAAAAGAAGGCTTCGTCTGATTTTTGGCATCGGGGCTCTTCTTTTTCTGATCATCTTGATTTTTCTGATCCGCGGATGCGCCTCCCGGAAAGCAGAACCGGCAGATACTTCCGCTGTTTCGGAAGATACCTCCCAAAAGGAGGGAACGCTGGAAAGCAGCTCCGTAAAAGAGGCTGACACCGATTCCTCAGACGCTTCCGAACAAGAAGGCGCTGATCAGGAGCTTCCCGACCAGCCGGTATCGCTTACTGTCAGCGTAGTAGGCGACTGTACTCTCGGAACAGATGAAAATTTTGACTATGATACAAGTCTGAACGCCTATTATGAAAGTTATGGCGCTGACTATTTTTTCTCCAATGTAAAAAGTATTTTTTCAGAGGATGATCTCACCATCGCCAATTTTGAAGGTACTCTCACAGACTCTGAATCGCGGGAGGACAAGCAGTTCGCCTTTAAAGCTCCTGCTGAATTTGCAGACATACTGACCGCAGGGAATATCGAGGCTGTCAACACGGCAAATAATCACAGCCATGACTACGGCGACCAGAGCTTCTCAGACACACTGGCAGCGCTGGACAGCCGGAGAATTGTTCATTTTGGCTACGATGAAACAGCTGTAATGGAAATTAAAGGAGTGAAAGTTGGCCTTGTAGGCATCTACGAACTGAACGATCATCTTGGACGGGAGGAACAGCTGAAACAGAATATTGCAAAAGTAAAAGAGGAAGGCGCTCAGATCATCATCGTTATTTTCCACTGGGGAAACGAAAAGGAGGAGGTTCCCGACAGCAATCAGACCACGCTTGGCCGGCTTGCCATAGACGAGGGCGCCGATCTTGTCTGCGGCCATCATCCCCATGTTTTGCAGGGAATCGAAGAATACAAGGGAAAAAATATTGTATACAGTCTGGGGAATTTTTGCTTTGGAGGCAACTCCTATCCCAGCGACATGGATACCATGATATTTCAGCAGACATTTACAGTGGATCAAAATGGCGTAAATGATGACAATGTGACCAATATCATTCCCTGCTCCATTTCTTCAGATTCCGGCTATAACAATTATCAGCCCACCCCAGCTGAAGGAGAGGAAGCGGACCGTATTATGCAGAAGATAAATGAAAGAAGCTCCTGGATTACCCCTGCCTCCTCTGATACAGAAGAAACTGTATCAGAGGAAGATGCAGGAATCTCCGAAGCTTCCGAATAAGGCGCGCCTGAGGCTATCAATATATCTCCGCGCCAAAAGGCATCAGAGCAAGCTTTGCCAGCTTGAAATGCTGAAGTCCAAATGGAATTCCTATGATTGTCACACACATGATGCATCCGAATACAGCATGCTCAAGTGCCAGAGGCAGTCCGGAGAGGATCAGCCAGATAATGTTTACCAGCATGGAAAACGTTCCGCCTCCATACCGGACTTCTTTTCCAAAAGGGAAAAAACTGAGAGAGGCAAACTTGAAGCACTGCATTCCTATAGGGATTCCGACAACCGTAATACACCAAAGACACCCTGCCAGGCACCAGCTTAATCCGCTGATCGCTCCGCCGCAGATAAACCACAACAAATTACCAAGACATCCCATTTTATCTTTCCTTTCTGTTTCGATTTTTACTTCCTGATATCTATAACGAAATATCAGGAAGTTTTTTTTCATTCATTTGAATCATGATATCATTTTTATTCCGGAAACCTGTAAAAAAGGAGTATCCCGGAATCCGGCTTCTTTCAGCCGGGTTCCTGACGGATACTCCTTTTTCTCTCATCTGCCGGATGAGAAGAACATCTTTCAATGATTATCTGCTGTCTGCGGCCGGCTCCCCGGTCTCTGCTGCGGCATCGGAATCCGTGGAAGATGCATCTGCCGCTGCTGACTGGAGAGCAGAATCAATCTGTGTTACCAGTTCTTCCGAAATACCTGCGGCTCTCGCGTTGTCCAGAAGGGCGCTCCAATCCATTCCCTGAATATACGCCGTCATATCTTCGTTGCTGTTCACACTCAGAGTTTCTCCAACAGATGAAATATCTGTCACATCTGCGCCTTCCCCGTATCCGCCGGCTATGCTCAGTGTCGCAAGCGGTGCGCCGGAACTGGTAATTGAAATATCAATCTGGCTGGTCTCTGCCTCTGCATCTGAAATCAGATCGATTACAGCTCCAAAACCTGTCAGAGGATTGGGATTTTCCTCTGTTCCGTTATTTGGGAAGGAAACCGTAATAGTTCCGTTGTAATAACCGAGAACTGCCGGTTTGGTTTCCAGATTTTCCACTGCAAAATCCGCCACTTCAACGCCATTGTAAGCGGCAATATAAGTTCCGTTTAAAAGTCCCTCTGCTGTCTGGCCGGAACCTGTCAGAGTATAGGAATCCGTACCGGTGGAAATCTCAAGAAGCAGAGCGGAATTTCCGTCCTGAGAAGGATTCTTCCAGGTAAACACAGGGATACTTTCCGTACCGTCTGTCACCGAAAACTCACGGCCTACGATTTTTCCGTCTGCGTTCGTCCAGACTTTGGAAGTAAGAATACCGGTGTCTGCTCCCTCGCCGTCTGCCGGCATATCGGCAAGCATGCTGTCAATTCCTGACTGGAACTGGGTATACAGGTCTGCGGAATCTCCGGATTCCGCCCATGCATCAATCAGAGTTTTCAGCTCCTGATCGTCTTTTGCCGTGGTAAGAATTTCTTTCACCATCGTATTCAGGCCTGCCTCAGTAAGCTGTCCCTCATATACAGTACAGTCTTCGCTGATGCCTTCTACGGACACAGCCTCCTCTACAGAAGCGCCCTCTGTCATATTGTCAATGATCAGATTCCCGTAACGGTCAAGGAGAGTTCCTGCAGTTGCGGAATCAGGAATCAGATTCATGATGTCTGACATTATCTGCATCTGTCCGGCTGTCTCCTCTGAAAGTTCTGTATCTGTTCCATCCGCTGTCGTGGAAAGCATGGACATGGACATCCAGCTCTGGGAAAGTTCCGGAATCTGAATATATTCCACAAAATCAGCCATATCCATTATCATATTCATGGTACAAAGAGCAGCGTCATTTACCAGCAGATCAACAGCCACTGCCTCCACGCTGTCCTGAATCGTTGCGTCCATATCCATAGTAATCGTATTCAGCCACGAAAAATCCATACCGGAAACCATTCCAAGAAGAGATTTTCCCGCGTCCTCCGCTGTAAGTGTCAGCGTCGCTTTGCTTCCGGCCTTTGCCTTGTCTAAATTCTCCGCATAGGTATCCAGATATGCTTCCGCGCCGGAAACCAGTTTATCTAAAGCCCCTTTTTCTGTCTCCTGGTAAGAGCCTGCTGCGAATACCGTGCTGCTGCCGGAAATAACCAGGGCAGAGGCAGCAATACCGGCTGTCATTTTTTTCAAAAACTTTTTTGTATGATTCATCTGAATCCTCCTTCCCTCATCATAAAGGTTTTGAATACATTCACATATTATCATAACTCCGCTCCTTATTCAACATAATCTGACAAATATCTTGTATATTTATATTTATTCTAGTATATTTATCCATTTTTACAAAAAATACAAAAAGTCTTTTTTCCAGTTCTTTAAAAAATGTTTATGTTGTTAAATTTGCTTTATTTCATATTTATAAGCAAAAATCTCATCGCATGACACGATGAGATTTTCCAGCAAAACCGCTGCATCTGTTTTTTTGTATGGAAATCATTTCATTTTTCACTGAGAGCAAAGTTTAAATTCATATAAATAAAAGTTTTCATACGCTCCCTGAAATCCGGTATCAAAAGTTTTACTCCGGCCCGGCGAAGAGCTTCCGTCACTTGCGGCCCTGCATTGCAGTACCCGTACATCCCGACAGCCTGATAGTGAACGTTCATAAAAATTTCATATGCTTTTTCCCTGGAAAATCCAAAATTCCGGTGAAAGAGATCTGTAAGCAAATCCACCTGCTGATGAAAAAATTTCTTAAAGGCAGCAAGTTTTTCCATAGACACATTCGTTTCTATAATAGAAGACAGGATCGCTGCATATTTCAGGTGCTCTTTGTTTCCATTCAGTATCCCTGCCCAGACCTCGGCGGCTACTTCAGCAGAGTATCCGCACTCCGGAGGGAAAGCGGCTTTCAAAGCCGTCAGATATGCCGCCCATTTATCTCTGGCAAGCTCCAGAAAAATTTCTTCCTTTGTGGTTACATACTTATACAGGTTTGCCCGGGACCAGGACAGCTGATCCGCAATGGTAGTCAGAGTGATCTCATGGTAAGGCTTTTCCGCGAACTGCTTCTCCGCCGCATTCATAATCTCCCGCATGCGTTCTTCTTTCTGGCTGCTGCTTCTGGCACGCACAAAATCTCCCATACTTCTCTTCCCTGCTTTCTTTTAACCTCCGGCGCCGGACCGCTTTATCTTGGCTTACTGAAAAACCGGACTATTTCAACAGTTTCTCAGCAACTGTTTCCAGATTTTCGCGAATCTTAATATGCTGCGGACAGACTTCCTCGCATTTTCCGCATTTTACACATTCGGTTGCCTGTTTTCTTCCATGGCCGCCTACAAGCCACTGTTCCTGGCTTTTTGCCATATCCATATTTCCGTATAAAGTCAGATAGTTCATCGCTGTAAAAGACCCGGAAATTCCAATATCCTTAGGACATACTTTAGCACAGTAATTGCAGGTTGTACAGGGAATCAGCGGAATCCTTGTCATTTCTTCCTGGGCCTTTTTCAGTACCTCTTTCTCTGTGTCATTCAGTCCGTGGAAGTCTTTCATGTAAGACAGATTATCTTTCATCTGATCCAGGCTGCTCATTCCGGAAAGGACAGTGATCACACCCTCCAGGTCAGCTGCAAAACGGATTGCCCAGGACGCCGCAGAAGACTGCGGTTCCGCGTCTTTCAGTATCTTTTCTACAGATTCCGGAGGAGTTGCCAGCATGCCGCCTTTTACCGGTTCCATGATAATCACTGGTTTTCCATGCTTTCTTGCAACTTCGTAGCAGGCTCTGGACTGAACCGCCGGATTTTCCCAGTCTGCATAGTTAATCTGAAGCTGTACAAACTCCATCTCCGGATGCGCGTTCAGAATGGCATCCAGTTCCTCTGGTGTGGAATGGAAAGAAAATCCGATATGTCTGATCAGGCCCTGTGCTTTTTTCTCCTGTATCCAGCTCCACATATCAAAATCATCAAAATAGCGTGTGCGTCCCTCTCCCAGATTATGAAGAAGATAAAAATCAAAATATCCGGCTCCTGTCTGTTTCAGCGAAGTATCAAACTGGGCAACCGCCTCTTCTCTTGTCTTGCAGTTGATCCACGCGGCGTTTTTGGTTGCCAGCTGGAATTTCTCTCTTGGATAACGCTCCACGAGGGCCTGACGGATGGCGTCTTCACTTCCGGCATAAGCCCAGGCTGTATCAAAATAAGTGAAGCCCGCTTCCATAAACGCATCTACCATATCTTTTGTCTCTTCCACATCAATTACTCCGTCCTTTAGCGGAAGACGCATCAGACCAAATCCCAGTTTCTTAATTTCTTCTCCTAAATATGCCATATGTTCTCCCTTCTGTATACTTTTCCTCTTAATTGATTTGATTTTAAGTTACATGTTGTAATTTAATTTAAATTTAACACTCTTTCCGTCATTTGTCAATCACGAATCTTCCGCAAATGTACTGTCACCTGTCTCATAATCAATCTCAACTCCGGGCTCTACATTATAGACAAAAACATGGAAGCTGATTCCTTCTCCTTCATCTTCCACAGAATATCCCTCCATCTCCACTCCTCTGGCTACCAGTTCATCCCCCTCAAACACAGGGGTCACCTGGTACAGAACATGATTGTTCGTTTCGTCAATATAATCTGCCACCATATTTTCAAAAGGCATCATTCCGTCCACATTCATATAGCGTGTCCCGGTAATCAGATTTTCTTCGTTCGCATTTTCACCGGTAAGCTGATACCCGATCAGGTGGCAGCGGTTATACAGATTTTCGCCCTCAACAAAACTGTACCTGGCCTGCTTCCACCCGGTAGGTTTTACCTGACTGATGCTCTCCCGCTCTCCTTCCGGCATTAAATCCTGTCCGATATTGGCACATGCTGTCTGGCAGCGCCCGAGACTGTCCAAAGCGCTGTAGCTCTCAAATGACACTTTCGTCTTCTCTTCCTCCGGAAATTCCGGAATATTGCTGTTAATATACACGAATGGTTCTCCGCTGTATTCCGGCACCTCCTCTGCCGAGGCAATCGGCTCATCAAGGTAAACCGTCCCGCTGCGGTTATTCTGCGGCAGCTTTTCATAAAATACAAGAGCCAGACAGGCCAGAATCAGTACCGGAAGTTTAAATTTTGTTCTCCTTCTTTTTCTTCGTCTTCTTCTGTCAGTCACTGTTTTTTCTCCCTCTCTGCTTTTTATTCGATAAGATGTCCAAAAAGGACAGAAGCTTTTTATGCAGCAATTATACTATAATTCGACAGTGTCTGCCAGCCGAAACAATGAAAAATCCACACATTGACAACCCTTTTTTGTCCTGCTATATTTTATTTCAGCCACTTATTTTCCTGCGGAGAATAATGCATAGTAAAATTCAGAAACTACAGAAAGGAACCTGATCCAAATGAATCCCCTGAGAAAAATCTATTGCAGAAGTTTTCAAAAACTGTTTCGCATCGCCATCCCTTTTCTTCCTTACCGAAAGCCAAAAATCGTTGGCAGTGTCAAAGACCTCCCGGCAATTATACATAAGCATAAATGCACGCGCGTGCTCATCATTACTGACCAGGGCATTACAAAACTCGGACTGACAAAACGGCTGGAAAAAGCTCTGAACAGAGACGAAATTCCATATGTCCTTTATGACCAGACCGTTGCCAATCCTACTACAGTTAATGTAGAGGAGGCCTTGAAGCTCTACATTCAGAACGGCTGTAATACAATCATTGGCTTCGGCGGAGGCTCCAGTATGGACTGTGCCAAAGCAGTCGGCGCCAGAGCGGTAAAGCCTGATCAGTCCCTTGCTCAAATGAAAGGAATCCTGAAGGTTCACAGGAAGCTGCCTCTTCTGATAGCTGTCCCGACTACGGCAGGAACCGGAAGTGAGACAACTCTGGCCTCTGTAATTACAGACGCGGAGACACGGCATAAATACGCGATCAATGACTTTCCGCTGATCCCCCGGTACGCGGTTCTGGATCCAAAAGTCACATTAAGTCTTCCGCCCTTTATCACTGCCACTACCGGGATGGACGCTCTGACACATGCTGTAGAAGCGTTTATCGGAAATTCCAGCACCATAGATACAAGGAGAGACGCTCTGAAGGCTGTAAAGCTTATTTTCGAAAACATTGACGACGCTTATACTCACGGAGATGATATCGCCGCCAGAAGAAATATGCTGCATGCCTCATTTTATGCCGGCTGCGCTTTTACGAAATCTTATGTAGGCTATGTACATGCGGTAGCCCACTCACTGGGAGGACAGTATAATGTTCCGCATGGTTACGCCAATGCGGTTCTTCTTCCCATGGTTCTGAGGGAATACGGCTCCTGCATCCATAAAAAGCTTCAGAAGCTGGCCGCGGCCGCAGGTGTGGCTGAAAAAGACACTCCCGCCTCAGAAGCTGCGGAAAGTTTTATCCGGGCTATTGAAGAAATGAAAGTTCGCTTTCAAATTGGAAATACCATTCCGGAAATTCAGGAAACAGACATTCCGAAGCTCTCCCATTACGCAGATAAGGAAGCAAATCCGCTCTACCCTGTTCCCCGCCTGATGGATGATCATGAGCTTGAAAAATTTTATTACATGCTTATGCCAGAAAAAAAGACCGGAAGAGACGGGAATCTTGAAAACGAAGGAATAGAAAACAGCGGCATAAATAAGGATGCAGTTTCTGCAGAGATCCAGAAAGAAGGAAATAAGGAGGAACGCACGAATGAATGAAACAGAAATCCAGGAATTAACGCAATGTCAGCGCAGCTATTTTCTCACCGGCGCCACCCTGCCTGTCTCCGCCCGGATCGGCGCGCTGAAAAAACTCAGATTATGTATACAGGCTCACGAAGAGGAAATCAATCAGGCGCTGAAGGCCGATCTCGGAAAGTGTGCTTTTGAGTCTTATATGTGCGAAACCGGTCTTGTGCTCAGCGAACTCAGCCACATGATCCGGCATACTCCTTACTATGCAAAGGAACATACCGTTCCCACCCCTCTGGCGCAGTTTTCTTCAAGAAGCTACCGAAAACCGTCTCCCTACGGGGTTGTCCTTATTATGAGTCCCTGGAACTATCCTTTTCTTTTGAGCATGGATCCCCTGATTGACGCCATTGCAGCCGGGAATACAGCAATCGTAAAGCCCAGCGCATACTCGCCGAATACAAGCAGAATCATAGAAAAAATTGTCAGTCAGTGTTTTGACCGTTCCCATGTGGCAGTGGTCACCGGAGGCCGGGCGGAAAACACCTGTCTTCTGAACGAACATTTTGATTACATTTTCTTTACCGGAAGTCAGCACGTAGGCAGAGAGGTGATGGAAAAAGCATCCCGCCATCTCACTCCCGTTACCCTGGAACTGGGCGGAAAAAGCCCGTGTATCGTAGAAAAAAGCGCAAACCTGAAGCTTGCCGCAAAAAGAATTGTATTCGGAAAATTTTTAAACTGCGGGCAGACCTGTGTAGCGCCTGATTATATCTACTGCGACAGAGAAATCAAGGACGACCTGATCCTGCATATCCAAAAACAGATCAATCGCCAATACTCCGCATCGCCTCTGAACAATGAAAACTATGGAAAAATCATTAACCAGAAACATTTTTCCAGAATACTCGGCCTCATCGACTCCGGAAAGGTCGTCTGCGGAGGGGAAAGCAATCCGGATACTCTTCAGATCGCTCCCACGGTAATGGACGGCGTTACTTTTGAGGATGCTGTTATGCAGGAAGAAATATTCGGACCGGTGCTTCCTGTTTTGACTTATGAATCAATTGATGAAGCCATTGCAAAGGTGAATTCCATGGCTCATCCGCTGGCCCTCTACATTTTTTCTTCTGACAAATCAGTGATTGACAAAGTAACTTCACAGTGCGGCTACGGAGGCGGATGCGTAAATGATACACTCATTCATCTTGCTACCAGCGAAATGGGATTTGGAGGATTCGGAGAAAGCGGAATGGGCTCCTATCACGGAAAAGAAGGCTTCGATACTTTCACTCATTATAAAAGCATCGTTGACAAAAAAACATGGATCGACCTGCCGATGCGCTATCAGCCATACCGCAGACTAAACGAAAAGCTTCTGAGAAAGTTCCTGAAATAAGGAGCTTTCCCGGAAGCTTTTCCGGTCTTCATTTCCGTTCGGCAAAGCCGCAGAACAGCTTACATCGGCCGTTCCGTTTTTTCATTTTTAACCGCTCTCTCCGCCTCGCCGAGAAAAGAAAGGGAACCGAAGATTACGATCACATCATCCTCTTCAGCCTGCGCAAATGTCTTTTTCACCGCTGCAGCTATGCTGTCGGCTGCCTCCACAGAGAAATTTACCTTTGCCACTTCCTCCCGCAGCCTTTCGGCCGGCATAGCTCTTTCATTATCCGGCGTCTCAACGGTGATGATATGACTGGCCAAAGGCGCTGTCAGAGCGATAACCTGCCTGTAATCCTTATCTTTAAACATACCGAAAATATAGCGGATAGTCCTTCCGCAAAAATATTTTTCCAGAGAATTCCGAAGTTCCCGAGCAGCTCCCGGATTGTGCGCCCCGTCCAGGATCACCATAGGACTTTTCGATATGAGAGTAAATCTGCCGCGCCACACCGTCTCTTTCATTCCTTCGTATACATTGGCATCCGAAATCTCATACCCTTCTTTTCTGAGCGCCTCCACCGCTTCAAGAGCAGTTGCGGCGTTTTTGATCTGATAGCTTCCTGCCAGAGAAATCTCCACGTTCTTCCATTGTCTGTAGGAAAAGCTCTGTTTTTCGCAGCCCGGACACACTTCCGACAGCAGATCCGGTTCCACTGTTAAAAGCCGACACTTCCTTTCCAGACACACTTCCCGAATAACCCTTTCCGCTTCCGGTTCCTGAACAGCCGACACGACACAGGTTCCGGGTTTTATGATCCCGGCTTTCTGTGCCGTGATCTTTTCCAGGGTATTTCCCAGGAAATCCATATGATCCATACTGATGGCCGTCAGAATCTCCAAAACCGTAGTTTTCACAATATTAGTAGCGTCCAGGGCGCCTCCCATCCCTGTTTCCAGCACAACAAGGTCACACTTTTTTTCCCGGAAATACAGCCAGGCAAGAGCTGTCTCTGTCTCAAAAGAAGTGGGATGCTGCAGTCCGTCCCTTATCATATCCTCAGCTGCATCCTTCACTCTGCCCGCAAGACGTGCCAGATCTTCTCTCTCAATCATTTTCCCATCTATCTGGATCCGTTCACGATAGGAAAAAAGAGTGGGGGAGACATACCGGCCAGTGCGGTATCCCGCCTTTGTCAGTATTGTGGATAAATAGGCCAGAACAGATCCCTTCCCATTTGTGCCCGCAATATGGATGAATTTCAGATCGTCCTGAGGATTGCCAAGCCTTTTCATCAGTTCTTTTATACTTTCCAGCCCCAATACACTTCCGTATTTTGAAATCTCACTTAAATATCTTCTTGCTTCTTCGTAATTCATAGTATCTCCTGTCCCGGCGGTTTCTCCGGGTCTCATTTTTATATTCTCATTCTTCTGTCGTTTGCTTCTTTGCTGTAAAATTCTCTTTTTGCATTGTACATTTTTTTCTCGGCATTCTTGATCAGGATATCCATAGAAAAGTCTCCGCTCTCCCAATGCGCTCCTACCGAGGCATATATCCGGCTCTTTTCCAGCTCCCTCACAATTTCCCGGGTTTTTTCGTTTACTTCGTCCTCTTCCGCATCAAGCGCGAATACGATAAATTCATCCCCGCCTACACGATATGCATAACGCTCTCCGAACTTCCCGCGGATCTGTTCTGAAACGGCCTTAAGCATCTCGTCTCCGGCCTCATGGCCCCTGGTATTGTTCAGCTCATGAAGGCCGTTTACATCAATATAGATACATGCCAAAGACTTGTGATAAAGCTTCGGAAAGACCGGCAGATCCGATTCATATTTATTTCTGTTATAAAGCCCTGAGAGGATATCTTTTTCCCCCTTCTCCTTCATCGCGTTATAGGACCATATATTATTGCAAAACATGTTAAAGCTGAAGCAGACGCTTTTCAGAGCCGCAGAACTGATATGAGAGTCTGACAGATTAAAGCCTGCCAGGATCCCCCGGATCGTTCCATCCATCTCCTCCACCGGCACTGCTATCATATTTTTAATGCCTCCCAAATCCGCCCCTGGCAGACTGGATTTAAGTTTCTCCGCTGTAAACGCATCAAATCTGCAGTTTCTTGTTCTGAAATATTCCCAAAGCGCCTCAAAAATCTCTTCCTTTATTTCCGGCCCTTTATTCCCTCTTCTGCTCCACACAAAAGAACTGCCGCCTTCAGTATCTCCGCGCATAAAAAAACCTACGGCTTCTGCTGAAATAATATATCCGATCTTTTCCAGAGCCTTTCCTATATTCTCCTTTCTCTCGTGAGCATTAAAGAGAAGCTTTTCCACATCATAGATATAATTTACCGTATCCAGCTGCCTCTGCTTTTCATCAGCCGCGCGGAGACTGTTGCGCAGCATCCACAGAAAATAAACAACAAAACACAGGATCTCAAAGCATACGAAAATATTCAGAAGATTTCTGATAGAATCAGCACTGGCAAAAACAATATTCTCTGGTACAGAAAGCGCCGCTCTCCACTGATTGATCTCCATAGGCGCAAAATAAAAATACAGATATTCCCCCGTCGTCTCCGATACAAAAACCACATAACCGTTTCTTCCGCCTGTGAGATCATTTTTTAACTGATCGTGGCGGTAGCCCTCTGCCAGTCTGCGTTCTCCCATTTCCCATATATTTCCAAGTTCTTTATGCCAGGTATCGGCCAGAAATTCCCCGGTGTTTCCGTCGATAAGATAAAGAGCCGCGTCGCCGCCATAGGGCTCCAACTTCATCTTTTCAGGAAATTCCTGCAGGTCTATGATTCCGCAAAGAATCGCTTTGGTCTCTCCATCCTGGATTACAGGCACACAATTTCGGACAATATATCTTCCTTTTTCGTTTAAATCCTCCTCGCGGTCACTCATATGCACCCCAAGAGACTTTTCCTCCTGGAAAGAAAGAATTCCTTCCGCATCTATCCGTCTTCCGCTCTCCGTCAGAACTGAGTTATCCGGAAGAAGCAGTTCAAGACCTGATATCATGCCAGAATCAGTGTATGAATCTAAAATTTCCCACAATGCCTCTGAATCCAGATCTTCATATTCTGAAACAACCCTGGCAAGCAGCTCCATATTTTCTGTATCATTTTTTATATTTGTCTCTATATCCCGGAGCAGCTCCTCCGTTTCTTCACGAAGCCTGTCAAAACATTTTCTTTCCTCATAACTGTTAATCTGCTTCACCACGATCAAGGAGACCGCTGCCATCAGCAATATCAGTATTACTGTCACAACCATGGGCTTTTGCCAGTATTTTCTTTTCCCTTTTCCCATATATCCTTCCTCATACTGCTCTAAATATCAAAATTATAATAGTGTATTTTTTACGTAGAATCAATATCTTTTTATGTATTACTGAATTTTCATTGACAAGAAAAAATTCTTTTTCTTTTATATCTTTTCATGCAGCTGAAGAATACGGAGAAATACATCCTATTTTATTTTTGTTTCAGACAAAAAATTCTTTTTCATGAAATGATTGTAACATTCTCGGAAATATACTAAAATAAAATATCAGAGAGGCAGCCGGCACAGGGCCGCATTCAGAACAGAAGAAAGAGAAAAAAGAAACGAGGTTTGTTTATGTCAAAAGATATCTTATATCATCAGGAAATACGTCAGAAAATG
>DWYN01000148.1 GCA_019118645.1 Candidatus Blautia excrementipullorum | reverse complement strand
ACAGGGCAAACGATCTGAAAAGGAAAAACCCCGAAAACCGCATGGTTTCGGGGTTTTTGAGCTGTTTTGAACTAAAATTATCGCTTGCTGAACTGCGGAGCGCGACGGGCAGCCTTGAGGCCGTACTTCTTACGTTCTTTCATTCTCGGGTCACGAGTCAGGTAACCTGCTGCTTTCAGAACCGGTCTGTACTCAGCGTCTGCTTCCAGAAGAGCTCTCGCAACACCATGTCTGATTGCGCCTGCCTGTCCTGTGTAGCCGCCGCCCTTTACATTTACAAGAACGTCAAACTTTCCGTCTGTCTCGGTAGCTACCAGAGGCTGACGAACGATTACTTTCAGAGTCTCTAATCCGAAATAATCATCAATATCTCTTTTATTGATTGTAATTTTGCCTGTACCAGGTGTAAGGTAAACTCTTGCGATTGATTTTTTTCTTCTTCCTGTTCCGTAGTATTTTGCGCTAGCCAATGTCTCCTACCTCCTCATTAAAATGTTAAGACTTCCGGTTTCTGAGCTTCATGTTTGTGCTCCGGTCCGGCATATACGAAAAGTTTCTTATACATGGATCTTCCCAGAGGTCCTTTCGGAAGCATTCCCTTTACTGCCAGCTCAATAACCTTTTCCGGTTTCTTAGCCATCATTTCTCTTAATGTGGTCTCTTTCATGCCGCCCACATATTCAGAGTGACGATAGTAGATTTTCTGATCTAATTTCTTTCCGGTTACTTTTACTTTATCTGCGTTTACAACGATCACATAATCGCCTGTATCTACATGCGGTGTGAACTGAGGTTTGTTTTTTCCTCTTAAAACGCTTGCAACGCCGGATGCCAGACGGCCAAGTGTACAGCCTTCCGCATCAACTACATACCATTTTCTCTCGATTTTATCTGGATTAGCCATATAAGTCTGCATGGTCTTACCTCCTGTTATTTATCAACGATATTTTGTCTAACCGCGGCATTCCGCGATAATGAATAATTCCTGGTGATCAGTGCAAATTACTACTGCGGAAATGTCCGAAACCGCTGATAAAAACACCTTCGCCGGGGCTTTGGCTCAGGAGTCATCGCACTATGTCACATTGAGTAATTGTACTATAGCGTAAACTTCCTGTCAACATATTTTTTCCAGGTTTTTGAATTTTTTTTAATAAAATCGGTATCCGAATACAACCTTGTTTTTTCCGTTTTTCTTTGCCTCATAAAGAAGTCTGTCCGCATTGCGGTATAAGGCGTCAATCGAATATTCTTTTTCCACCGGTATTACACCGATGCTGCAGGTTACAGGTTTTTCACCCGGAAGGATTTCAGCCATTTCATTTTTCATTGTCTTCAAAATTTCTCCAATCTCTTTCGGCTGTGCCGGCCGTGTAACCAAAACAACAAATTCGTCTCCGCCCAGCCGTCCTATAATTCCCTGGTCTCCAAATGCCTTCTCCAGATTTTGTCCAACCTCTTTCAGCACCTTGTCTCCTGTCGGATGTCCGTACCGGTCATTGATCTCTTTAAAATCGTCCACATCAAGAATAACAAAGTATCCTCCGTGTCCGTTCCTGTCATATTTCAGACTCTGCAGAAGATTCTCCCCGCTCTGAAAAAACTGCTGCCTGCTGTACAGACCTGTAAGTCCGTCCAGCCTTGCCTCATAATATAGGTAGATAGAGTTCTTCTGAATGAGGATAATCACAATAATTGCCAGAACTGCCATAGAAATCATTCCCAGCAAAAACTGAACCTGCAGGTGCATAAGGTCATAGGAAATTTCCGCAGACAGATTAATTCCGTATATCTGCATAACATTACTTATGCGGTTCGTGAAATAAGCTACCACACTGAAGGAAAAAATGAGTACCAGGGCCGCCACAGCCGCCATCTTTTTTTTCTGAGAAATTGTGACAGCATTTAGCTTATCTACCGAATACACACGGATCATAAACTGTTTTGCAGTATCTGAGCAGCTGAACACGTAGCAAAAAAGGACAATCGCATCCACAACCAGGATAAAAATCGGATAATCAGGTCTGGACAGCTCTTCTACCGTATGAACTATGGTATATCCCATTTCCGGAAATAGTATTTGCATAAGCAGTTACACACAGAACGTATGAACTGATCTTCCTATTGTAGACACAAGCACAATCCCCGTTTTAGGATACCGGCTCTTCCTGGCGAAATCGTACATCAGTCCCACAAGAAAGCCAAAAAGAGCCCTTGCGCCAACGCTGAGCAGAATGCTTTCCACAGGTTTTCCGCTCATTGCAGGAGAAAAAATCGCGTCGCCTTCTCCCACATAAAACGCGGAAGCTTTCCACATAGACGCCAGACCAAAGACTGCTCCTACGAAAAAGCCTTCTTTTGGTCCGAAAATACATCCCGCTATCAGGACCGGAATATAAGCAAATGTCAGCGAAATCGGCGCAATATGAATGTATCCCAGGAAAGAGAAGGACATAAAAAGTTCAATGGCAATCAGAGCGCAGAATATGTATTTGTCTTTTTGTATTTCTTCTTGTTTTCTGAAAAAGAATGCCATCCCATCACCCTGATCTCAGTATATTATTTATTATAATATCCCCGCAGAATGCAGATGTCAATAATACTTAAGTATATCCATCCAGTTTTATCCTGTCCTTTTCGAAACACCTTTCTCAAAAGACGTCAGGCCGCTGCCTCTGAGCTTTCTGTAATAAGAGAGCCTTCCAGATCCTGAAGCATAATGTCCAGAGCGGTCACGCCGCCTTCTGCTGTATACCAAACTGCCGGATGCTCCAGATAAACGACGTTTCCATTTTTATATGCGTCTGTATCCATAACAAGCTCATTCTCCATAATTTCCTGAGCAAGCTGCGCTCCGTCTGTTCCAATAGCCGCATCTCGGTCCATAACAAAAATATACTCAGGATTTTTTTCTACAATAAACTCAAAAGAGGCTTCGTTTCCATGTGTGGAGGTATCCACATCCGCATCTACGCCTACATTTTCAAAACCAATCTCATTGCTGATCAAAGAGCAGCGTCCGTCTGTTCCAAGCACGTTAAAGCTGCCGCTGGTGCACATTCCCACAATTGCCGTCCTGCCTTTTGCAAAAGCCGAAAGTTCCTGAATCCGTCCGTCAAAATCCGCCATCAGGGCCTCCACCTCACTCTCACGCCCAAACATAGATGCAATCGTATCCGCATTTTTTCTGACGCTTTCCACTACGCCAAGTTCCGTATCCGTAGAAAGATAAACTACCGGCGCGATCTCACTCAGCTGATCATATACGGAAGACAGGCGTCCGCCGATAAAAATCACATCCGGTTCGCACTCCATTACAGCTTCCAGATCCGCTTCCTTAATTGTTCCCAGATTTACAATGTTTTCATCTTCCGCATAATCCTGCAGATAATCCAGAGAGGTACTCGCGCTTCCTACCACTCTGTCTCCCAATCCCAGATTGTCCAGGATATCCAGGCAGGCCATATCGAGAATGGCGATTCGCTGGGGATCATAAGGCACTTCAAGTTCTGTCTCCTCCCCATTTGCATCCAGGCTTGTAATCACAACTGTACTTTTGCTCTCCTCGGAATAAGAATCCTCCCCGGTGTCTGCCGTTTCCGCCGTGACCTCATCGGAAGCACTCACGGCAACAGCTCCTGCAGCAGCAGAAGCAGCCATCATTGCCGCAGATAAAATTACTGTTAAAAATCTTTTCTTCATAAGTTTTATTCTCCTTTATTTCATTTTTGTAATTCTCATGAAACCTGTGATCTTGCCACAGAATGAAACCCGTTTTTCTGAAACTCCTTATCCGGCCGTTTAATAATAAATTGCCAGCGGTTTCCCCTCAATCTCCTGAATCCGGAAATTCACCCCATAAATCTCAGATAAATTCTCCTGCGTCATCACCTCCTTTACTGTGCCGAACTTTGCTATTTTCCCATCCACAAACGCGCAGATATAATCGGAATAGAACGCGGCGTAGTTGATCTCGTGGAGTACCAGAACCACCGTCTTCCCCAGTTCTCCGCAAAGTCTGCGGACCATCTTCATCATGTTTGTAGCATGATAAATATCAAGATTATTTGTAGGCTCGTCCAGCAGCACATACTCTGTATCCTGCGCAACAACCATAGCTATATACGCCCTCTGTCTCTGCCCGCCGGAAAGTTCATCGATGAAGCGGTTCTCAAATTCTTCTAGTTCCATATAAGCGATGGCCCTGTCTATAATCTGCCGGTCCTCTTCCGTCAGTCTTCCGCCGGAATACGGGAAACGCCCGAACGCTACCAGTTCCCGGACGGTAAGTTTCATCTGAACATTGTTCGTCTGCGTAAGAATTGCCAGTTTTTTTGCAAGTTCTTTTCTCTTCCACCTGGAAATATCCTGCCCCTCAAAATCCACCAGTCCTTCATCCCTGGCGATCAGTCTGGAAATAACGCCCATAACTGTAGATTTCCCCGCGCCGTTCGGCCCGATCAAAGAGAGTACCTTTCCTTTGGGTATCTCAAAAGAAACAGAATCCACCACCGGCTTTCCATCATATTTTTTTGTCAACTCTTTTATAATCATCTTCTACACTCTCCTGTTTGTTAATAGCAGGTAAAGAAAATAAATTCCTCCCCCGACTGTAATAAACACGCTGACCGGAATTGCATACGAAAATGCATGCTCTACAATAAGCTGACCGCCTACCAGAGTAATCATGCCAAACAGAGAACACCCCAAAATTAATTGGCTGTGCCGGTAGGTCTTCAGAAGCTGCCTTGCCAGATTGGCGATAATCAATCCTAAAAAGGAAACCGGTCCTACCATTGCCGTAGCAACTGCTATGAAAAGTGTCACTCCTAGAAGCAGCCGGCGAATGCACTGGTCATAATCCACCCCGAGGTTTACAGCCTGGTCTTTTCCCAGCGTAATGACATCAAGAATTGCCAGATCCCTGCGAAGGGCAAATACGACTGCTGCCAAAAGAATCACCGAAAACAAAATGATCTCGGAATTTATATTGCTGAAGCTAGCCACCAGCGTTGCCAGCAGCGTATCATATTCGTTCGGATCCATCACTCTGGTAAGCGTTGTCTGTATACTGGAAAAAAAGGAAGTTAAAACTGTACCGATAAGCAGCACATACAGCACATTATATTTTGTCTTCTTAAAAAGATAACTGTATATCAGCGTTGCGGCGGCGCCCATCAGCACCAGATCCACCGCAAAAGCAAGATTGGAATTTGATGCCAGAATACTGCCTGTTCCCGCAAAAAACACAACAGCCGTATGAATCAGCGTGTACAGAGAGTTCATTCCCAGAAGACAAGGCGTTACGATTGTGTTATTTATCACAGACTGAAATACCATGGACGCTCCTCCTATAGCAAAGGCGGTAATGACCATTGCGGCCAGCTTAGGCGCCCGTATCTTCATGGCATAGGCAAACAGCTTTTGATTCTGAAAATTCACATCCACCAGCATGTAAGCAGCAGCAGCCAACAGCGTCAGTGCAAAAAGCACAAGCAGTTTTTTTCCGTTTTTTTCCCAAACATGCGCTTTTATTCCCGCCTGTGCTTTCCGTCCGGGCAGGACTGCGCTTTCTGATAAAGCTCTCATCTTCTTTCACCTCCATCCAGTCCCGAAATCGCACCGCATCCGGAGTCTTCCCCCTTCAGGCGGATCGCCTTTCGTCCATGCTGAAGCCGGTACAGCAATAGCACAATAAAAATCATACTTCCCACAATTCCCACTACCAGCTCAATGGGCAGTTCATAGGGCGCAATTACGGCCCGTCCAATCATGTCGCAGGCCAAAACAAAGACAGCGCCGAAAAGTGCCGTGTCTGCGATGGTTCCTCTGATCTTGTCACCTTTGAACATGGCAACCACGTTTGGCACAATCAGCCCTATGTAGGAAATCGAACCCACCACCACAACAACAGACGCAGTAATCATCGCAGCGATTGTCAGTCCCAGAAAAAGCACAAAATTGTAATGAATACCCAGATTTCTGGAGAAATCTTTTCCCATACCCACAATATTGAAATGGTTTGCAAATATAAAAGCCAGAACCACCAATGGGACAACCAGATAGACAATTTCATATCTTCCTCTTACAACAAGGGAGAAGTGCCCGACCAGCCAGGAAGAAAGCGCCTGGGTCATTTCATATTTGTATGCCAGGTAATTCGTAATGCCGCCGATTACATTTCCGAACATAATTCCCACAAGCGGAACCATAACCACATCTTTAAACTGGATTCTCTGAATAAACCAGACGAAAATCCAGGTTCCAAGGATGGCAGTCAGAAAAGCAAAAACTGCTCTTCCCCAGATGGTGGATCGAGGCATAAACAAAAGTGCCAGTAAAATTCCAAACTGCGCTGAGGAAATCGTTGCCCCCGTGGTAGGAGATACAAATTTATTCATGCAGAGCTGCTGCATAATAAGTCCCGCAATGCTCATTCCAACTCCTGTACAGAGAATTGCCAGAAGTCTTGGAAGCCTTGAGATCAGAAAAACATTCCACTGTTTGATATCTCCCTGAAAAAGTGAGGGAATCTGAATGTCAATCACTCCCACAAATAAAGAAACAAAGGACAAAACGATAAGAATCACCGCTAAAAAGAATGTCAAAGATGCTCTTTTAATATTGTCTTCCTCCTTCTAGTTAGTTTTAACTAACTAATTGATAAAAAAGGAGCCATGCATACAGCATTGATATGGAGTATGTATGGCTCTTCCAAGCATTTAATTAGTCATCGCTAACTCATGCCGGATTATAACATGGTCTTTCTGGAAAATGCAAGAAAAAATCACCTGTTGAGAATTTTACTCAGAAACTGTCTCTTTACTGCCTTTTTCCGGCATATTCACCACATATATTCCGGCACAGACAAGAAGCAGAGAAATCAGGCTCAGAATTCCTGCGGCCTGTTCTGTCTCACCCAGCAGCAGCGCAGAGAGAAGAACTCCGAATACCGGATTCATAAATCCGAATACTGCCACCTTGGAAACAGGATTATATTTCAGAAGAATGCCCCAAAGCGAATACGCTACTGCCGATACAAGCGCCAGATAAATCAGAAGTCCTGCAGCAGGCAGAGATATTGTGTGAATTCTTCCGCCCAGACAGGCGCCAGCCAAAGCAAGGACTGCTCCTCCCAGAATAAACTGGTATCCGCTTAACATAACCGGATGAAATTTCCCCGAAAATTTTTTCAAAAACACCGAAGAAAATGCGTAGGCAACGGTAGACAGCAAAATTGCGCCTTCTCCGTTCAGACTCATATGAAAATTCATTCCATTCAGATTAATCAGAACCACCCCGGCAAATCCCACCAGGCATCCTGCCATCTTTTTTACTGTAAGTTTTTCCTGCTTAAACAGCAGACTTGCCACAAGCACTGCCACGAATACATTCACAGCTTCTATTATTGATGATTTTACACCGCTTGTATGCGCCAATCCCATGTAGAAAAAGAAATACTGGAGAATCGTCTGCAGAAGGCTGAGCCAAATAATTTCTTTCGCTGCCTTTTTTTCAGGAAAAAGAATTCTTTTTTCAGATATACTTCCCAGGATTACTGCCAGAACGCCTGCCAGAACAAATCTTAAGCCTGCAAACAGAATTTGAGACGCAGTATCCCCGGAATTAATCTCAAAAAGCCGGTATCCGATTTTAACGAAAGGAAAAGCACTTCCCCAGAGCAGGCAGCACAAAAGGGCTCCCGCCCAAACTACAGATGTTTTCTGCATCCATTGTTCCTTTGATTTCTTACTGTTCATCATTTCTCCCCCTGCTGTTGTCATATTTTCCGGCAGGATCTTCAGGGTAACTCCGGCTTTCGCGCATCCCCTGCTGCTGCCAGAAAATATTCTGCCACCATTATTCCCCTTTGTCAATCAAATCCCAAACAGGGGATTTTCTGGCTTCTGACGAAACAGAGCATTCTCTGCCGTGAGGCTCCGGCAGTTCGTACTTTTTTTCAGGTAGACTTTCTGATCACAAGCTCGGTATCCAGAAGAAGAGATTTCATTTCTCCCTGTGGATCTTCAATACGTTCCAGAAGCATCTCGCAGGCAGTATAACCCATCTGGAATTTCCGCTGACTCCCCTCTTTTCCCATTTCTAACCGTAATTTCCCCATAGCTTCTGTGTTATCCGAATCTCTGGCCCAAAATCCCGGCGATTACCCGGCATAATAAAGAAGAAAAATGCTGCGCATAGCCTTAAAAGGCGGCTGCGCAGCAACTCTCCTTAAATTCTTATTAGATTCTAATTAGATTCTTCTTAAATTCCTTATTAAATTCTTCCTAGAGCCTTGTCAAATCTCTTTCTATTCTCTTTCTATTCTTTTCCGATTTATTTTCAGGTTTCCTCCCACATATCTTTCATGCTATTATAAACGCAAATCAGTCCTGTTATAAGCGCAAATCAGTCCTGCGATGATACTGTCAGCTCTCCTCCCTTGTCAGCTTTCGTATCCAGTTTCCGTAGTTCACTTCCAGGAATGCCGGAATGCATTTGAATACCTGATCTGCATTCAGGCAGCACATCACCACAATCGGCGAGGCTTTTACCACAAATGCCATAACCGCAGACAGAGGAAGTACGATCAGCCAGATACTGACAAGATCCATCTTTACTACAAAAACAGCATTTCCGCCGCCCCGGATGATGCCATTGTTCACGGGCATCTGATAAGACATCCCCACTACTACAATACTTAAAATAAGCAGAAAAGTGTTTGTCATCTCCATGGTTTCCGGCTGAAGGTCATAAAGCGACAGGAAGGGGATCCGCAGGAAAAACAGGAGTACTCCGGAGCAGACTCCGATCAGGAGAAAAATCTTCTGGAACCTCCGTGCATAATTCTTTACCACACTGATATCTCCCATTCCGATGGTCTTTCCGATGATGACCGCCGCCGCGGAGGCCGCCCCCACAGACATGGATTTGACTAGAAGGAAAAGAGTGGAAGAGGCACTGTTCGCCGCGATGGCTGCTGCAGTCATATGTCCCAGGATCACCGTCTGCAGTGCAGTGTTCACGCCCCACAGCCCCTGCGTGGCCAGCATCGGCGCTGTGACCTTTATGTAATCTCTGCTCAGGGCTGCATCCGGATGAAAATAATCCGTCAGTTTCAGATTTAACCGGTTTTCTTTTCTGACAATATAAACAAGGAGGATCATCAGCTCCAGAATACGGGCGGCAAGTGTTCCGACAGCAGCTCCCCGGATTCCCATTTCCGGAGCGCCGAATTTTCCGAAGATTAAAAGGTAATTGATCCCGCAGTTCACACAGAAGGCAGTTACGGACAGCTGAAAGGCAATTTTTACAACCTCCACGCTCCTGAGGGTTGCCAGAAGAATCTGTGTCACCGCAAAAAACAGATAAGTAAAACGGATAATATTCAGATACCGGACTCCCTCTGCAATAATAGCCTGGTCGGTGGTAAAAAGCCCCACAGCCTGATAAGGCATCAGGCTTACCAGAACAAAAAGAATCACCGCGATCGCAGCCGCACCGTACATAGCTGTGGCTGCGATTTTTTTCATGGGCTTTGTCTGCTTCTTTCCCCAGTACTGACTGCAGAAAATCACCAGTCCGTCGCCCAGAGCAGTAAGAAGCTGCTGATAGACAAACTGAATCTGATTCACAGCCGCCGCCCCGGAAAGTGCTGTTTCGCTGTACGCGCCCAACATGACATTGTCTGTAAGATTCACACTTATGGTGACAATGTTCTGAAGCACGATCACAATATATATGGAGAAAAAATTCCTGTAAAAACTTTTCTTGTCGTTCATGTTCGCCTTCCTGTAAAAATAAAAAGGTCAAATCCTTTTCAACCCTTTTTCTTTCTTATTCATCTGAAACAAAAAAACGCTTATACCTGTCTTTAAGTATAAACGTTTTTTCTTAGTTTTACAATCCTTCCGATGCCGGGCGGCTCACTCCTCCGGCAGGCTCTGGATCTCCTCTGAGATTTTCAGCAGCGCTTCCGCGTTCCTCCCCAGGATGCGCACGGCTGCATCGCCGCCGGAAATACGGGTAACGCCGCCCTCCATATCCTCTCTTTCATCCAGGAGAGCACGCACCCGGCTGATCCAGTCCTCGGATTTTTCGATATTAAAAAAGACCAGATTCAGAAGATGGGTAAATCCTTCGTACATTCCCATCCCGTTCATCTGAAACAGCTCTGGATCGTATCTGGTGTTGTCCAGATAGATCAGCTCTTCATTCTGATAAACGGATACCCGGTTGTGATAAAAACGATAGGCAAAGGCTTCACCTCTTGCTGCCCGTCCGCAGGAAAGAATCTCCTGGAACAGAAGCCGGGAATTACGGTCTTTCAGGTGAATATCCAGAGAATTCTCGAATGCGGAATCCCTGAATGGAATGGTGGGAAGAGGCGCATATTTCAGATATGCTCCTGGTTCCACCACGATCTTTGTATGGCGGCGGGCCATGCCGTCTTTCATCTTATGTATTTTCTCATATGCCTGGGAGAGATACTCCATGCTGGTATTTTCCTTTATATGGAGGTCAAACTCCTGTTCATCTCCCTCCATGATCCCGGCAGAGGCGGAGAGCACCATCACCTGCATATAATCCGGCCGCACATAAAACGGCAACATCACCTTGAAGGGCGCCGTGAAATACACATCGCTTAAGATCACTTTCCCGTCCCGGAGTTCTGTCTCCAGCCTGACCTGAGATTTTTTTCCGAATTTATTCTCTGTGCTCACTCTCAACAACCTTCCAGAAGAACATTTTTCTTAATCCATTCAATAACTCTGTCCGTCCCGTCCTGCGCCCGGATATTCGTAAACAGGAACGGACGGTCGCCCCGCATTTTCCTGGAATCCCGGTCCATTACCGACAGGTCGGCCCCCACGTATGGCGCCAGGTCGATCTTGTTGATCACAAGAAGATCGGATTTTGTGATTCCCGGGCCGCCTTTCCTGGGAATCTTGTCTCCCTCGGCAACGTCAATGACAAAAATGGTTGCATCCACCAGTTCCGGGCTGAAGGTAGCGGAAAGATTGTCTCCTCCGCTCTCAATAAAGAGAAGCTGTATATCCGGAAATTTTTCCATCATCTCATCTACCGCCTCCAGATTCATAGATGCGTCCTCGCGGATTGCCGTATGAGGGCATCCGCCTGTTTCCACACCGATGATCCTCTCTCTGGGAAGCACCGAATTTCTGCTTAAAAATTCCGCGTCCTCCTTTGTATAGATATCATTTGTAATGACTCCGATACTGTATTCGGAGGCCATCTTTCTGGTAAGACATTCTATAAGAGCGGTTTTTCCGGAACCCACCGGACCCGCCACACCGATTTTTACATATGACATTTCCTTATCCTCTTTTCCACTGTAATTTTCTCTGCCGAATGGCCCGGCCGCACCTTTATGCCCGCGGCATTCCGCTGTATGTTCCCGTCCGTTCTCAGGACATGTAGATCCTGGAATACAGTCCTTCATGCTGCATGCAGCGAAGATCGAAGCCCGGTCCGGAAAGACCCAGCCAGTCTGTGGAAAGCTCCCGGATCTCCCCTGTCATTGTTTCCAGAAACCTGTAGGTTTCCGCCAGAAGCTTCTGCCCTGCCGACTGGCTTAACGGAATTGTCTTCACACAGTTCGTCACCATGGCGGAAGTCTGCGCGTACAGAAAATGCTCCAGACAGTCCTGTTCCGCGATTCCCGCCGACTGGCAGAACACACCGTAGGCCACTGCATGGTGTGTGCTCTTTCCCTTCCGCATTTCCCTGTACCGGAAGAACATCTCATTTTTAAAGGAAACGGAAATCCCGGAAAGTGTTTTCACAAACCGCGCGCCCAGCTTCCGGCTCGCCTCCCGCGTTTCTCTGGGAATTTTCCCTGCCTCCATGACAGTCTCCAGCTCCGCGACTGTTTCCAGATTCCCCTCCGCGGCGTATTCCCAGGCCAGACGGACGGCAAAAAACTCATTATAAAAGAAATTATACTGAAGACGTTTCCTGATAAACTCCCCTGCGCTGTTCACGTTCTTCACAATCCCCTTCTGGATGTAGGTTTCCAGACCATAGGAGTGGGAATAGCCCCCGATGGGAAATAAAGCGTCGTTCACCTGCAGAAGCAGAAATTTCGAAATTCCATCTGTCATTTCCAGATCCTCCCGTTTCTCATTCATCTTATCAATTTCCTGTTTCCCGCAGAAAACATCTGAGATCGCAGCCCCTTTCCATCCCCGGCCCCTCAACATCACGGAGTCCGTGTTCTGTCCAGCCCCTGTGACACTCCCGGCTCTGTAACTTTCAGGCTTTGCAGCGTTTCAGGCGCAACACCCCAGTTCTACACGAACTCTGTAACCTTCAGGCTCTGCAGCACTTCAGGCGCAACGTCCCCGGTTCTACACGAACTCTGTAACACCTCTGGCTCTGTAACACTCCGGACTCTGCAGCACTCCGAACTCTGCAGCACTCCGGCAGGCATAAAACAGATCAGTGTGTATGCGAATGCACTGAGGCGGAAATCCGCCGGTCAAAATCAAGCTGCACTTTTGCTACTTCCGCGGACACACCGTGAAGCTTTTCCAGCATCACCCGCATGGGCTCATTGTACGGCGTGAGGAAAGTTCCCTCTTCCTCTCCCCAGAACAGCGGCGCATGGCGGTTCCCGATCTCGTAACACACCTTCGCCGTCATTTCCGGGTGATGGGGATCGATGCGGACAATCAGGCATTCACAGGGAGGGATCCGCACAGCAAATACCGTATCTCCTTCCACCGCCAGCACGTCGTCCTGGTTCAGTCCTCTTGTAAGCACAGAGTCATCCAGACGGATACCGATCTCCACACCGTTTCCGGACGTTTTTCTGTGCAGCTTCTTAAATGCCTCGTCCCAGAAGATGTCCACATAGTCCACTTTTTTCCCTTTAAATTTCGCGTCAGTCACTTTTCCCAGAATTTTTTCACAGATCATTGTGCTCTCCTTTTGTTCTATGTATCCTGACAGCATCGATATGCAGCGAAAAACAAGCCGTGTCCCATGTGCGCCGATGCTGCGATTTCCTCCCGCCGATTTTCCGCGGACTGCAGTTCTACCAGTTTCCGGTCATCATCAGAAGGCCGGGAATCCATGCCGTTACAACGCCCTCAAACACCTGCAGCGCCGGGACGAATTTCCCCAGCTTTTTTCCCATGATATCCTCCACAAAGGAAGTGCCCCAGAGAATTGCCCACAGATACCAGATGCCCGCCCAGCGGATATCCGGCTGAATATTAAGAGCCGGAATTCCCACAAAGCCCTCCAGTGTTCCGCAGATCACCGCGTTCACTGCCACAAAGGTGGAAAACCACGCAAAGGGAATGGAGCTGAGCCCGAAAATATTGTTGACCGCCACAAACAGGTAGGTGAAGCAGAACAGAAGTCCTGTTCCGGCAGCATAGTAATTGCCCTGCACAAGATTTACAAAGTTGATAAACAGGGAAAGTCCGCCTGTAAAGATATTCATCACTGCCAGAGATCTGCCGTCCACCTTGTAAAAATTACACATGCCGTTGTTGATCAGCACGATCCCCACAAATAATAAACAAACTCCTAACATCTTATCCTCTCCTTAGTTCAGTTTTGATCGCAGCAATAGCCTTGCCCTTTCCTGCTCCTCTCAGCAGAAGCAGAAATCCTGCTTCCGTCAGAACAGATTGTACAGCTGGGTAAGCGGAAGCTTTTTCGCCGGTTTGGATGTAAGCATCTCCCCGTCCGCCTTCACCTCATAGGTCTCCGGATCTACCGTAATCTCCGGGGTTTTATCGTTGTACACCATATCTTTCTTGCCGATGTTTCTGCAGTTTTCCACCGGAACTACGGTTTTCTCCAGGCCGTATTTTTCTTTTACATGCTCTTCCATAGCCGCCTTGGAAACGAAGGTCAGACAGGAAGCGTATTTCGCTCTTCCGTGAGCGGCAAACATGGGCTGATAGAGAACCGGCTGGGTCGTGGGAATCGAAGCGTTGGCGTCGCCCATCTTGGAGGCGATGATCATGCCGCCTTTGATGACCATATCCGGCTTCACTCCGAAGAACGCCGGATTCCAGAGCACAAGATCCGCCAGTTTGCCCGGCTCCACAGAACCCACATATTTGGAAATACCATGGGTGATTGCCGGATTGATGGTATATTTGGAGATATATCTCTTCACGCGGAAATTGTCATTGCCGTGTCCTTTATCCTCCGGCAGGGCGCCGCGCTCTTCCTTCATTTTGCTTGCCGTCTGCCAGGTGCGGGTGATAACCTCACCGATACGGCCCATTGCCTGGGAGTCGGAACTCATCATGCTGAAGACGCCCATATCATGAAGCACATCCTCTGCGGCGATGGTTTCCGGACGGATGCGGGAATCCGCAAAGGCCACGTCCTCCGGAATCTTCTTGTCCAGATGATGGCAGACCATCAGCATATCCAGATGCTCATCCAGAGTATTCACCGTAAAAGGCATGGTCGGGTTTGTGGATGAGGGAAGGATATTCGGGGTGGAAGCCGCCTTGATAATATCCGGCGCATGTCCGCCGCCTGCGCCCTCGGTATGATATGTATGAATGGTCCTTCCGCCGATGGCGTGAATGGTATCTTCCACGCAGCCGCCTTCATTCAGCGTATCGGTGTGGATCGCCACCTGCACATCGTACTCATCCGCCACATTCAGACAGTGATTGATAACTGCCGGTGTGGAACCCCAGTCTTCATGGATCTTCAGACCCATAGCTCCTGCCTTCACCTGTTCGATGAGCGGCCTCTCATCCGAGCAGTTTCCTTTTCCGAGGAATCCAAGATTCATGGGATACTCATCTGCCGCCCGCAGCATCATCTCCAGATTCCAGGGGCCGGGCGTACAGGTGGTGGCGTTTGTGCCGTCCGCAGGGCCTGTTCCGCCGCCGATCATCGTCGTCACACCGGAATAAAGAGCGCAGTCGATCTGCTGAGGGCAGATAAAATGAATATGGGTATCAATACCGCCTGCCGTCACGATCATTCCCTCGCCGGCCAGGGCCTCTGTGGAAGCTCCCACAGTCATCCCCGGGGTAACTCCGTCCATCACACTGGGATTTCCGGCTTTTCCGATTCCCCTGATCTTTCCGTCCTTGATTCCGATATCTGCCTTGATAATGCCGGTGCTGTCCACGATCAGGGCATTTGTAATGACAAGGTCCAGATCTCCGTCAGCGCTTGTTGTCTTTACAGACTGCCCCATACCGTCGCGGATAGTCTTTCCGCCGCCGAATTTGATCTCGTCGCCATAAGTTGTATAGTCTTTTTCCACTTCGATCACTAAGTCTGTATCCGCGAGACGTACCTTATCACCTACGGTGGGGCCGTACATCATCGCGTATTTTTCACCAGATATTTTTACGCTCATATTTACCTCCTTATTCTTCGAGAAATCCCTTCCTTGCCGCATTCTCCAGAGCCGCTTTCTTATCCGTCTCTGAAATCTGCGAACAGGTCAGATCGTTAAATCCGAATACGCGCTTCGTGCCGCCGATGGCGGTAAGCTGCACCTCTTTCTCCTCCCCGGGCTCGAACCGTACGGAAGTTCCCGAAGGAATATCCAGGTGAAAGCCATATGCTTTTTCCCGGTCGAATTTCAGGCAGCGGTTTACCTCAAAGAAGTGAAAATGGGAACCTACCTGTACGGGACGGTCTCCCACATTCGCCACGGAAACTGTCACCACCGGCTTGCCCTCGTTCAATGTGATCTCTCTGTCCATTGGAATAATTTCGCCTATTTTCATCCTTCTGCCTCCTTACTGAATGGGATTATGTACCGTTACAAGCTTCGTGCCGTCCGGGAAGGTGGCTTCCACCTGCACCTCGTGTACCATATCCGCCACTCCGTCCATAACGTCCTCTTTCGTCAGCATTTTCGTGCCCAGCTGCATCAGCTCCACAACTTCTTTTCCGTCTCTGGCCAGCTCCAGAAGTTCAGAACTGATATATGCCACTGCCTCCACATAATTCAGCTTCAGGCCTCTGTCTTTTCGCTCTTTCGCAAGATTCCCTGCCATATGAAGCATGAGTTTTTCCTGTTCCTTTGGGGTTAATCGCATATTTTTCCTCCTTTTCCTGCAAAAAAAAGCGGACAAAGATATCTTTTCGACATCTTTGTCCGCAAAATAGAACTCTTAACTTTCTCGCATTATAGCATCACCGTAATAAAATTGTCAATTGTACTCTTTCACGAAAATTATACAAAAAAACGAAATAATTTCTACTATATTATTTATCTGCTTTTGATCTCCAACAGAATTTTTTATTTTCCGAGCCGGCCTGTCAGCTAAAAAACAGGTGTTCCACCAGAATTTTCACTCCCATACACACCAGAACAAGGCCTCCCGCCAGCTCGGCTTTTGATTTATATTTGGCCCCGAAACGGTTTCCGATCAGAACTCCCGCACAGGAAATCACAAAAGTGACAACTCCTATAAAGCTTACCGCCGGCACAATCTGAACCTTCAGAAAAGCAAAGGTCACCCCCACCGCAAGGGCGTCAATACTGGTGGCTACCGCAAGGGGCAGCATTGCCTTCGGCGTAAAAGAATCGTCAAGGCTCTCTGCCTCTCCCCTTGACTCCCGAATCATATTTATGCCGATCAGCGCCAGCAGAACAAAGGCGATCCAGTGATCCACCGCCTGAATCTGCGACTGAAATCCGGTTCCCAGAAGGTATCCAATCGCCGGCATCAGCGCCTGGAAAACCCCAAAGTAAATTCCTGCTGTCAGCACATGTTTCTTCTTCACCTGACAGACAGAAAGTCCCTTACAGACCGCTACAGAAAACGCGTCCATGGAAAGTCCCACCGCAAGTATGAAAAGTTCCCATAATCCCATAATCTCATTCCTCCATGTTTCTCATTAGTTCCGGAAAACAGCCATGATCCCGTTTCCCCTTCAGCCTGTTTCAGGGAAATAAAGCAAAAAAAACGAGACTATCCGCCAATGGCGGATAAGTCTCGTCATTTCAGATGAAGCCAGGAATCTATCCAGAATGTTGACTTCATCATACCTTGCACATATAAGCGGTACTGACTACTCCCTTATTCCGGTTCAGTATACCAGAATGCTTATTGATTTTCAACTATACTTTTAAAAAAACGCATCTTTTCTTTACTCGCAAATATCTATAGAAGGCGAATCCTGTTCCTCCGTTTCCTCCTGATCATCCGCATTCTGCTCTTCTTTGAGTTTGTTCAGAAGAGGTTCTATTTCCTCCGCTGTTTCTCTCTTCTCCAGCGGCTGGAAATCCACGTGATGCCCTACATATTTATATGCCGGGCGGATGATTTTGCTGGCATTCAGAATCTCTTCCAGACGGTGGGCGCTCCACCCGGGAATACGGGCAATGGCAAAAATCGGAGTAAACAGTTCTTTTGGAATTCCAAGCATCGTATATACAAACCCGCTGTAAAAATCCACATTGGCGCAGACATTTTTAAAGAGTTTTCTCTGCTCCATTACCAGCCGTCCTGCCAGCCGTTCCACCAGCTCGTAGAGGGCAAACTCTTTCATGAGCCCTTTTTCCTCCGCCAGCTGCCGGGCAAATTTCTTCAGGATTACTTCTCTCGGGTCTGAAAGTGTATAAACGGCATGGCCCATGCCATAAATCAGTCCGGAATGATCAAAGGCCTCTTTGTTCAGAATTTTTCGCAGATACGCCTCCACTTCTGCCTCATCATCCCACTTTTTCACATGGGCCTTGATATCTTCAAACATATCCTGAACCTTCAGATTGGCGCCGCCGTGACGGGGTCCCTTCAGGGAGCCGATCGAGGCGGCTACGGAAGAATATGTATCCGTGCCGGAAGAAGTGACCACATGGGTCGTAAAAGTGGAATTGTTTCCGCCGCCGTGTTCTGCGTGCAGAATCAGGGCGATATCCAGCACTTTTGCCTCCAGCTCCGTATACACGCTGTCCGGTCTGAGCATCAGCAGGATATTTTCCGCAAGAGAAAGGCCTTTCTGAGGGTTGCGGATAAAAAGAGTCTCGTCCCTGCGAAAATGCCGGTATGCATGATAAGAATATACCGCGATCAGCGGAAGTTTGGCAATCAGCTCTATACTCTGCCGCAGAACGTTCTCCGCTGAGATGTCCTCCGGTCTGGAATCATAAGTATACAGAGAAAGAATACATCTCTGCATGGCGTTCATAATATTGGCATTGGATCCCTTCATCACAACGTCCCGGACAAAGCGGCCTGACAATGTTTCAAAATGTGCCAGAATATCCTTAAACATTTCCAGATCCTGTTTTGAAGGAAGTCTGCCGAAAAGCAGAAGATAGATGGTTTCCTCAAAGCCGAATTTTCTCCCCTGCAGTCCGTTCACAAGATCATAAACATTATATCCCTGATAATAAAGCCGTCCTTCCGCCGGAATTGCCCTTCCGTTAATAAGATCATAAGCCGTCACATCAGAAATTTCCGTCAGCCCGGTGAGAACGCCTTTTCCCGCCGAATCTCTCAGCCCTCTCTTTACATCGTATTCAATGTACAGGTTGGGATCGATCCTGTGTCCATGGAGGAGCTCCTCCTGAAGCGCCTCCATACTTGCTTTTAGCTTTCCCATCTCCTCCAGATTGACCATCTCGTTGTCAGGCATGTTTCTTTCCTCCGTTTCTTCCTGTTTCAAATATATTTTCCGTATTTTCTGTTTTCAGATTCTCCTTTGTTTCTTGTCAGGCGTCCGTTTCATCATTTTTCTATATTTTCTTCCCATTCTTTTTCTTTAAACCCGGTAAGTACAAAGTCGCTGCCGATCACAAGGGGACGCTTTACCAGCATTCCGTCTGTTGCCAGCAGCCTCAGCTGTTCTTCCTCTGACATATCTTTCAGTTTTTCTTTCAGATTCATCTGATTGTAAAGCATACCGCTGGTATTAAAAAACTTTTTCAGCGGAAGTCCGCTTCTCTTATACCATTCCTTCAGCTCGTCGTAAGAAGGATTTTCTTCTATTATCGTCCTCTCCTCAAACGCCACCTGATGATCCTCCAGCCATTTCAGAGCCTTCCGACAGGTACTGCATTTTCTGTAAACTAATACTTTCATTGTATCCTCTCCTTTTCCGCTTTATTATAGCAAAGTATTCTCTGGCCGTCTATGATAAATTCTTCGCTTTTTCTCACTTATTTTCCTCATTATATGCTATACTTTCTATATAGAACGCAGACACAGTGTCTCCTGTCAAAAGGAAGACCTTCAGAAATGTCTGTGAAAAAACAGAATACCAGGAGGGAACAGTCAATGAAATGGGATTCCTGCAATTTAAAATGGACACGGGAACCGAAAAATTATTCCATTGCCCCGGAACAAATTGAAATTACCACACAGCCTCACACGGATCTCTGGCAGAGAACCTACTATCATTTCCGCAACGACAACGCTCCGGTTCTCCAGATGGAAACAGAAGAACCCTATTTTTCCTTTACTGTAAAAACAGAATTTCAGGACAGTCATCACCGGTTCGACCAGTGCGGCGTCGTAATGTACCTGGACAGTGAAAACTGGCTGAAAGGTTCGGTTGAGTATGAAACAGAATCCTTTCAGCATCTTGGAAGCGTTGTAACCAACAAAGGCTACTCCGACTGGGCTACCACCGTCATCGACGCCTCTGTGAAATCCATATGGTACCGTCTCAGCCGACGGGAGGATGATTTCTGTATTGAGTGCTCTTTTGACGGAAAAGAATTCCAGCAGATGCGCATCTGCCATATGTGGGAGGCAAAGAAAAAAATTTCCTTTGGCATCTACGCCTGCAGTCCGGAGGATTCCTCATTTACCGCAGTTTTTAAAAATATGCAGCTTACAGAATGTCTGTGGAAAGCGCATGACGGTCAGGCGCCTGATCCGGACTGACTGAGGGGACTTCGTCCCCTTCTCAGAAAATGTCTTTTCCTGTACAATGCTGTTTTATATTTCACAATCCTGGGAACAATTCGCCGTATTCATCACATTCACTAATATCCCATAGAAATTTTGTACAAAATGTAAAATTTGTATTCTCAAAAATCATGGTATAATAACCACAGATTTTACTTTAGGCACGAACGAGCACAGGCATACAAAAGATACGTCAAAAACTGTCACGGGGCTTACAGAATCTCTGTTTTCTTGCTCCTGTTCTCTGGGGATTATTCTTCCCTCACAAATGATAAAGTAAAATCTGAAAAGGGACATTGCAGAACATATTCTCAGAAATATATTTTGCAATGTCCCCTTTTCTTTTCCTGTTTCTTTTATCTGCGCATTTAAAAACGGGGCCTTCCGGCCCCGTTCTGTGCATACATTCAAATTAGTACAGTTCAGCGTACTCTTCGATGTTTTCAGGTGTGAACTGCAGCGGCTCGCCAAGAACGACTTCTGTACCGCCGTCGTCAGCTTCTGTAATTGTATATTCGCCAAGATCTCCTGCCGTGAAGGTTTCGTCAAGAGCGCCTGTGATGTCGCCGCTTACAAGTGCCATAGTTGTGTATGCGCTGAGTTTTCCAAGACCCTGCATATCCCACAGATAGAAGTACGGGCAGGAATGTGCATCGTCATCGCCTGTGTACTCAAGCATTTCGGAAGGAAGACCAAGACCTGTCAGTTTGCAGGTAGACTCGTTGTCCTGCAGATATTTTGCTGCTGCAGCGATACCAACAGTTGTCGGTGCGCAGATTACTTTCAGATCCGGATAGTTCTGGATCAGAGCTGCTGTCTGGTCTGTAGATTTCTGCGGCTCGTCATCGCCGTAAGCAACCTCTACCAGTTCCAGTCCGCTGTATTTGTCATCGCTTTCCATAATAGACTTCATCGCATCGATCCAGGCATTCTGGTTTGCTGCCTGAGAAGTTGCAGACAGGATCGCGAACTGTCCTTCTCCGCCGGAGATGTCAAGTACTGCGTCCATCAGAGCCTGTCCTACAGCCTGAGTACCAGCCTGGTTGATGAATACCTGACGGCTGTCCTTATTCGGCGCAGAGTCAAAAGAGGATACTTTAATTCCTGCGTCCATAGCCTCTTCCAGTTTCGCCTGAAGAGCGTTTACGTCGTTTGCAGCGATACAGATTGCGTCAAAGTCCTGAGAAATCAGGTTGTCAAGAACTTTAATCTGAGCGTCTGCAGTTGCTGTTTCCGGATAAACAACCTCAACTTCGCCGCCTTCCGCTTCTACGGTTTCTTTGAAAGAAGCTGCCGCAATCTCAAAGAATGCGTTTCCGGCAGATTTTCCGACCAGAGCGATCTTCTGGCCTTCTCCAGCTGCAAAAACCGGGCTTGCAGCGCCAAGAATCATAGTTCCGCAAAGAAGCGCGCTAATAATTTTTTTGTTCATTTTTGTTCCTCCCTTGGATAATATAGTTTTTTATTGCAACTGCATCCCTGCTGCAGGAATGCAGCTACTTTCCCTTTCCGTTTTCTGAACCGCAGCGGATACTGCGGACTTCAGCGTAAAGATTATTTACTCTTTACCTGTACGGCTTTCTTCACCTGTCCGACAATATTCGGCAGAGCGACTGCTGCAACCAGAAGAACACCGATTATCAGAAGAATTACCTGTGCATTTACGTTCTTCTGTCCGAGACCTACGCGAAGGCAGACAATGATGAATGCGGAGATTACACCGCCGGCAAGATTACCCTTACCGCCTGTAGAAGAAATACCTCCGAATACTGCCATGGCGATCGCGTCCATCTCAAATCCGTTTCCTGTTGTGGTATTTGCTCCGTAGGAGGAGGATACCAGGAAAATCGCGCACAATCCGGAAATAGTTCCCATTACTGTGTAGATAATCATACGGATCTTCTGTACATGAATACCGGAATAGTATGCGGTCAGACGGTTTGTTCCGATTGCGTATACTCTTCGTCCGAATGTGCTCTTTCCGAGAATAACAGCGAAGATCACTGCAAGGATAAGAACCAGGAAAAGAATATAGGGAACCTCTCCTATTTTTCCGCCGATCAGACGGAAGCCGTCTGTATTCGTAACGGAAATGCTGCCGCCGCTTCCCAGAACGATCTCTGCAATACCGCGGAAAATAATCTGAGTAGCCAGAGTAACAATCATCGGCGGAAGTTCCTGAAATCTTGTAAGGATAAATCCGTTGATGGCACCGCAGACGGTTCCCACAACCAGTGCGGTCAGTACAACTACGATAAAAGGTGCGTTGGTATTGCATACAATACAGCACATAGTGGCAGAAAGGCAGACAATGGATCCTACCGAGATATCAATCTCACCCAGAACCAGAATGTAAGCCATCGTCAGCATCAGGAATACCTCTGCCAGATAAACCGGCATCTGACGGAGCAGACTGCTCAGGTTATAAAACTCTGAAAATAATGCACAGAAAATATTTACGGCAATGAAGATCAGAACCAGAATGCCTTCCCAGGAGAAGATCATCCGCTTTACCGAACTTTCTGGCACATTGTTAATACTTCTTCCAGATTTTCCAGCCATGATTACATCTCCCTTCCTTTCAGTGCATTTCTGTCAGCAATACGCTGCAGAACAATATTGATAACAACAACCGCAAGAATAATCACACCCTTGATCGTATTCAGCCAGAGCTGGTTGAAGAACGGAATCAGAGGAAGCGCTCTTGCTATCGTGGCAAGGATCAGGGATCCCAGCAAAGCTCCCAGCACCGTTCCGCGTCCGCCGTTCATGCTGACGCCGCCGATTACACAGGCTGCGATAACATCCATCTCTCCTCCGTACTGCATATCCGGCATCGCGGATGCATAGACAGATACCTGAAGGGCGCCGCCAAGACCGGAGAGAAGACCCATAATTGTATAAACAAGAAGTTTCGTATTCTTTACGTTGATACCGGAAACCTCCGCGGCTTCCGCATTGCTTCCTACCGCATAAATCTTGCGGCCGGTTCTGGTCCATTTCATAAACCAGAAGAAAAATACATAACAAACAATGATCACCCAGATCACACAGTTGATTCCCAGGAAATTCGTGGTGGCAAAATTCTTAAATTCACCCAGAGCTGCCGCGCTGGCCCACTCGCCGCCGTTGGAAACCAGATATCCCATTGCGCGGTAAATGTACATAAAGCCCATGGTAGCAATAATCGGCGGTACATCAGCTCTTGAGATAACAAGACCCACAACAAATCCACAGGCAATGCCGATGGCAATGGAAATCACAAATGCCAGCACCGGATTTGCGATCACATCATATTTCAGCATCATACCAATAGACATACCGGACAGCGCCAGAGTAGACATAATGGAAATATCAATTCCGCCTACCAGCATGACGCAGAGCATACCAAGCGCCATGACCATCATAACCGCGTTGTTTTTCAGCATATCCATCAGCGACTTCGGTGTCAGGAATGATGGGCTGATTGCTGTGACAATGACAAAAAGTACGATCAGGACAATCGCAAGCAGCGCTTCACGAGATCCTGTAATTCTCTTTACAAGTGATTTCTGCTTCATTTTCCAGCCCCCTTTCCGGTTCCCTTTTCCATAGCCAGCTCAAGGATTCTTTCCTGGGTAGCTTCGTCACGGTTCAGTTCGCCGGTCTTTCTTCCGTTGCACATAACAACGATACGGTCTGCCATGCCAAGGATTTCCGGCATCTCCGAAGAAATCAGGATAATTGCATATCCCTTCTTTGCCAGATCACCCATGATCGCGTAAATTTCCGCCTTGGCGCCTACATCGACACCCTTGGTGGGCTCGTCCATAATAACGACCTTCATATCCTGGCTGAGGGCTTTTGCAACCACTACCTTCTGCTGGTTGCCGCCGGAAAGAGAACTTGCAGGCTGGAAAATATCCACGGCCTTTGTATCTACTTCCTCCAGAAGCTTCTTTGCCAGCTCTCTCTCTTTCTTTTCGTCATTAATTCCGTTCTTCGCATATTTGCTGATGGTAGGAAGCGTTACGTTTCTTCCAAGGCCCCAGCTCATAATCAGACCTTCTTTCTGACGGTCCTCAGGAAGAAGGATAATTCCTTTTTCCATAGCATCAGAAGGACGTTTGATGTGGATTTCTTTTCCCTCCAGATAAACTTTTCCGGAATCCGGCTGTGTAATGCCGCAGATTGCTTCCACGGTCTCTGTTCGTCCGGCTCCTACCAGACCGGTCAGACCTACGATCTCGCCTGCCCGCACACTGAAAGAAACATCCTTGAAGAAACCGGTTCTGGACAGATGCTCCACTCTCAGCATTTCCTGACCGAGTTTTACTTCCGGCTTCGGGAACAGCTCATTAATCTCACGTCCGACCATTGCCTTGATCAGATCCGCATTTGTAATGCCATTTACGTCATAGGTTCCAATATACTGGGAATCACGGAATACCGTTACCCGGGAAGCCAGACGGTACATATCCTCAAAACGATGGGAAATAAAGATAATGGATACGCCCTCTTCTTTTAATTTATCAACCAGTGTATACAGCTTTTCAGATTCTGATTTTGTCAGTGCCGCAGTGGGCTCGTCCAGGATAATAATTTTTGCGTTGGTGGACATTGCCTTTGCAATTTCTACCATCTGCTGCTGTGCAACACTCAGCGTACCCATCTCATCTGTGGCGTCAAAATCTGCGTCAAGCTGCTGCAGGAGCTTGTTTGCCTCTGCATTCATGGCTTTCCACTGGATCATTCTGTTTTTGATGATCTCATGGCCCATGAAAATGTTTTCTGCCACGGTCAGATGCGGATAAGATGTAGGGTGCTGATAAACGGCTGCAATACCTGCCGCCTGTGCATCCTTCGGTCCTTTAAAGTCCACTTTCTTTCCGTTTAAAAACATTTCGCCTTCTTCTGCCTTATGTACACCGGTAATTACTTTAATAAAAGTAGATTTTCCGGCACCGTTTTCGCCCATAAGTGCATGAACTTCACCGGGTTTCAGCTGAAACTGCACATTGTTCAGCGCCTTTACGCCCGGAAAAATCTTCGTAATGCCTTTTAACTCAAGAACATATTCAGACACGGCTCTTACTCCTCCCTTTTATAGTCTCTTTTTAATTCGTACTTATTTTATCATTTATGACTTTTTTATGAAATGGGAATATTTTTTGAATCAGGGTAAAATATTTTTGAGAAAAATCCGTCCTGCCTGTGTTTTTTTCGATGCCGCCTGTCAGCGCCGCGCGCTCATGGCGCGGTGTTCCTCAGTAAGTTCCGCATGGAGCTTCAGGGAGCTCCAGTGCTGCGTCACAGGGGTCAGTACCGCCTTGAGTTCCACTGGTTCCAGCCCGCTTTCTCTGAAAAAATTCAGAAATCCGTCCATCTGGTCTTCAGAAAAATCCTTCATCACCAGCATTTCTTCGGGGAAATTTCCTCCCAGATTAAACTGCGGACAGGGAGCAAAGCCCGGCATCTCAAAAAGATATCCCAGAGGATGAAGAAATTCCGGTGCCTGCACTTTCCGTACCGACACTCCGGCTTTTCTCAGATAGCGCTGTATCCGTCTGCAGCGCTCTTCGTCTGTAAAATTGTAAAGAAGCGCCTGTGCCTTTTCTTTCATATTTTTTCCTTTCTCTTCATTCTACAGGAACTGTTTCCGGTATTCCACAGGTGTAATATGGAATTTTCTCCTGAAAAGGGCAGAAAATTCATCCACACTGTCAAACCCGCAGTTTTCTGCAATCTGATAAATATTAAAATCCGGATTGGATAAAAGCCTCAGAGCCTCGTTCAGGCGGATTTCCCAGACAAAACTCATCGCGCTTCTGCCGGTATGCTTCTTCAGATGCTCATCGATCTGATCCGGTGTACAGCCGAAATGTCCGGCCATCTCGTCCGGATCTTCTCTGAGGCAGTGATCCTGAAAATAGCTCAGAATCCGGTGGGTATGTTCATCACTTCCATAATAGCTGAACTCTTTTTCATTCGCCAGATAGGAGAAAAATAACAGCAGCATGGCTTCCAGCTGGAACGTTTTATGGAAATTGCTGTCCGCATATTCCTGAATCATGGAATTCAGAAGTGACTGGGCATGAAGGCTGTGTCCGAGAGAAAAGAAAATATAGTTTTTCTTTCCTCCTTCCGGCTCACGGAAAAAGTTCGCCACCAGATTGTCATCCTGACAAAATTCTCCAAGTGTCTGCCCGAAAATTTCCGGTTTCAGACAGAAATTAATCAGAAGGGTGTCTTTCTGGATAAAGCGGAGCTCATGTACCGCTTTCCTGTTCAGAAACACAAGATCCCCCGGCGTCATATAAATTTCATTGCCGTCGACTACATTGATCAGAGAGCCGCTGCAAAGATAATTCAGCTCAAAATAGCTGTGCGTATGTCCCGGGAAATCCTCTGTCACCTGATGGGTAAGAATGTAGAAATTCTCCTTTGCAGGCAGTTCCTGAAACGCCTGGTGCAGATTCTGAATGTTATACAGGTTGTGGGTCAGCTTCTGTCCGTATTTGAGAAGAGTCTCCGGCGTAACACTGTTCTGCTGATCCGTTCCGGCAGATGCAGAAACCGTCCCCAAAGGAAGAGAAATACTGCCGCTCCTGTGCTCTACCTCCGGAATATACGGGCTCTTGTATTCCTTCTGTGCCGGAATGCGTATCTGCACTTCTGTACCCTGTCCTGGCTGGCTGGAATAAGTCAGCCCGTACTCCGGTCCGTAAAGGATCTGCAGTCTCCGGTGCGTATTATAAACCGCAATATTCGTTCCTCCGGAGGAGCTGCTGCCCTCCCCGGCAATAATCGTGGAAAGTTTTTCCGGAGGAATACCCACTCCATCGTCCGAAATCAGCAGAATGATGTCGTCCTCCTCCAGCCACCCGGTCAGAACAATGGTTCCGGATTTGCTTTCTTTCTCCAGTATTCCATGGAGGACCGCGTTCTCAATTACCGGCTGGAGAGTCAGTTTTGGAATCCGGTATTCCGTAAGTTCATCCGGAATATCAGAGACAAAAGTAATCCGGTCATGGAATCTCATATTCTGGAGCTGTATATAAATGGAAACATGCTCCTCCTCTTTTCCAATGGTGGTAATACTTTCTTTCCGGCTCAGAGTAAGCTTATAGAATTTTGAAAGACTCTGCACTGCGCTGGATACTTCGGAGTTTCTCCCCTGCACTGCCAGCCAGTTGATCATGTCCATCGTGTTGTACAGAAAATGAGGATTAATCTGCGCCTGGAGGGAATTAAACTCTGCGATCCGCAGTTCTTCCGCCGCCTTCAGCTGTTCCTCCATCAGGCTTCCCATCTTCCGGGTCATATAATTGTAGGTGTCAATCAGATCTCCCACTTCGTCGTGGTAGGTGGGGCTGTCCATTGGGGCCGGAGTTCCCTCCCGCACCTTGCTCATCTGGTGAATAACCGATGAAATCCTGTTTGTAACAGAATGGGAGAGAAAATGGGCGGCTATTGTTGCCAGTACAAGGATGCCCAGATACATCAGCACATATTCCAGCATCAGATTACTGCTCTGTGCCATCAGCGGATCAGAGGGAAGCACGGTAACCATAAACCAGCCCGGCTGCTTGATATTGTAAAATCCTGCATAGACCGTCGTATCCAGGATACTCCTCTCAATAAAATTGTTTGAGGACATGAAAGAATCTTCAATACTCTCATAATCCAGCCAGTAAATTCCCGCCAGAGAATCATTGGAGGCAGCCACCATGGCGTTTCTGTCATTCATAATATAAGAAACGCTTCCCTCCAAAGTCAGATTTTCTTCCAGTATTTTATCAAATTGGTCAGAAGAAAAATAAACCGCAATATAAGCCTGGTAAGAATTCTGCTGATAATAAAAGGTAGTTGACGTAATATAAGCCATATCCCCGTACTGTTCCTTCTCCCGGTCTCCGAGATAAAAGGAGGGGCAGAACAGCTCAGACTGTCCGGTTCCCTGAAAAATACCATGCCAGTATGTGCCCAGGGCTCTGCTCATAGGGGAAAAATAGTCTTTTGTCAGAGGATCCTCGAAGAGCTGTACTGTGTCTATGGGAAAATCCATATAAATCTGCAGTCCGGTCACAGGACCATCTTCGATCAGTTTCTGAACTTCCCTTCGAAATTCTCTGGCTTCTGTTTTTTCCAGAAACAGGTTGGAAGGATAGTTCACCGGCTGATGAAACAGAGTCTGAAACAGCGGGAGATCCGTAATCTCCGTATAAACGTCAAGTATTTTCTGCACATCCTCCTCAATAATAGGCGCTGTTTTTGCGGAAGAATCCTGCTCCTGGCGGATCGTATAGGAAACCACCATATCATACAGTCTGCTGTAGAAAAAAAATCCCACCATCAAAACAGGAATGGTTACCGCCAGCATCAGTACAATGGTAAATTTTGACTGAAGACTCATATCTCCGTAGGACTGACGAATTTTTTGAAAAAAACGAATCATTGCAAATTTTTCTCCCTGTATTCTGAAGGCGACAGACCGCTGTATTTTTTGAAGCTCTTTCCAAAATAATTGCCGTCGCTGTATCCCACCCTTGAGGATATATCTGAAATCTTATAGCGGGCATCCCTGAGAAGCTGTTTTGCCTTTTCCATGCGGTATTCAGTGATATACTGATTCAGAGTCCTGCCCGTTTCATTTTTAAAAAAAGTGCAGACATAGGAAGCGGACAGAAACACATGAGAGCTGATGTCCTTCACGGATAGCGTCTCCCGCATGTAGTTCTGGCTGATGTATTTTTTGATCAGGTAAATCGTAGGATTTTCCTGGGAATTGTCTTTCGCGTCCCGGAAAAATTCCTGCGTCTTTTCCACAAGTTTCTTATGAAGCTCCTGAAAAGTAAAGCATCTGGCTATGGTTTCCGCAATGCTCTCCCTCTTTCCGGAAGAAGATATCTTTTTCTGCCGGCGGGTTTCTTCCAGACTGAGAAACAGCCGGTAGTACAGGTCCTTGACAGGATTCTGCAAAAATCTTCTGTTTTCCATAAACGTTCGGGAGAGTTCCTGCAGCAGCTGCTCTGCCATCTCCTCATTTCCGGAAAAGAGAGCTTCCGCAAACGCTTCCTCCGGCGTGGGCATGGAAATCTGTTCCACGGATGCGTTTTCTGTTTCCTTTTCAGCCGTAATCAGAGTATTGGCCGGGAAAAAAAAGCTGCTCTGGAGCAGAATTACTGCTGAAGTATAAGACTGATACGCCTTCGCCACTCCGCATACGGTCTCTCCTTCGGCCATGGAAAACTGTACATAAGAAGAAAAGCGGCTGCGCAGGTATTCCCCCGCATCGCTGAGAGCATGGGCGGAGGGCATCGTCTGGCCAAACAGGAAATATACAAGATACTGCATTTTCTTTTCCGTATAAATGCATTTCAGATGGTACTGTTCCAGAAAGTCCTGGAATTCATGATAAAATTCCGCAAAAGACGGCGTTTCCGGCCGTATCATATCATCCATCTTCACAATAAAAGAAGTAAAGCAGGTACCGGCATTCATAGTCAGATTCAGCTCTGAAGCAAGTGCTTCCACAGAGGAGCCGCTTCCCGCACTATTTGGGACTGTCAATAGCAGCGCCAGCTGAGAGGCTGTTTCCATGGACCGAAGCGTCTCCCCTCTGTGGGAGTGAAGCTTCTGCATATAAAGTTCCCGCGCTTCCATAACTGTGTCTCTGATCTCTTCCGGGCTGAAGGGTTTTTCAATATAATTGACTGCTTTCAGTTTTATGGCAGCTTTCAGATACTCTTTATCGGAATATCCGCTCATAAAGATCGGAACAGAATCAGGCAGAAATTTTTCCAGCCGTTCCAGCATTGTGATTCCATCTATCCGGGGCATACGCACATCACAGAGGATAATTTCCGGTCTGTGGAGACGGGCGGACTCCAGTCCATGTACCCCGTCGTCTGCCTGAAGAACCTCATCAATTCCAATGGATTTCCAGTCCACCGAGGAAATCACACCGGTGCGTGTAAGCTCTTCATCGTCTACAATCAGCAGTTTCATGACATTCTCCTTTGGTAAATATGAATCATCTCTTGTTCTCTTTCAGGCTTTTCAGGATTTTTCTGCATATGCTTTCACTGCATGGTTTCCGGATTTCGTTAAAAAGCCCGTTTACTCTCTTTCTTTCTTCCTCCCAGGAATCCTGTTCTGCAGAGAGGCACCGGAGAAAATTGTCCATAGTCTCCGGTTTTGGCCCGGGCGTAACCTCATCGTAGTCAAAGTTCATTCCTCTCCCCGCCAGATATTCTTCTCGGTCATAGGGCAGAAAGATCACCGGATTTCCGGTCAGAAGATAGTCAATATAAATGCTGGAATAGTCCGTGATCAGGCAGTCAAAAATATCCAGCATTCCAGTCACATCCTCTGCCTGCTCTTCTCCCATAAACCGGACGCGTTCTCCTAAATATGGGCCGGCGGCCGCTTTCTCTGCAATATGGGTCCGGAGAAACAGAATTATCTTTTCTTTCTCCAGAAAATCTTCCAGCCGTTCTCTGTCAAAATCTCTAAACGGAAACAGCTTCACTTCCCCATGATCGCGGAACGTAGGCGCATAAAGTACAATTCTGTGGTATTCCGGCAGCTTTCCGTAGATTTTATGAAGAATCCTGTCCCTGTCCTTTTTCTGAAATATTCCGTCGTTTCGTGGCTGCCCCCAGACTTTAATCTTTTTTTCCTCAACTGCAAAGCTTTCCGCCATCAGGGGCACAAGGGATTGGGAGGTGGTAAGAATACAGGTATAATTTTCCGAAAATATTTTCCGAAAATATATCTTGGCCGCTTTACCCAGGTTCGGATCCAGAAGAGCAATTTTTTTCAGAGGAACGCCATGCCAGAGATTAATGATCCTTCTTCCTTTCAGGAGCCCTGTGCCGTAAACCGGAAGCCCTGCGGAAGTAAACCAGACGCCGGCGGACAGCGCCCGGCGGATCCCTTCTGCCGTTTCTGTCTCTATAAAATACTGACGGCCATATAGATCCCCTAATTTCTGCCTGAGCTCCTGATCATTGATTACAAAAAGCGGCGTCACTTCCGGCACATGCTCTTTCACATATTCAAAAAGATATCGTGAATTGTAATTATAATGACGATTATCCGTGGAGGAAAACACCCACACATAGGGATCCGGGCAAATCCTCCCAAAGTGTGAAAGAAGTTCTCCTTTTATAAGATTTTTAACTTTTCCCATTTCCTCTGTTCCTTCTTCTATCTATACTCTTACTATAAAAGCCCGGACAGTCTATCTGTACTTCCATATCCCATGGAGAGCATAGGAGATAAAAAACACCGCGCTTTTTAAAGGGTGGTAGCCCATATAGCGATAAACACGATATGTCATGGCTGCCGATTTCCATTTGTTTCTGGACTTCCCTTCCTCGGTCAGGCGGTATTTCAGATAGGGCCTGTTGATTCCCGCTGCAGGGCCATAGTGTTTCAGTATCTTCAGCCAGGCAAGATAATCCTCATGACTGTCATCATGTTCCATAGGAAAAGCCCGAGCGGCTTCACGGCGGACCAGTACAGAGGAACAGTTTATGCTGTTATGAGCCAGAAGATCCTGGTAGGAAACCGTTTCCTTTACCGGGATATACTTTCCCGCGGGAGTGCCGTCCGGATGCATCAGATCCCGTCCTGTTGAGCAGAGCACCCGCCCTGTTCGCTCCAATACATCCAGCTGCGCCCGGAGCTTCCCCTCCGTCCACCAGTCATCTGCGTCCAGATAGGCAATATACTGCCCCCTTGCCTTTTGAACTCCCAGATTACGGGAAGCGGCGGCTCCGCAGTTGGCATCGTTGCGGAAATAATGGAAATCCGCTCTCTCCATATATGGGGTCAGGACTTTTCTCGTGTTGTCGGCAGAACAGTCGTCAATTACCAGAAGTTCCAGGGGAACTTCCTGCAGATACACAGAATCCACAGCTTTCTGAATGTATGCCTCACCGTTGTACACCGGCATAACAACTGATACCAGCGGGTTCATCATGACAAACTCCTTTCCTGTTTCTCTCTCTTTTCGGAAGCTCCCAGCGCTTTTTCAATCAGCGCTTCTGTCTTATCAGCAGATTTGCGGTTCATCTGATGATAATCCAGGCACAGAGTCCTTGCCTTTCCCTCTGCGTAAAGTTCCATTCCTCTGAGGATCCCCTCCGTGGAATTCTCCAGAAGGATGCCTCCATGTTCTGTAAGGAATCCATGAGGGCCGCTGACGTCGCAGGCCATAACCGGAACTCCCAGGGTGTCCGCCTCAAGCATGACAAGTCCCTGGCCTTCATAATAAGAGGGCAGAAGGAACAGGCTGCATTTCTTCAGCACCGGCATCGGATTGTTCATGGAGCGGATAAGAATTATGTGATCTCCCGCAGTCAGAGATCCTGCATAGGAAAGGGTATCCTCATACAGTTCTCCGCTGCCTCCTATGAGAATCATCCAGGTATGAGGATGCTCTTTATAGTATTGTTCAAAGGCATCCAGAAGGCGCATATGCCCCTTTTCCGGCGAAAAACGTCCGATGGTGATAAATTTTGTCTCTTCATTGTCCAGAACAGAGCAGAGTTCTTCTATTGAATGGCTGGACAGAGTCTCGGGCCCAAAGGCCGGTTTTTCTTTCGCCCTCTCCAGAACGTTTTTATAATCATGGCAGTTGGGAATGACCGCAACACGGGCACTGTCTGTTCCGATTCCGTGCACCACAGAGTCCACCAGATCCTGACTGACCGCTACTACATAATCGTAAGTATTATACGCTTCCTTTAAAAGGAATCTGTTCTGGTTTCCCCTTGTGGCAATCTCACGCACCATGTCGTTGTGTACCCAGATCATCTTCGGACAGGGGGCTTCTTCCAAAAGAGAGATTACATAAGCCTCATATCCGTTGTAATGGAGTGCCAGAGAAAACTCTGTCCCTCCGAAATGTTTTTTCCACTCCCGCCTGTAGGCCCTGTGCACCCTCTCGTTTACCAGAGAAGACGCAGAACCTTTCATTTTTCTCATCAGAGCGAGCATGGTGAAAAAATCCATGTTCATCTCGCTTCCCATGGGATAAATTCCAAGCTCTTCCGGCAGTTCATCCAGCTTTGCCTGGTTGTCTCTGGCGTAGAGGCTGCGAAAGGAAAGGAAATAATTGTATTTCGTCAGATCCATCTCTCTCAACAGAGAGCAAAGGGCTGTGGTTATGCCGTTCTGTCCCAGATCTCCTCCGTAAAGCAGAATGTTCTTTTTTCCGTTTCCTCTGTATTTCTCTGTCCGGCAGCACCGGTCCTGAAGAAAAACATGGCGGCATATTTTTTCTGTGCCGCGCCCGTCCTCGTAGGTGGCGTATTTTTCCATGAATTCCTTATCCGGAATCCCGCCGTTCTGATGAATGCAGGGGACAACTTCTCCGGGATCTTCTGTATAGAAAAAAGGATAGTTGCCGATATCCTCATACATTCCACGTCCGCTCTCATATTCTTTTCTGTCATAGGCAAAAAGAATAATCGGTTTTCCGGCATTGGCAAAATCATAAAAAACGCTGGAATAATCGGTAATCAGAGTGCTGCACAGACTGAGACCTTCATAAGTGTCCCACTGTGCCGGAAATGGCCGGATGTGCCGGTATCCTTCAAAATTTTCGTTTCCGTGCAGAAAAGGGTGCAGCTTCACCAAAAGAATTTCCTCTTCCAAAAGCTGGCTGTCCCAGAGTTTCAGATGTTCCTTCAGAGTATCCATATAGCTCTGTCTGTCCACTCTGTCTGCCTGGCCCCGGAAGGTAGGAAGATAGGTAATAATTTTTTTCTTTTCAAGTCCCGCTTCTTTCAGAAGCTTCTGTTGTCTCTCATCCGGGCTCCTGCGAAAAACATCATTTCTCGGGTATCCTTCCCGGAGGACTGTTCCCCTATACAGGCTGGAAAGCATATACGCCTGCGACATCTTTTCCTCCATAAAGCGATTGGAAAACACAAGATAGTCTGCATCCAGAAGATTTCTGAGTACATTTCCCATTGTTACTGCTTCCGGCCGGTTATCTCTGCCCATTTTTTTCAGGGGAGTCCCATGCCAGGTATTCAGATAAATCTGACCGTCTTTTTTTACAAACCTTCCCGGAAATGTGGTATCGTTGACCAGATATTTCGCCTGGCTGAGCGCCTTATAATAAGCAGGGGAGCCCGTACGCACCACCCCTGAAACATGCAGGCCGTTTCTCCGAAGCTTCTCCCTGATTTCCTGCTCCGCGCTTCTGTGAGCTGACAAAACCAGCGTGAATTTCCTGTAGTTTTCTTTCTGCAGTTCCTTCAGAATTGCCAGAATATTGCTCTCCAGAGCCCTGCCGCTGCGGGACTCCAAAAGGATCATATTATCTTTCAGTTTCGTCTTTTCATAAAATGTATTATAAAACGGATACCAGGAACCGTTCCGCAGTTTTTTTTTCACCTTATCTGTAAAACGCATCTCATTATAATCCCTTCGATTTCCAATATAAATATCATAACAAATGGCTTTTGCGGTGTCAACGGGCGGCAAGTCCGCCAAGTGACAGTGCACGCAAAAACCAGGGGACTGCCCGCGGCAGCCCCCTGGTTTTTGGAATATATGTGTGTAAAACAGTAGAATGGTGTCTATGACACCCCCTGAAAAATCAGGCTTTGTAAATTTTGATGCCGAAAGATTCGTGAATCGTGGTTCTCGCTTCCTCAATGCTCTGGAATTCTCCTGCTTTCAGCATCTGCGCTGTGATATTTCCGATGGCAGTCGCCTCGCCAGGGCCTGCGTGAACTTCCTTGCCTGTTGCTTTTGCTGTCAATTCATTCAAATATCCCGCGTTGGAACCGCCTCCAACTACATGAATGCGGCTGTAGGTTCTTCCTGTCATCTCCTCCAGTTCTTTTGCGGTCTTTGCATAGCAGTCCGCAAGACTTGCATAAATAACAGTTGCCAGCTCGCCCAGAGTTTCCGGAACTTTCTGTCCGGTTCTGCGGCAGTAATCCTTTACTTCCTCCGTCATATTGTCAGGGGAAAGGAAGCACTCATCATTGGCGTCCACTCTGGACGGAAAATCTTTTGCCTCCTCCGCCATTGCACAGATTTCTGCAAAGCTGTATTTGTCATTAATCTCATGGCGCACAGACTGAATCATCCACAGTCCCATAATGTTTTTCAGATAGCGGAAACGCCCTGCATATCCGCCTTCATTCGTCAGATTCATCTCACAGCTCTTTCTGGAACAGTCCGGAGTCTCTCTCTCCAGTCCCATCAAAGACCAGGTACCTGAGCTGATATAAATAAAGTCATCATCGTTTGCAGGAACAGCCAGCACCGCGGAGCCTGTGTCATGTGTTGCAGGAGCAACCACTTCCAGGTCAAATCCAATTTCATTCTTCACAGCCTCGGAAAGGCGGCCGATACTGGTTCCCGGCATGATCAGCTTCTGGAATATTTTTCTTGGATAGCCAAGCATATCGATCAGCTCATAATCCCAGTCTTTTGTATAAGGATTTACAAGCTGGCCGGTAGTTGCCTCTGTATATTCACAGGTTTTCTTTCCTGTCAGCAGATAATGGAAATAGTCCGGTACATGAAGAAGCGTCTCAGCCTGCTCCAGATATTCCGGATGCTGTTTCTTTACAGCCATCAGCTGATAAATCGTGTTGAAGATTGCTTTCTGAATGCCGGTTCTTTCATACAGATCTTCCAGAGAAATAATTTTATAGACTTCCTCGTCCATTCCCTCTGTACGGTGGTCACGATATCCAACCGTATTTCCAAGAACATTCTCATCTTTATCCAGAAGGACAAAGTCCACACCCCAGGTGTCCACGCCCATGCTCACCGGAATCTTGCCGATTTCCTTGCACTTCTTCAATCCGTTTATAATCTCTTTAAACAGGCGGTCAAACTCCCAGCAGAGCTCCCCGTCCTTTTTTACCATGCCATTTTCAAAACGATATACTTCCTCCAGTTCCATTTTACCGTTTTCCATATGTCCCAGAATCAGACGGCCGCTGGATGCTCCTATATCTACTGCAAGATAGTATGTAGCCATTGTATAACCTCCTAATTATGTAAGATATTCACAGCAGGATCCTTTGTATAATCTGCTGTGTTTTTCATCATTCTTTCATTCTAAATAATAACATATTACAAACATGGACATCAAGTATGAAGAACCTTGTTTATCAAAAAATCCTTTGCCGCCGCAGCAGCTCTCTATTTACCGCAGACTCTCTGCTATGAAAATATCCCCAGAGGATTTACTCTGGGGATATTTTACCATCATGGCTGTGTTGCATCTAATTTTCCAAACACGGCTTCAGAAATTATCTTTCATCCCTCGCAGCTGTGTTACTATTAGTCATACAGGTTCGGAGCGATGTCTTCGTCTTCCATGTTTGTAGCGTCATACCAGTAACCGTCTGTAGGAACATCCTGAAGTTCCTGTCCGTTTGCTGCTGCTGTCAGAGCATAGATTGCATAGTAACCCATCATCAGAGGAGACTGGGTAACAGCACCGATGAATGTGCCGTCCTGTACAGCTGCTTTGATAATAGAACCAGCATCGAAACCAACACCAACTACATCGCCGTTAGCCGGATCAGATCCAAGAACGTTCAGGTTTGCGTTTGCTGCAAGAACACCTTCTGCTGCTGTCTGGTTGGAACCGAAGATAGCGATGCAGTTTTCCTGAGAAAGGATTGCCTGAGCCTCTGTGGAGCAAAGCTCTACAGTTGTCTGTGCCGGTACAGCAACCTGGATAACAACGTCTGCGTCAGCTTCTGTAGCATCTGCACCCTGTGCAGCGTTTACATAGAACTCGTTTCCTGTAACAGCAACTGTTTTGCCGTCTGCCTGGATCAGCTCGATCATCTTGTCAATGAATCCGCCGCCGCGCTGCTGGATATTCAGAGCAGTTGCATCCTGGTTAACTTCACCGATGATAACCTGTCCTTCTGCATTTGCGATAACGTCTTTGATTGCCTCATACATATGCTCTGCCGCTACAGATCCTGCCTGTACGTTATCAGTAGCAACCTCACATACAACGGAGCCTTCCGGAGCGTCTGCGATACCTGTATCAAAAGTAACTACCGGAATACCTTTGTCTGCGCACTCCTGAAGTGCATCGAGAACAGAAGATGTATCGCAGGCAGCAAGTCCTAAACCAACCGGATTTGCGCTGATTGCGGTGTTAACCATGTTTACCTGGTCAGCGATATCAGATTCGCTGTTCGGTCCCTGAGGAGTATAAGTTACGCCCAGTTCTTCTGCAGCCATCTTCATACCTTCCTGAGCTGCATCCCAGTATGTAGACTGGAAAGATTTTACGATCATCGGGAACTCATAAGCTTCATTTGCCGTAAGTCCGTCGAACTGTGCAGTAGGATCTTCTGCATCTGCCGCATCCTCAGTTGTCTCTTCTTCAGCTGCTGCATCTTCGGTTGTTTCCTCTTCAGCTGCTGCGTCTTCAGTTGTCTCTTCTTCAGCCGCTGCATCTTCTGTTGTCTCTTCAGCTGCCGCATCCTCGGTTGTCTCCTCAGCCGCTGCATCCTCGCTTGCCAGAACAGGAGAAACAGTCATGCTGCTCACCATTGCTGCACAAAGACCTAAGGCAATTAATTTCTTCACTTTCATTTACTTCTTCCTCCTTAATTATATAGTTTTGTTTTATGATGATCCGTCAGGCAGATACGCCTGACGTTTCACATCCCTGATTTTTTTTAAATTGCTTTTTTCTTCTCTTTCAGGATATCGATCAGTACTGCAACAATCAGAACGACACCTGTAATGATCTGCTGCCAGTTTGCCTGAAGTCCGATATAAGGAAGACCGGTCTTCAGAAGCATAATGACAAAGATACCTACAAATGTTCCAAGTACAGATCCGTATCCGCCGGAGGCTGCAACGCCGCCTACAAATACGCCGCCGATCGCGTCCATTTCCAGGCCTGCGCCGGTACCGGGCTGTACGGTAGGAGTAACTGCTGCGTAGGCAATTGCTGCAAGGCCTGTAAAGAGACCGCATACAACATATACCATTACATGATAGAATTTTACGTTGATTCCGGAAAGTGCCGCCGCTTCCTTATTGGATCCGATGGCGATGGTGTACCGTCCGAATTTGGTGTGGAACAGCACAAACTCCATCAGAATAACCAGAAGAATCATCCACAGGAATCCGATCGGATAACGGTCTGCGCTTCTTCCTGTGCCGACAGTAATCTTAAAGATAGAATGGAACCATCCGCCTTCCTGAGTCAGAGCCGGCCAGGGTGTCGCACTGCAGAGAGATCCTGCACCTCGGGTAATCATACAGGTACAGAGGGTTGCAAGGAACGGTGGAAGATTCATCACGCCGATCAGCACACCGTTTAATGCGCCGACTGCAAGTCCCAGAACAATGCAAAGGAGCATTGCCGCAGTAACCGGCCATCCATGACTTCTTACCATTGTTCCGGCAATCAATGCGTAACATACCATACCTGTTCCGATAGAAAGGTCTACACCGCCGGTGATCAGCGGGAAGGTAACACCGATTGCCATCAGCAGATCATAGTATGAAAAATCAAGCATACTCAGGATCGTACTGTACTGTCTGAATTCCTTGCTCATAATCGAGAAGACAGCCATCAGTACGATAATAACCAATAAAACAATAAATCTCTGATCACTTAAAATACTACTTTTCTTCTTAGTCATGACTTTCCTCCTTAATCGATATTCCGTGTAGCCTTATCCATGATATGTTCCTGGGTAGCCTCGGAAATATCAATATCTCCTGTCACTTTCCCCTCACACATGATAATAATACGGTCACTCATTCGGAGAACTTCTGTCATTTCAGAAGAAATCATAATGATTGACTTGCCTTCTGCTGCCAGTCTGTTCATTAATTTATAAATTTCATTCTTGGCTCCTACGTCGATGCCTCTTGTGGGTTCATCGAAAATCAGGATCTCACTGTCACGGGTCAGCCACTTGGCAATTACCACTTTCTGCTGATTACCGCCGGAAAGATTTACCACCAGCTGATCGGGACTCGGCGTCTTTGTAGCCAGCTCGTTGATATATTTCTCCGTAACCTTTTTCTCTTTGCTCTTATTGATGAACAGTCCGTTGGTGTATTCTTCCAGAGTGGCCAGCGTTGTATTCTCGGTCACCGATTTCTGTACTACACAGCCGTATCTTCTTCTGTCCTCAGACAGATAACCGATTCCGTATTTAACTGCATCCTGCGGGCTGTTAATCGTCACTTCATGGAGCTGTCCGTCTTTTCCCATGATGGAGATCTTGCCGCTCTGCTTCGGGTCTGCTCCGAACAGGGCCCTTGCCGTCTCGGTACGTCCGGCGCCCATCAGTCCGGAGAATCCAAGAATTTCTCCTTTTCTCAGCTCAAAGCTGACATCCTGCACCATCTTTCCTGCATTCAAATGCTCAACCTTCAGAACTACCGGCGCATCCGGAGCAACCATACTGTGTTCCTTCGGATCCTCATAAATCACACGGCCTACCATCATGTTGATGATATCTTCCTTGGTACTGTCTGCTGTAATCAGAGTTCCCACATATCCGCCGTCTCTCATGACCGTTACACGGTCTGTAATCACCTTAATCTCATCCATACGGTGGGAAATATAAACAATTCCCAGGCCTTTGGCACGAAGATCTCTGATGATCTCAAACAGATCCGCAATCTCCTTCTCCGTCAGAGCTGCAGAGGGTTCATCAAATATGATGACTTCCGCCTTATGTGAAATTGCCTTCGCGATCTCACACATCTGCTGTTTGCCGACTGTCAGATTATTCATTTTTTCTCTTGGGTCAATTTCGATATTCAGATCCTGGAAGAGCTTCTTGGAATCCTCAATCATTTTCTTATCATCAATGCGGAAACCTTTTTTGGGCTCACGTCCGATGAAAATATTCTGCGCAACCGTAAGGTCGCCCACCATGTTCAATTCCTGGTGCACAATTACAATACCTGCGTCCTGAGCCTCTCTGGTATTGTGAAATGCCACTTCCTTGCCCTTATAAACAATCGATCCAGAATCTTTCTGATAGATACCGGTAAGAACCTTCATAAGCGTGGACTTTCCGGCTCCGTTCTCTCCCATAAGCGCATGTACTTCGCCGCGTTTCACTTCAAAATTAACGTGATCCAGGGCATGCACTCCAGGAAAGGACTTATCAATGTCCTTCATAGTTAAAATAACTTCACCCATTGTCGCATCCTCCCTTTTAGATCAGTTCTTTCTGCGTCTTGCAGAAACGTCAATGTAAACTGCTACGATAACAATAATACCTGTGATGATCATCTGCTGTCCTTTTCCAAGTCCAAATGCCATGATGCCCTGCTGAAGAAGGGAAATGATGAATACACCGATTACTGTACCGCCAACGGAAGCAAGTCCGCCTACCATGGAGGTACCGCCCATAACACAGCCCGCAATGGCCTCGTTGTTGTACTGATCGCCGTATCCCGGCTGAACAGTCGTATATGTAGCAACAAAGAACAGAGCTCCGATTCCTACCAGGAATCCGCAGATCATATAGGAAAGCATCCGCCACTTTCTTGTGTTTACACCGGAAAGGCGAACAGCTTCACTGTTGGATCCAAGGCACAGGATATAACGTCCCGGTTTTGTATTGTAAAGGACAATGCCGCAGATTACAGCCGCCGCCAGAAAGATTACCAGTCCCACAGGGAATCCTTTGTAGGAAACAATATTACGGAACCAGCCGTTTACCGGATCTGAACTCTGGGGCCAGCTTACAGACTGTGTTTTTGTAAATACAGAAGCAATACCCTTTGCAATATTCATGGATGCCATGGAAATAATAAAAGGAGGCACCGACATATAAGACACCATCCATCCATTGAAGGTACCAAAAGCAAGACCGATCAGCACACAGATTACCATAGCCGCTGCTATAGGAACTCTATAGCTTGTCATACAGTAGCCGGAAACCAGCGCGCAGCAGAACATAACCGGTCCGATGGAGAAATCAATTCCTCCCGTTGCAATTACAAAAGTAACACCAAGTGAAAGAAATCCCAGAAAATACACATAGTTCAAAGTAGATTTGATACTGTCCCCTATAGGGAATTTACTTCCGAGAACCGCCCTGAACGCCACGAACATAATCACCAGGACACAGACAAGCAGAATCCTGTTCAGGCCAAGTTTCTTCACAATTGGGTTTTGTTTTAACTTTTCCAATTTTCCACCCTCCTAACTTTTTACACCTCAGTGTTTCCTATATCATACCTTGAAACCGTGAAAAATTGTAATAGAATATCTTCCAAAAAAAGGTTAAAAATTTACGGTGCCGTAAAATTTTAACCTTTTTTCTGCTTCTCAAAGTTTTCTGTATATTATTGAATCTGTTTTTCTCAGATCTGCGGCGTCTCTGTCACTGTGATTTTCAGTGTATTAAAAGGGAACAGCAGTTTCTCAATCTCCCCGGAATACATATTTTCCGGAGTCACCAGTTCGCATCCTGAATTTATATTTTTCTGGTATTCCTCGCCGCCCAGCAGGCGCACTGTCTCTCTCACGCCAAGATATCCCATTTTAAACGCCTTCTGCACAACAATGCCCTTAAAGACTCCGTGTTCCATAAGCTGTACCGCTTCCTGGGAGCTGTCCACCCCAACAACCTGAATCTGCTCTTCCGCTCCCGCCGCCTTAACTGCCCGCGCGGCGCCCACAGAGGAATATTCGTTCATTCCGGCCACCATTTTCAGATTTGGATATTTTTCCATAAGTTCCATGGTGAGCTCATAGGATTTCTCGTAGCTGGAATCACAGTATACCACATCCACAATATTTTTTTTCAGACTGCCCAGTCCTGTGCGAAAGCCCTGCTCTCTCTCCACCGCTGTGGATACCCCTTTTACATGAGCCACAACGGCAATCTGATCCTCCGGCTCAAGAAGTCCCGCAGCAAACTCGCCCAGTTTTTCTCCGGCTTCTATATTGTCTGTCGCCACTGTAATGTCCTGAATATCCTGTTCTGTATAGGAGTCCACAAAAACAATATGGATTCCCGCCTCTTTCGCTTTCCGCAGAAGACTGTCTGACTCCGTAAAACTGGACGGCGAAAACAGGATTGCATCCGGTTTTTTCTGAATTGCCTCTTCCAACAGCCGATTCTGCCCCTCTACATCGTTTTCTTCAGACGGAGCCATAATCTCCAGGCTGGCGTGATATTCTCTGGCCGCCATCTCCGTTCCCAGGATCAGAGATGACCAGAAGTCATTGGTTCCGTCTACCACCTTGGGAATATAAATCAGAGAAAATTCTCTGCTTTCCTTCTGCACTTTTCTGATATAAAAGCCTGCCGTCACCGCTGCCGCCAGCACCAGCAGAACCGCCGCTGTCATCCATTTTCTATACTTTTTCACTGCTGCCCTCCTGCCGCCCCGGTATCGTAATCGTTGCAGTGGTTCCTTCGCCCACTTTGCTCTCATAGGTAATTCCATAATTGCTTCCGTAATAAAGCTGCAGCCGCTTCTGTACATTATAGACTCCTACACCGTTGGACTGATAATTCACCTTATGTCTTTCATAAATATGTGCAAGTGTTTCCGCGTCCATTCCCACGCCGTTGTCAATTACCTGCAGGACTGCATTTCCATCTTTCATAAATCCCTTTACCTGAAGAAGGCCTTTGCTCTCTTTATATTTCAAGCCATGATAAATGGCATTTTCAATAATGGGCTGCAGAACAAGCTTGATCAGATTAATATGAAGTATGGAGGGATCCACATCTATCTGAAATTCCATCTTATCCTTATATCTCATTTTCTGAATCGTGAGATACCCTCTGGCGTATTCTACTTCCTGGGCAATGGGCACAACCTCGTCTTCATTGCTTATGCTCTGTCTGAGAAGGCGGGCAAGGGAAGCAGTCATCAAAACTACCTCTTCATTTTTCTTTCCTTCCGCCATCCAGATAATGGAATCCAGCGTATTATAAAGAAAGTGAGGATTAATCTGAGACTGAAGAGCCTTCAGCTCACTTTTCCTTTTTTCTTCCTGGTCACGGACATTCTGCTTCATCAGTTCCTGGATTCTGCTGGTCATTACGTTAAAAGATCTGGTAAGGCTTCCAATTTCGTTTCCCGAATTTTCCACCACGTCAGATACCTTAAAGTCTCCCTCCTGCACTCTTTCCATAGAGTCTCGGAGACGCTGAATGGGCCTGGTGATGCTTCCGGCAATAAGTCTTGAAAGAAGCAGCGCCACGATAATCAGAACTATGGCGATCAGCACATAAATACTCTGCGCCTGATTGCTCTCTCTTAACAGTTCATCCACACTTACACAGTCTACTGTCGTCCAGCCGGTTTTCTCTGAACGCACCATGGAATACAGCCTCTCGCCGCTTCCCTTCCCGGTCAGAACCGTGTCTGTATCCGCATTCAGGATCAGATCTATGTTCTCTGTCTGGAGCTCGTTGTAGAGCTGCTGCTGCTGAGGATGGTATACAATATTCCCCTCCTGATCCAGAATAAAGGCATATCCCCGGCTGCCAATATTATTCTGGTCACAGAGCTCGCTGATCGCTGAATAATTCAGATCAATAAAAAACACGCCTGCCTTTTCATCTCCCGCTGAAAGATTCCGAAAACCGCGGCTTAAAGTGATTACCCAGGGTCTTTCCCCGCTTATAATATGCTGCACATGCGAGGAAGTCAGCGAGATGCTCGCATTTTTCTCCAAAGCCTTCGTATACCATTCCTGTGTGGAAAGATCCAGATCCGGGTTCACGGACTGCAGCCCGTTGTTGATCAGCTTCCTGCCGTTTGTTCCGATAATTCCCACATTCAGAATGTCGCTTCTGCTGTCCAGAATCGTCTCAAACTGCCTGAGAATTCTTTCCCTGGCTCCGGCTACATCCTCCCCGCCGAAAAGATACTCCTGCACATCTTCGCTGCTGGAAACCAGATATGCAATATTTTCCATATAATCAATATAGGAATCAATATTCTGGTTCATCTGCCGGATAATGGTCTGCGTATACAGAGAGGAATTGTCAAAAACCGTATTTCTGGTAAAATTCATAGAAACCAAAGTTACGATCACTACCGCGCCCAGAATAAGCAGGGAAACCGCGGCGAAAATAGCGCTCTGAATACTTTTGAATTTTCCTATAAGCCCCGATGTCGGTCTCTTCTTTTTCATCTTCGCTTCTCCCTGGCATATTCTGTAGGAGTGGTCCCTGTCATTTTCTTAAAGGAAATGCCGAAGTAATGGGGGTCTGAAAAACCAACTTTTTCCGCGATTTCATAATTTTTCATAGTGGTATTTTCCAGAAGTTCCTTTGCCTTTTCCATACGGGTTCTGATCAGAACCTCCGTAAAAGTCTCCCCTGTCATCTCCTTAAAAATGGTGCTGAAATAGCTGGTACTGATATTCAGATAGGAACAGATATCATTCAAACTGAGGTCCGGATCCATATAATTTTTCTGAATATAATCCATAGCCAGCCTTGCCTGTCTCTGTCCGCTGGAGCTGTTCATGTCAGTAAGCATTTTAAAGATTTTCAGCACATACTCCCGGACAATTCCGCAGGCTTTGTCGAAAGATTTCTGTTCTGTCACCTGATGAAGCAGTTCGTCTCTGCCGGATAAAATCTTTTTCATATCCAGAGCCACATCTTCGCAGACCCTGTCCATCGTCCTGACAATCTGCTGCAGATACATGCAAGCCCTGCTTTTTTCCACCATGGCATCCCGCACCGCATCCTCCGTTTCCTTAAGAGCTGTCTCCACGTCCTCCCTGCGGCCTGTCTTTACAGCATCCGCAAGTTTCTCCAGATGCGGCGTCAGAGAAATATTCTGCTCCGGTATCCTCTCCTCCATATCCAAAAGGAGACTTTCTCCCAGAAGATACCTGTACTGGATTGCCTTCTCGGCCTGGGCATGGGAAATGATCAGTTTTTCCGGACTTCTTACCCATTTCCCGATTCCCACAGAAACGCTGATTCCCATGACTTCCTGCATTTTCTGCTGAATTTCCCGGCAGATCTCCTTTATCCTGTCATTCAGGTTTCTTCCCCATTTTTCCTGGAAAAGGATACAGACATGGTTTCCCCCTTCCTGGTAAGCAATCCCCGCCTGCTCTCTCCTGACGATCTCATCGCTGATATTGTACAGAACAAATGCCATCAACGCGCTTTCCTGGCGTTTCACTGTGTCCACCTGGTAGATATCTGAATAAATATCAATATCAAATATCGCCACTCTGCAGCTTGACTCTGTAAGCTCAATTCCCATGGCGGCAAGCTGCTCTATTCCTGTTTTTGTGTCAATCGTACAGTTTACCACAGCCTCTATCGCTTTGGAGCGGATCATCTGAGCGTTTTTCCGATAATTTTCCGATGCCTTTGTCAGACGCTCCATTTTCATTTTTTCTTTCCGCCTCTGATCCACTTTTTCTTTCATTTTATTAATAACTTCCGTAAGCTCCACTGCCGTCACGGGCTTCAGAAGATACTCGCTGACATTATACTGAATTGCCTTTTTGGCATATTCAAATTCTCCAAATCCACTGAAAATTACAATTACGATGTCTGGATAATTATCGTGAAGAAAGTGGCTCAGCTCCATTCCGTCCATATATGGCATAAGAATATCCGTCAAAACAATATCCACCGGATGCTGCTTTACGAATTCCGCTGCCTGCTGCCCGTTTTCGCAGATTCCTGCCAGTTCACAGCCCATTCCCTCCCAGTCAATATTCTCTTTGATTGCGTCTCTCACAAGAATTTCATCGTCAACTAATAATATACGGTACATGTTATGACAGTCTCCTGTTTGTATTTTTCAGGCACAGTTTTTCCTTCCCCACCCTGCTGTCCGTAATCTATATCGTCTCATCAGAAAATATCAAAAGGACGCCCCATGAGAACGAGAGGCCGGTACCTCCTCATAGAGCGTCTTTCTGTCTGTGCATCTTAATTACATTTTATCACGAATTATGATATTTGGAAAGAGTCTGCTTTTTACAGAGCTTCTGTATCACGGTCACTTTACGATCACGCCGTCCTCATCCCAGAGATCATGCCAGTCTTTTGCCCCTTCCCAGAGAAATACCTGGCCTTTTACAAGACGGTTTCCTCTTTCCAGAGTACTGATCTTTTTCATCTCCTCCTCTGTCAGAGGATCCTCTGTTACGCATTTCAGATTGCTTGCGTAGTTGTGTACAGAGAAGGGAATCGCAATTTCACCTCTCTGATGCGCCCATTTCAGCGCAATGAGAGCTGTATGGATTCCTCCGTGGGCCGCGGCGATCTCTTTCATCTCCGGCAGCTGAAGATCCGCCACATCCTCCGGGCAGATATCTCTTTCAGGTCTTCTCGGTGAGCCAAGAGGCATATAGCCTACCGGCTGAATATTGTGGGCAACGAGATAGTCATAGAGCTCCTGCTGCTGGAAGCATACATGAAGTTCCAGTTCACATGCCGCCGGCTTGATCTTCATAAGCGGAAGAACCGCCTCCAGCTTCGGAATGGTCATATTGGAGATTCCAATATAGCGGATCATACCTTTTTCCACCAGTTCTTCGCACTGGCGGTAGGTATCCATAAACTCTTCCACACTGAAAGGTCTGGAATCAGGATTTCTGGAATTTACGTCACATCCCGGTGCATGGTAGTTCGGGAACGGCCAGTGGATAAAATAAAGATCCACATAATCGCACTGAAGATCCTGGATGCTCTTTCTGCAGGCTTCCTCCACCTTTCTGTGCATGTCGTTCCAGACTTTTGTCATAATAAAGAGATCTTTTCTCTCTACAACGCCCTCTTTGAAAGCTTCCTGGAATACTTCTCCAATCTGGTGTTCATTTCCGTAGCATGCGGCACAGTCAAACATGCGGTATCCGCTTCGGATGGCTCCTGCTACAGCGGCTGACACGTCCTCTGCAGAAACTCTGTCTGAACCAAAAGTTCCCATTCCGATGCAGGGAACTTTTTCCCCGGAGGGGAGTGTTACTTTCGGCACAATCGCCGGATTAATGAATTCTGCCATAATATTGTCTCCTTTTCTTATTTTATGCTTCCTCTGCAGACTACAATTTCGTGATTGTGATCCGGGGAAGTAATTTTTTCATATCCTCCATCACGAAGAAACCTGTCTCCTCCCTCATCGCCGCTGCGGCGGAGATCGCGCTGGCTCTTCTTAAGGTCTCCGGAAGAGACAGACCCTCGCTGATGCCAATGGCAAAACCGGCGATCATGGAATCGCCGCAGCCCACAGTATTCACTGCGTCAATTTTCGGCACCTCTGCTCTGAACACGCCTTCCTCTCCCACTGCAAGAGAACCATCGGCTCCAAGGGAGACCGCCACTGTCTCCACGCCATTTTCGTGAATGGTCTTTGCGGCCTCAATAATGTCCTGAACATTGTCGCAGGATTTCCCGGTAAGCATACGGATCTCATCAATATTCGGTTTTATCAGCGCAGGCTTCGCCTCAATCCCCATTTCCAGAAGCCTGCCGCTGGTATCCAGAATCGCCGGCCTGCCGGCTTCTTTCACAATGCGGATCAGTCTCTGATAAGCAGTTCCGTCCAGTCCCTTTGGCACGCTGCCGGACATGGCCACTACGTCTGCGCCGTCTAAAAGTGTTTTAAATTTTTCTTCAAATCCTTTAAAGTCCTCTTCTGTCAGGGTAAAGCCCGGCTCCAGAAATTCCGTCTGCACATGGTTTGTTTCATCCCAGATATTGATGCAGGAACGGCTTTCTTCTTCCACATGATAAAATGCGCTTTTAATTCCAAAAGGTTTCAGTGCATCCTCAATATAATTTCCCGCATGTCCGCCAACAAAGCCTGTGGCCACCACTTCCGCTCCATAGATAGACGCCGGCTTGGAGACATTCAGCCCTTTGCCTCCGGGGACATAAGTGCACTCTTTCACCCGGTTCACTTCTCCCATCCTGCAGTTTTCCACAACATAACGCTTATCAATGGCTGCGTTTAATGTAACTGTCAGTATCATTTCAGTCTTCCTCGTTTGATAAAAGAATTTTTCCCTTTACAAGCCCCGGGGTTTTAAAGAGCTGGAAAGCTTCCTGGGCCTGGCTCATAGGAATTTTTTTATAAATAAATCCCGGATCAAATTTCAGCTGTCCTGTTGCGAAATAATGGGCTGTAAGCTCCCACTCTTTTCCCGGATAAGGAGCACTGTACGACATCCAGGAGCCGGTCAGCTTAAACTCCTTGCGATTCATATTTTCCCACTGAGCAGGTGTGAAAGAAAGATTTTCATGAGGTGTTCCGATAAAGCATACATGGGCCTTATTTGCCGCAAGTTCAAATGCCATATGCATGGTTGCAACCTGCCCTGCTGTTTCAAAGACGAAACCATATCCGCTGTTTCCGGTAATTTCCATAGCCTTCTTCATAAAGTCTTCCTCTGTGGTGTTTACCGTTTCGTCCGCGCCCAGACGTTTTGCCAGAGCGAGACGTTCCTCGCTGATGTCAAAAACAACTACTTTTCTGGAGCCGAAAATCTTCGCCCACTGCATAGTGAACATGCCTACCGTTCCGCCTCCCAGAATCGCCACATATTCCCCTCCCTGGTAGTCATTCTGGAACAGGCCGTGGAGAGCAACTGTGGAAGGCTCAAACATAGCCGCCTGATCATAGGGAACGGATTTGTCAAAAGGAACTGCGTTCTGCTCCGGAATTACCACATAGTCCGCGTTGCTTCCCTGCTCTCTGGAACCAATGAAGCTGTAATGCTTGCAGAGTGAGTAATTTCCCTTCTGGCAGTCGCTGCATTTCATACAAGGAACAAGGGGAGCGCCTGAGACACGGTCTCCTACCTTTACTTTTGTAACGCCTTCTCCCACTTCCACCACGTCTCCGGAAAACTCATGTCCAAGGACAATGGGATAAAAATGTACGCCGTGGTTGAGTACCCGGGGAATATCTGATCCGCAGATGCCGGAATATCTGACTTTAACTTTTACATATCCTTTTTTCACCTCCGGTTCCGGAATTTCCTGGTACTCTACTTTTTCATTTTCTGTTACTACTGCTGCGCGCATGTTGATGCTCCTTTCTTTCATCATCAAAACTTTTTGTGTCTTGTTTATTTGTTCTGCTGCTGCTCCATCTGCAGAAATCCGATTTTTCCGCAGGCATACCGTTATTTTTTCATTAACGGTTCCAGAGCCTCGTAAAGCTTCAGATAAGTCTCGTAAGTTTTCTCGTAGACTTCCCGGTTTGCCTCGTTGGGCTGGTGCCTTCTTGTTTCCGATACGGTCAGGCTTACTGCTTCCTCATAGCTGCGGTAGAATCCGGTTCCCACTCCTGCAAGAATGGCCGCCCCCAGTGTCGTAGCCGTGTCTGACGCGGGAACAACGATAGGCTTTCCTGTGATATCAGATTTAATCTGCGTCCACAGAAGAGAATTTGCCGAACCTCCCATTGCTCTCAGGACATCCACCCGGACTCCGGCTTCCTCAGCTGTTTTCAGATTGTGCTGCAGAGAAAGGGCAACCCCCTCCATGCAGGCCCGTACCATATGACCTTTCGTCTTGGAGAAATCCAGTCCGTAAAACACCCCTTTTGCACCGGGATTCCAAATTGGAGAACGCTCTCCCGCCATATAGGGCAGGAAGACAAGCCCGTCGCATCCGGGAGCCACTTTTTCCGATATCTCGTTGAGCTGGTTCAGGGATGAAACTCCCGTCTGTTCTTTCATCATTCTCTCATAATCCGCAAACTCTCTCTCAAACCAGCGCATCACTCCTCCGCCTCCGGTAGTGCCGCCCTGAAGAAGCCACTGTCCGGGAACCACATGGAAGCTGAGAATCAATCTTGGATCCGCCTTATATTCTTCTGTGCAGATACTCATTCCCCCGGCCTGTCCTCCCTGTTCCTGGGTTTCCCCGGGGTGAATCACTCCTGCCCCCAGAGTCCCGCAGGCTGCGTCCAAGCCTCCCGCCGCAACAGGAGTTCCCTCTGCAAGTCCGCACTCCAGAGCGGCCTTTTTCGTCACGGTTCCCACAATTTTATCGCAGGCGCAGATTTCCGGAAGAAACTCCCGGGGAATTCCCAGGCGTCCGCACATGTCCTCATCCCATTTTCCTGTCCTCATATCAAAGCAGTGGAGCCCATATCCCTGAGACAGATCCTGTGTCATCTCTCCTGTCAGTTTAAATGCGATATAGCTGTTGGACTGAAGAATCTTGTATGTACTTTTATAGACTTCCGGCAGATTTTCCCTGTACCACAAAATTTTTGCCGTAGTGTAGGAAGGCTGCAGAGAATTCCCGGCTACCCGGAAAATTTCTTCCGCGCCGATCTCTTCATTGAGTCTGTCGCAAATGGACTGGGCTCTGGTATCCATCCAGATCGGAGTATTGGCCAGAACTTTTCCTGTCTTATCAACTGCAATGGCGGACCAGCTCTGTCCGTCAATCCCCACTCCGGCAATTTCCTCCGGAGCAATTCCGGCGGAATCAATGGTGCGGCGGACTGCGCCGCACACAGCCGTCCACCATTCCTCCGGGTTCTGTTCCGCCCATCCTTCATGAGGATAATAAACCGGATAATCGCCGCTTTCCGCAGCCATCACCTTTCCGTTTTTATCAAAAACAGCCACTTTGCAAGCGCTTGTTCCGATATCAATTCCAAGTAAATATGATTTCATCCTTTTGCCCTCATCATCCCTCAGGGACTTCGTTTATTCCGCAGCCCCGGAGTTCTTTTTCTCTTTCAAAAGCTTCTGTCCTTCGCAGAGACAGCGGATAGATTTTCCCATTATAATCTCTGTATTCAGCTTTTCGGTGAGATGCTCCGAAGTATCGCCTTCAGGTCCCTCCTCCAGGCGCTTCAGCATAATTCCCGCGGCTTCTCTGGCAATCTCAACCGTAGGCTGAGCTACAATCGTAAGCTTCGGGCTGCAGGCCCTGGCAAACTGCAGATTGTCAAAACCGATTATGGAAATTTCCTCCGGCACCCGCATTCCCAGTTCATTCAGGCCGATTACAGCCCCCATCGTCATCTCGTAATTTGTAACAAATACCGCAGTCATATCCGGATTATCTTTTACCAGCTTTTCCAACCCCCGGACGCCGCCCTGGATCGTATAGTCCTCACGGCAGATCAGGGAATCCGCAAGAGGAATTCCATATTTTTCATATGCCTTCTGATAACCGCAGACTCTTTCCTGAGCTGTGGAAATTTCCGCCGGTCCGCCGATGATTCCCACCTTTCTGTGTCCGTTCCTGAAAAAAAGCCCCATGGCGTCTTCCGCCGCCTTCTCATTGTTCACAAGAACGCTGTCGCAGGATGCGCCCTGAATCTTACGGTCAATCAAAATCACAGGCTTTCCTGTTTTCAAAAATTTTCTCAGGTGTCTGCCCTCAGTATCCACCGGCATATTGATAATGCCGTCCACACGTTTCCTGCCCAGAAAATCCACCGCCTCCTGTTCCAGCAGCCTGTTCGTCCGGCAGTCGCATACAATTGTGGCGTATCCGTGTCCCCGCAGAATATCTTCCATCTCTGTAATGATCTCTGCGCAGAAAGTGTTGTTCAGCTCCGGGATCACAACTCCCACGGTTCTTGTGGCATTGGTTTTCAGCCCTCTTGCCACCTCGTTTACTTCATAATGGAGTTCCTCTATAGCCTCTTCAATTTTTTTCCGGTTTTTCTCTCTGACATTTCCGCCATTAAAATAAGAAGAAATCGTAGCCAGTCCCAGCCCAGTTTTTCGGGCTATATCTTTCATCGTTGCCGCCACCGCTCAATCACTCCTTCTTTTAATTTCCATTGTGCCTCTCAGATTACTCTGCCGGAAGTCTTCTACTCTGCCTTTCCATCGCAGCCGCAGACCTTCATGCGGTACATAACCAGCTCCTTCACTGCCTGGATAGCCGCCCGTCCGTAAGCCTTGGGATCAATGGTATTTTCTTTTTCCGCAAAAGTGGCCTTCACCGCCTTGGAATACGCGTCTCTAAGCTCTGTGGCAAAGTTTACTTTACACATGCCGCGTTTCACGCAGTCTCTCACATCATCGTCGCTCAATCCGGAAGCTCCGTGAAGCACCAGGGGGATGTCCACCACTTTGCGGATCTCGCTCAGGCGCTCCTTATCCAGTACCGGCGTTCCCACATAAAATCCATGTGCTGTTCCGATGGCAACTGCGAGAGAGGTAACGCCTGTTCTCTCTGCAAATTCCCGTGCCTCTGCGGGATCTGTATTTGTATCCGCTTCCGCTTCCAGGTCGTCCTCTTTTCCTCCTACTTTTCCAAGCTCCGCCTCGCAGGGGATGTCAAGTGCTTTCGCAACATCCGCCACCTTCTTTGTCAGACGGATGTTTTCTTCAAAATCCAGCTTGGATCCGTCAATCATTACGGAGGTATATCCCGCGTGAATCGCTCTCATGGCAAGTTCAAAGCTGTCGCCGTGATCCAGATGAAGGCAGACAGGAACAGACGCCTTCGCCGCTTCAGCCGCTACGATTGCCGCATAAGTCTCAACAGTTCCATATTTCACCGTAGAAGGGGTTGTCTGAAGCATCACGGGCGCTTTCAGTTCTTCTGCAGCGCTGATAATGGCTTTTACCATTTCCATATTCTCCGCATTAAAAGCTCCTACCGCGTATCCTCCCTGCTGTGCTTTTAATAACATTTCTTTTGATGTAACAAGTGGCATAATCTTTTTCCTCCTGGAATTTCTGCAAAAAAGTTGTTGAAAAGTTCGAATTCATCAGAAACCGAAACGTTTCTGTTTTGTCTTATCATACCGCCTTCCCACGGTTCTGTCAACCGTAAAATTTTCATCAATCACAGGAAAATTTTGCCTTGCAATCAGACAGACAGATGAGGTAAATTTTAGTATAAAAGCGGCATGAAAAGTCAGCCTGATTATGAACTTAAAACTGGAGGTATTGCGATTATGTTAAAAGGAATTCCTGAAATTTTATCACCTGAATTATTAAAAGTATTATGTGAAATGGGACACAGTGACCGTCTTGTAATTGCAGATGGAAACTTCCCGGTGGAGTCCATGGGCAAAAACGCCATCACAATCCGCTGTGACGGGCATGGCGTTCCGGAAATCCTGGAAGCCATCCTGAAAGTTTTCCCTCTGGATACTTATGTGGAGCATCCGGTAAATCTTATGGAAGTCATGCCGGGAGATGATGTGGAAACCCCGATCTGGGATACTTATAAGGAAATCATCCGGAAATATGACGACAGAGGAGACGCTGTGGTAGGAAATATTGAGCGCTTTGCATTTTATGACGAGGCCAAAACAGCCTACTGCATCATTTCCACCAGCGAAAAAGCTTTGTATGCAAATGTCATGCTTCAGAAAGGCGTTGTAATCAACGATTGAGGCGTCCTTTCATGCGGGCGGAATTTCACGTCCCGCCCGCAGTCTTAAGAGAAAGTTCCCGGTCTGTGCCGGGACTTTTTTATTTTTTCCCTGGACTTATCGGCGAAATCCATGTATGATACTAAAAAGCCCCTTCTTCACGTATTCCGGGACTTTATGCAGATACTCTTATCAACCTGAAAAGTGATTTTTCTGAAATCCGCTTTTTTCTCTCCCACGGTCAGGAGGTTACTATGATTCCCAAAAAACACACAATAAAAAAACAGGGAGCCGCTCTGCTTTTAAGTTTCTCCCTAATTCTAGACAATTTTTCCGCTGCCGCGGCTGCCGGCTTTTCCGATTCCGGAGAAATTTCATCGGAAAGCAGCGCGTTCTTCTCTGATGAAACCGCAGCGCAGCCTGCGGTGGATTTTTCCCCGGCAGCAGAAGAAACGGAAAATTCACAGGACACTGCGGCAGGCGGGGAACAGGAAAGCAGTTTCTCTGAAAATCCTGAAATTATTGTAGAGGATGTGGAAGAAGGAGCGCCTGAAAATCCTGCTGATTTAGACAATCCCGTACAGTCCGGTGATTCCGCCGGGGAGGCCCTCTTCTCTTCTCAGCCTGAGGACGAGCCTCTCTTCAGCTCCGGAGAAACGGAAAGCAGCAGTGAAGATCTGGATTATGTCCTTGGCCGTCCCATGACGGAAGAGGAGCAAGCAGAGCAGCTTGCCCCCATGTCCGGCCTCATACCCTTTGCTCCTTTGGAAAACGTTGAAAGCGATCTGGGTATCAGTATGTACAACAGTCTTCTTCCCTATTTTGATTCCAGGGAGTCCGGCCTTGTCACCTCTGTAAAAAATCAGAACCCTTTCGGAATCTGCTGGGCCTTTGGAGTTGCCTCTAATTTCGAGACCAGCCTGCTTTCACAGGGACTGGGATCCTGGGATCTCTCGGAGGAGCATCTTGCATACTTCCTGGCAAACCGGGTCAATGATCCTCTCGGCAATACGCCGGATGACAAGCTGATCCACCTGGGAAGCAGTTATCACGACAGGGGAAACGGTATGGTGGCCTCCTTCTTTCTCAGCACATGGTCCGGTATGGTCACAGAAGACAAGGCTCCCCTGCCCACAGACAGCACTCACACTGCCGATCTCTCAGCTCCTCTGGATCAAAGTCTGGCCTATGATACCGACGTATTTCTCACTGACGCCGTCTTTTCTTCCTACTCGGAAGAGAGAATGAAACTTATGGTGCAGGAATATGGTTCTGTCACAGCTATGATTTATCTGGACAGCAGCGGCACCTATTACAAGGCTGACACAGCCGCCTCATCCTATCCGGCATCCGGCGCAGTGAACCATGCCGTCACTGTCATAGGATGGGACGATGCCTACTCAAAGGATAATTTTCCGGAAGCTTCCAATGTTCAAAACGACGGCGCCTGGATTGTAAAAAACAGCTACGGTTCTTCCTGGGGCGATGGAGGTTATTTCTATCTTTCCTATGAAGATGCGTCCATTACCAACCTGGTTTCCAATACCGCCACCCTCTCCCCGTCATATCCAAATAATTATTTTTATGACGGTGCGGCCGCCGGTACTTCCTCTGTCACTCTCAGAAAAGGTTACTCCATTGCCAATATTTTTACAGCATCGGCAGGAAACGGGAACGCAGAGGAGCTGGGCGAAATCGTTGTCGCTTCCAAAAAAGATTATACCAGCTATCAGATCCAGATATATACGGATTTAACAGATCCCTCCAATCCCCTCAGCGGTACTCCTGCTTACGAATCTCCCATGGAGTACCTGCAGCCGCTGGCAGGAATTGATACAGTCACTCTGGACAGACCTATAACGCTGGTTCAGGGCAGCCTTTATTCGATTGTCCTGACATTGATGGACGATTCAACTCCTTACTATGTGGAAAACACCACGACTGTTCAGTCCTCATCCTGGTTCCAGGCGGTCGCCGGGCTGGAAGCCGACCAGAGCTTTTATTCCTCCAACGGCGCGAAATGGACGGACTGTGGAACGCTGGCAAAGCCATTCTGCTTTTCCATCAAAGCCCATACCCGCACGCTGGACAGTCCTGCAGCCACTCCGACCCCCACGGCTGTGCCAACACCTACCGCTGCACCGGCGCCTACTTCCACTCCGGTGCCCACCGCCACCCCGGCGCCTAAGTCGTACCAGGTTACTTATAACCGAAACACTTCCCTGGCTGTCGGAAATATGCCTTCCGACAACACAAAATATACTTCCGGGAAAACTGTAACCGTAAAAAATGCCCCCTATTGCAGCTCCCGTTTCTTTATCGGCTGGAACACAAAAGCCGACGGCAGCGGAGTCAGCTATGCTCCCGGAAAAACCTTTAAAATTACAGATAATGTAACCCTTTATGCACAATGGCGCTACAGTTATGTGTCTTCCGCAGACCTGATCTTCCGTGTCAAAGGAAAAAATACAGTCGCCTGCTGCGGAACAACCAACCGGTATATCCGTACGGCTGTAATTCCTTCCACAATACGCTACGCCAATGTCACCTACAAAGTCACTTCTGTATGGACAAAGGCTTTCTATGGTAAAACACTGCTGAAGAGAGTGGTGATCGGCAATAACGTTACCGCTATTGGAAGCAACGCTTTCCGCAACTGTAAAAATCTGAACCGCATCAGTATCGGTACCGGTCTTACCAGAATCGGGGCTTATGCTTTCCGCAATGTCAAAAGCGGCTGTCTGATTTCTCTGAGAAGCCTGCGGCTGAACAACGTTGGCTCCAAAATTGATGCATATTCACCTAAAATGGTAATCGGCGTCTCCCCGCAGCGTCTTACCTATTATCAGAGATTGTTCAGCAGACGTTCACGGACCGTTACTGTGCGGAGCTACTAAGTACAAGAAAAAAGATCTGCTTTTGAGGTAATTTCTTCCTCAAAAACAGATCTTTTTCTTTCCGTTTATTCTCTTTTCTTAAAATGATAAAGCAATAATACGATTACTGCGGCGATTGCAGCCACAGCTATCCATATAAAAGGACGGAACCCTTCCGAAGAATCTGATTTCACTTCCTGGCTTGAAGCATTCTGCGCAGTTTCCGGAACCTGGGAGGTATCCAAGGCCGCCTCTTCCGTTGTCTCCGATTCCATTGCGGGACGGGGAGTGATTGTTTCGGCCGCCGTCGGCTTGGCGGCGGTAACATCTGGCGTTTCCGCTGCAGCAGTTTTTGGTGTTTCTGTCACCTCCGGTATTTCTGTCACTGCTGGGGTTGCTGTCACCGCTGGCGTTGCTGTCGCTGTTGGGGCTTTTGCCGGTTCTGTCATTTGTACTGTTTCCTCTGCAGAGAAATCCGGCTCTGTTTCGGTCACATTCCCGGATGTTGTTTTTGCCCGGGCATTTTCCGAAATATCCTGATTTTCTCTGTTTTCTTCGGTTTTATCAAGATCCATCCATCCTTCTTTCCCATCCACAGAAGTAACTCCCCAACGGCTTCCGTCCACCATTTCCGCATCCTGCGTGATATGAAGGGTCTCTCCATTCTCTATCTCTCTGGAGCCCGGCACCGTACCGTATTTTTCTCCCGGCCCCTGATAAAGATTCTGGCTGCCTTCGTCTGCACTGGCTGTCACATCATAATCCGCATTGTAATTGACGTTATCTTTTCCTGCTATGTAAAGTTCTGAGTCAATGGCTTCCTGCCTGGACTGCGCCGGTTTACAGTCATCCAGAGGAACATAGCCGTACATGCCATGATACTCCGTATACCCCCAGGTACGGTCAGCCTCTTTGTCCTCTACTTCTCCCTCTATATGGAGCGCTGTGCCATTGAGAATCAGTTCTTCGTTCAGCTTTGAGGATTCCAGATCCGGCTGAGCGTATATATTAATTCCTCCTGCTTTTGACTCCACAATCATATAATAATCTGTTTTGTAGTCCGGTCCGACGCTGCCGCTTTGCACATCCGCCAGCACCGGAAGCGCAAAAAGAACGCTGAATATCAGGGCCAGACATAATTTTACTGCTTTTTTCATAATTCTCCCTCAGTCTTTCTTCCCTTACTGAAAGCAGATCTCCATCCGAAAATTTTCTCTTTTCGGAAATGAAAATTCTGTAAAACTCTTCGTTTTGATTTATCATACCACAGATATTTCTCCTTGATAATCCCTTTTTTTGCGAACTTCGCGAGATCATGCGACAAAAAACGAGGAAGAATATAAGAAATCCCAAGAAGTCATTTATTCTATTCTTCATAAAGCATTTTATTTTCTGCCAAAACAAAGAAAAGCCTTCCGGGATAAACCCGGAAAGCCTTCCTGAATATACAATATTTATTTGTAAAGAGGTCCGTAGTTCTTGCAAGCGCGGAAGTCTGCGCCCTCTTTGTCCATTCCGAATGCGTTCCATGCAGCCGGACGGAAGATCTTCTCTTCCGGAACGTTGTGCATGCAAACCGGGATTCTCAGCATGGAGCACATGGTAATCAGGTCTGCGCCGATATGTCCATAGGAGATTGCTCCGTGGTTAGCGCCCCAGTTGTTCATTACGCTGTAAGCATCTTTGAATGCGCCTTCTTTGCCGTCGCATCTTGGTGTGAACCAGGTGCAGGGCCATGTATAGTCAGTACGTTTCCAAAGTGTATCAGATACATCTGCAGGAAGAGCAACTGTCCATCCTTCTGCGATCTGCAGAACCGGTCCAAGTCCTTTTACAAGGTTCAGACGGATCATAGTAGCAGGCATCTGAGCCTTTGTCTCGAATCTGGAGGAGAATCCGCCGCCGCGGAAGTATCCGTTGTCTGCTGCGTTCCAGGTGGTTGCAGCCATAATAGCCTTCTGATCTTCCTCAGTTACGTTCCACCATTCTTTCATAACAGCGTTTCCGTTCTCGTCCTTCGCCTCTCCGTTAGCATCCAGACAGCATGCGCCGGAGTTGATCAGATGGATGAAACCGCCGTTTTCTTTTGCAACGCCTTCAAGATCATATCCTGTTACTCTCTTAACAGCATCCGGGCTCCAGTATGTACGAACATCTGCGAACATCTGCGCACGGTTGGTAAGAAGTTTCATGAACATCATTCCAAGACCGTTCAGTACGTCGTTCTCTGTTGCCAGAATGTACGGCTCTCTTGCGCCTTCCCAGTCAAAGGAAGTATTCAGCATAGCCTCTGCAAAGTCTCCGTTAGGATAGAAGTCTGTCCACTGTCTCTGTCCCTGGAAGCCTGCTGCCAGAGCATTATGTCCGATCGCTTCCTCGGAGAATTTCGGATCAAGCTTGTCGCAGCCGTTCATCAGCTCTTTGATGATAACAGCCATCTTAACAACGAACTCGAACTGTTCTTCTTTCTGCTCGTCTGTCATCTGCAGTTCCGGCGGGTTCTTATCGAAGCCGATCTTGCAGGTCTCTTTCGCCCATTTCAGAGCTTTCTCGAATTCAGCGTGATCGTAGATGCCTTCTGTCATGCGGCGAATGATCTCAACCTCGTCAACAGACTCTACTCTCATTCCAAGATAAGACTCGATGAAATCCTGATCAATGATGGATCCGCCGATACCCATGGTAACGGAACCGATCTGCAGATAGGATTTGCCTCTCATGGAAGCAGCAGCAACTGCCGCGCGTCCGAATCTTAACAGTTTTTCTTTTACGTCTTCCGGAATTGTCATATCGTCAGCATCCTGAACGTCATGTCCGTAGATACCGAATGCCGGGAGTCCCTTCTGTGCATGTGTAGCCAGAACAGACGCCAGGTATACAGCGCCGGGTCTTTCTGTTGCGTTCAGGCCCCATACAGCCTTGATTGTCTGGGGATCCATATCCATGGTCTCAGAACCGTAGCACCAGCAGGGTGTAACAGTAAGGGTAATATCAACGCCTTCTTTGCGGAATTTGTCAGCGCATGCTGCAGCTTCGCCGACACGTCCGATGGTGGAGTCAGCGATAACAACTTTAACCGGCTCGCCGTTGGAGTATTTCAGATTCTCCTCGAATAATTTAGCAGCGTTCTTAGCCATGTTCATGGTCTGCTCTTCCAGAGAACCTCTTACGTCCAGAGCGCCTCTACGTCCGTCGATTGTCGGTCTGATTCCGATTACAGGATAGCTTCCGATTAATCTGCTTTTTGCCATAATTT
>DWYN01000147.1 GCA_019118645.1 Candidatus Blautia excrementipullorum | reverse complement strand
TGTCTCTCAGACAGCTCATTTACTTTATCACATCTTCCAGATCTTGTCAAGCACTTTTTTAACTTTTTTTGAAGAAGTTTTCCGGCGCTTTCTGCAGCTTTTCGCCGCATCCCGGACATCCCTGTCCGCTTCCTGATGTTTTGTAATTCATGTCTCTCAGACAGCTCATTTAATTTACCATAATACCAAGTAGTTGTCAACACCTTTTTTTAACTTTTTTTAATTTCCGAAAAGAACTTAATATTCCGAAAAGTAAACTTCCCTCCTTACTGGTTTTTCCAGCAAAGAGGGAAGTATTTCCCGATGCTTTTATATATAAGAAACTTCATTTTTGCACTGCGTCTAGAGACCGTAAAAAATGCTCATAAAGAAATTCACAAAAATATCATATCTATACAGGATACTCAAAAACGCATCCTTCTCTATAAGAGCCAGTCCCGCTTTTCCAACATCCGTACTGCAAAGTACGGTAAGAACAAGAAACGCGATCCACACAAACAGAACTCCTTTTACCACTCCTACGAGCGCTCCTGTAAGCTTGTTCGCACTTTTGATAATAGGAAGGCCCGCAATTATATCAAGAACATATGTCCCGATTCGGATGATTACGGAAGCCATTGCATAAGATACAAGAAATGACAGGCCATTTACGATGATCCGTGCCAGGTATCCCGAAATATAGCTTCCGAAAGAATCCACTGCAAGATACTGATATACCTGATTCGTATTGTTCGCTTCCAGTCCCTGCTGCAAAAGCTCCGGCAGATCCAGATTTTCAATGAAACTCTTCTGCTCTTCTTCCTGTCCGTCGCTCTCTTCTGTGTTGTTCCCCTGAGAAGCCACAAATTTCTCACAGCTTTCCTGTATACTTTCGTATACAGGAGTATTATTCATAAAAAAATCGTTTACATAGGGATTAATTGCCCACGCAGCCGCAATGGAAAGAAATACAAAGAAAAACGAGACTACTTCCCTGATGAACCCTCTTTTGTATCCCCTGTATCCAGTCAGCAGCAGGAAGGCAATGACAATTGCTCCCAGCCAGGTTAACGCCATAATCCACCTCTTAACTGAATTTAATCACACTGACACCACTGTCCATTACAAGAAGGTACCGATTCCAGCCGATTTTCATGAAATCATTGATGCTTCCGTCTACAGTGCCGCTGTATTTCTGCACACCCCTGCTGTTATACGCGCAAATCTGAGAATCATTATACAAAAGAATGTAGCCGCCGCTCATCTTAACCGTTGTATATGGTATATTAAAACTTCTCGAAAAGCGGAGATTCCCGTTTGCAGAATAAACATTCATGGTATATGCGTCGTCTCCATCTTCATTTTTAAATATCATTCCCACGGCATCCCCGGAGATGAATGTGCTGACAATCTCGTCCTCCACCTCTACTGTTGTGCTCTCTTTCGGAATCTGCTGTCCGCTGTATATAGTAAATCCGTCATCACGCAGTGCTACGGCGTGAGAATCATCCAGATACTCTACCTGAGGAATCACTACGCCCTCATAAGTATATCCGCTCACAATTCTGTCATCCTCATTTTGCCCTACATCTCCGAAATTGTAGAAAGCCACATAGCTGGTTGTATTGCTTCCATCCACAAACTGGTACGTCACCATCATAATATTTCCATTGTCAGACACTGCTACATCCATAGGATAACCCGGATCCTCCACATGTGTCTGATTTTCTACCAGGAGCGTTCCGTCTGTTCCATAGTAATTGATCCATGTAGAATCTCCGCCGTCCAGAATCGCAGCTACAAGACCGCTCTCTGATATTCTGGCCTTAACAATCGTATAGGAAGTTGTAACGCTTCCTGTCTCTCCGTCACTGTCAAATATCTCAAGGGTCGTTCCATCCACATCGGCAATTACCGCCTTATCTCCATTTACGTCCGCTACCGGATTCTGCATCTCGTAAATAACACTCCAGGAGGCCTCCATATCCTGATTTACCAGCGCCGCTCCCTCCGGACTGTAGCGCAGGATCCTTCCGTCCATTTCTTCATAATTAGTAGACACAACGTCTTCCTGCTCACTTGTCTGCAAAACCCGGTAATTATGATAGCTCCGCCGTTCTATATAAATAAAAATCACCGCCACCGCTGCCGCAACCGCGCCCAGAATAAGCAGGGTTCTCCGCATTGCCGCGTGTCTGTGCTTCGAAAGCTTTGTCTGATAATCTTCCTCTCCCCTGTTTCTTGCCGCGGCCTGGGAATGTTCCAGATGCTCCTTCTGGGCCAGAAGTTTTTTCCTTCTTCTTTTTTTCTTTATTGTCTTAAATATATTTGCCATAATATACCTTACCTTATGTATTCTTTATTCGTAGATGCCTGTGAACAGCCCCCGGGATATCCACAGGCCTGCTGCCGCTTGTGGTTCATTATATCAAATTTTCTATGGCAATACAATTATTTGGCCGGGATAAATAATTTCATCCTCGGCCAGTCCGTTCAGCCTGCATATTTCTTCCACTTCATCCATAGTCCCGTATTTTTCTATACTGATCTGGTATAAGGTATCTCCCGGCCGGATCACATAGGACGTGCCGCTTTGAGCCCCTGCCGTATTCGTCTGCTCTGCATCAGAATCCTCATTTTGATCCTCCGCATTCTCCCGGGCTGCCTGGACTCTCCGCTCTGCCTTGCGCACATCTGATTCCTCCCTGTAAATCGCCGCATCCTCCTCTGACATTTCCTCTTCATCGGAATCCTCTTCACTTCCCAGTTCTTCTGAAGATGTCTCCTCAGACGCATCTTCCCCCGCATCAACTTCTGTTTTTCCCTTATCCGCGCTGTTCTCACTATTTTTTGCCGCATTTCCAGAGGCAGACAGACCGCTTTCCGCCACAGCCTCATTTTCTACTGTATTGTTCTCTTCTTTCGCTGCGTCCTGTAAGCCTTCTTTTGATTTCTGTTCCTCAGCGCCTTCCTGTGTTTCTGTTTTGGTCTCCTCTGTCACATTTTCCGCGGAAAGCCCGTTTTCCGCTCCCTGGGAATCCTTTGGTTCCTCCTCCCCGTTTTCAAGCATAGCCGACACTGTCTCTGTCTTCGTATTTACCTCCTGCACATTTTGGTAATTCTGATAAAACCTCATCCCTACTGCAGCCACCGCCAATACCAGGCAGGCTGTTGCCGCATAGGAAAAAACAGAAGTTCTTTCTTCTGTTTCCTCTGCATCCCCGTCTTTTTTCTTTTTAATAATTTTTCGAAAGGCTTTGACCGCCTCATCCTGAATTTCCTCTCTGTCTTCTTCTGAAAACTCCGGTTTCTTTTCCAGCATATAAGCCTGCATTTGAGGGTTCTTTTCATAGTAAAGATAATACCCGCTCTGGCGAACCAGAAAATTGTTTTCATACCGGAAGAAGGCTTCTTCCCTCTCTGCCGGATCCATCAGCATCAGTACTTTTTCTCCGCCTCCAAAATATTTAAGATGAATTTTCTGAAACAATTCAGAGGCTTCCAGAGGAAGCGATTTCTGCGCAAAAAACCAGCCTGCAATTTCCTGCCCTTCAAAATATTTTCCCACGTCTTCCTGGATCTTCTGCCATATTTCCTCTGAAAAATCAATATGCTCCGAAGATACCTCTGTATTCTCCACTGTCAGAGCGCCTTTAATAAAAAGATACGTCACTCCCGACGCCCATTTGCTCTCCCCGGTGAGAACTGCCAGGCAGCATTTCTCCTCCTCCCCGTTCTTTTCTGCTCCGGCAGCTTTCCTTAAAAAAGTATATACATAATCCTCCATATAAATCCTGTAGTCTTCGCCGATCATTCCTATCTGTCGTATATTTTTCGGCACAGAGAATACCCCTTCATTGCCTTTCGCCTCCTGCTTTTCATCTTTATAGATGACCTCTATCATTTTATATCACCCCTTCGGGTATCAGCATATCATATCCAAAATGCGGATTTTAGCGGAATGTAAGACCCCGTCCCAAGAATTTGACGACAGATTTTGCATCATGCATAATCCGGATCTGTTCAGGATAAAATGAAACAGAACATACTGATCGGGGAGCATTTGAGACCAGTCCTTTGCCCCTCCCCGATGGCGCCGCCTGCGCGTCAGAAAGAGGATCATATGACTTTTTATATTGATTCAAAAAAGATGGGATCCTCCCGTCAAATATCAGAACTTCTGAAAAAATGTATTCTGCGCCACTCCGGAATCTGGAGGGAGATTGTTTTTCTTTGCATCGGCACGGACAGAACCACAGGGGACTGTCTTGGTCCTTACGTGGGCCAGCAGCTTCTGGGACATTCTATTCAGGGAATCTCCGTCTACGGAACTCTTGCCAACCCCGTTCACGCCCTGAATCTGGAAGATGCCTGTATTCACATCCGGAAGCATCACCCGGAAGCCCTGGTCATCGCCATTGATGCTTCTTTGGGACAAAAAAAGCACCTGGGCTATGTGACCATTGGAAATGGTGCACTTTACCCAGGTGCCGCCGTCCGTAAAGAACTGCCGCCTGTCGGCGATATTCATATTACCGGAATTGTAAATACAGCAGGTGTGCTGGAACACCTGACACTACAGACAACACGGTTGTCCACAGTCATTTCCCTGGCGGACAAAATCACTCAGGGAATTCTGTCTGCAATTCCATCTTCCTATCCTGTTCAGGCTCTTATACAAAAGCTTTAATCTGATTGTAAATACCCTGGCCGTCCAGTCCGTACTTTTCCAGAAGAGCAGCTGCCGGACCAGATTCCCCAAATACATCATTGATACCGATACGTTTTACCGGTACAGGTGCTTTCTCAGAAAGACATTCGCATACAGCTCCGCCAAGGCCGCCGATAATGGAGTGCTCTTCCACTGTCACAACCCTGCCGGTTTCCTTTGCTGCCGCAACAATCAGATCCTCATCCAGAGGTTTAATGGTGTGGATATTGATCACTTTTGCCTCAATTCCATCTGCAGCAAGCTTTTCTGCTGCTTCCAGTGAAGCTGCAACGCAGAGACCGTTTGCCACAATTGTAAGGTCCTTACCTTCTCGAAGAACAATACCCTTGCCCAGTTCAAACTTATAGTCCGGTCTGTCGTTGATCACCGGAACCGCAAGACGCCCGAAACGCATATAAACAGGTCCTACATGCTCGTAAGCGGCTTTTACCATGGCTCTCGCTTCAATGTCATCGGAAGGGGAAGCCACAACCATGCCCGGAATGCTTCTCATCAGAGCGAAATCTTCACAGCACTGATGGGTAGCTCCGTCTTCGCCTACAGAAATTCCGCCATGTGTTGCGCCAATTTTTACATTCAGCTTCGGATAGCATACGGAATTGCGTACCTGTTCAAAAGCACGTCCTGCAGCAAACATAGCAAATGTGCTGACAAAAGGAACTTTTCCCGTTGTTGCCAGACCTGCGCCGATACCTACCATATTGCACTCTGCTATACCGCAGTCAATATGGCGCTCCGGAAATTCCTTCTTGAACATTCCGGTCTGAGTAGCTGCAGCAAGGTCAGCATCCAGAACAATGAGGTCTTCATGTTCTTTTCCAAGTTCTACCAGAGCTGCGCCGTAGCTGGCTCTTGTAGCAATTTTCTTTACTTCTGACATAATGCTTCACCTACCTTCTCCAAATCTTCCATAGCCTGAGCGTACTGCTCGTCATTCGGCGCTTTTCCATGCCATCCTGCCTGATTCTCCATAAAGGAAACTCCCTTGCCTTTCACAGTCTTCATAATAATGGCAGTAGGCATTCCCTTTACTGTTCTCGCCTCGTCAAATGCGGCTTTTAACTGATCCATATCGTTTCCGTCTGCCACATCGATCACATGGAAGTTGAACGCTTCAAATTTTTTGTCGATGGGGTAGGGTGAGCATACTTCGTCAATCTTTCCGTCGATCTGCAGGCCATTGTTGTCTACAATCACAACCAGGTTATCAAGCTTGCGGAAACCGGCAAACATAGCAGCCTCCCAAACCTGTCCCTCCTGAATCTCGCCGTCTCCCAGAAGTGTATACACTCTGTAGGATTCATTGCTGAGTTTTGCGGAAAGAGCCATTCCTACTGCTGCGGAGATGCCCTGTCCAAGAGAACCGCTGGACATGTCCACGCCAGGAATATGTTTCATATCAGGATGTCCCTGCAGATAGGAACCCAGATGGCGGAGAGTTTTCAGATCTTCTTTCGGGAAGTATCCTCTCTCAGCCAGTACAGAATACAGGCCCGGCGCCGTATGTCCTTTGGAGAGGACAAAACGGTCACGATCCGGTTTCTTCGGATCCTTGGGATCAATATTCATTTCCTGAAAATACAAATATGTAAATACATCTGCTGCCGAAAGCGATCCGCCCGGATGTCCGGCTTTTGCAGCATGGACTGCCGTCACAATGTCCTTGCGGACTTCGTTGGCAATCTTCTGAAGTTCTAATTTCTCCATGTTCATTTTCTCCTTGTTTTAATGCTATATTAGTCTCCGAATACAGCTCTGTAGTCTGCCTGGAATTTTTCAATTCCCGCGTCGGTCAGAGGATGATGCAGCATCTGCTCCAGAACTTTGTACGGAACAGTAGCGATGTCAGCTCCTGCCAGAGCGCACTCTGTTACATGGATCGGATGACGAACACTTGCAGCGATAATCTCTGTCTCGATTCCGGCCACTGCAAAAATATCAGCAATCTGACGAATCAGAGGAAGTCCGTCTGTAGAAATATCGTCCAGTCTTCCAAGGAAAGGAGATACATAGGTAGCGCCTGCTCTTGCGGCCAGAAGCGCCTGATTTGCTGTAAAGATCAGAGTTACGTTTGTTTTTACGCCTTCTTTTGAAAGCACCTTAACAGCTTTCAGTCCTTCTCCTGTCATAGGAATCTTAACAACCATGTTCGGATGGATTTTTGCAATTTCACGTCCCTCTGCAATCATTCCCTCTGCATCCGTTGTGGTCGCTTTTACCTCTCCGCTGATCGGTCCGTCCACAATTGAAGTGATCTCTTTGATTACTTCATTAAAGTCTCTTCCCTCTTTTGCGATCAGAGACGGGTTTGTGGTTACTCCACAGATAATTCCCATGTCATTTGCTTTGCGGATGTCTTCAACATTGGCTGTGTCAATAAAAAATTTCATTGCTTTTCCCTCCTGAAGTTTTTGCTGATTTACTTGATGATTTTATTATAGCAAAAAGTTTTTCCAGGTCAAGCTCCATTCAGAATTATTAATAATTTTCTCATTAATAATTTTACATTTTATAAACAAAAAGTGCGCTATTATAAGGACAAGCAAAATCGCAAAAAGGAAATATGCAATTTTTTTCGCTCCAAATACACCATACGCACAAAATTATTAATAATAATTTTGTGCGTAATATTTATTTTTTCTTTTTTTCGCGGAAGTCCGTCTGATCTCCGCTCTCCGCCTGGGCCGGTCTTCTCTCCATTTTTGCATACGCCGTGGTCTTTCGGGCAATCAGTTTCGGCGTATATTCTATATTATACAGACTGGTAGGCTGAAGCCCGCTGTAAAGCTGATCATTCATATCAATTTTTCTGATAATAATGTCACAGGCGTCCCGTCCCTTCAGGGCAACGAAATGGTCAATGGTCGTCAGCGAAAGCCTGCGGATGCTGGAGTAAAAAATATTATCGCAGCCGATCACGGATACATCTCTGGGAACATGGATCCGCGATTTTTCCAATGCGTCAATGGCGCCGAAAGCCATCATGTCATTCTGCCCTGCTATGGCAGTAAAATGCCGTCCTTCCTTCAGAAGCTCCATGGTAAGCTGGTAGCCCATGGAATACTCCGAGTCCATTCTCGGGAGCTGGCGGTCTATGGATTCATCTGCCGCCTTTATCAGGACATGCCCTTTCAGACCTTCCTTTTCAAACTCCTTTACAAACCCGTCGATTCTCCGGGAGCGCTGCCACTGCCTTCTTGTCAGCGGAGGGGTAATAAACGCCACGTCCCTGTGCCCCAGATCCAGAAGGTGCCGGGCCATCAGGCGCCCCACCATGGTATTATCCTGATTAATGGCATCTACTGTTGTCGTCTTTTCTTTGTTGCTGATAATTACAAGAGGAATCTCTCTTGCCGTCTCTTCCACCTTCTTCTGAAAATCCGGGTGGGGATTGCAGGTATAGATAATTCCCTGAGGATGAATCGTCCGTATCATTCGGAGATACTTTTCTTCCAGGTGTGCGTCTCTCTGCGTATTGCAGATAAAAACACCATATCCTTTTTCATTGGCCACTGCCTCAATTCCCTGAAGCAGGAGAACATAGTATGGACTGGTCAATGTGGGGCAAAATACCACAATCAGCTTTTCTTTTCTGTTTTCCTTCTGTTTTCTCCTCTTCGGCAGTTCATACCCCAGCTCCCGGGCCGCGCACTCCACCTTTTCCACTGTTTCCGCTGAAAACGATACATTGTCCCGGCGGTTCAGAATCATAGAAACCGTAGCCTGGGATACGCCTGCCTTTTCCGCCACCTGGGAAGAAGTAACTTTCTTTTTTGCCATCTGTTCTCCTCCTTTCCGGGGGATCAGAGTTCCACCCTTCCTTCCAGGGCTCTAAGAAGCGTCACCTCATCTATATATTCCAGATCGCCGCCTACCGGCACGCCGCTCGCAATTCTGCTTACTTTTATGCCGGTGGGCTTGATGAGCTTGCTGATATACATTGCAGTTGTCTCACCTTCCAGACTGGAATTGGTCGCGATAATCACTTCCTTTATCTCGTCTTTCTGGAGTCTCTGCATCAGCTCCTTCAGGCGGATATCGTCCGGTCCGATCCCCAGCATAGGAGAAATGGCCCCGTGAAGCACATGGTAAACGCCTTCGTATTTCCCTGTCTTTTCATAGGCCGCCAGATCCCGTGTATTTTCCACAACCATAATAGTTCCGGCGTCTCTGCGGGGATTGCTGCAGATTGGGCACAGCTCCTGGTCCGTTAAAGTAAAACAGTTCTTACAATAGCGCACCTTTTCTCTGGCTCCGGTGATGGAGTCTGCAAGCTGCTGCACCTGCTCCTTCGGCATATTCATAATATGAAAAGCCAGTCTCTGGGCAGACTTCGCTCCGATTCCCGGAAGATGAGAAAGTTGCTCAATCAGCTTATTGATATGTGTACTGTAGTATTCCATCAGAAGGGAAGGCCTCCTCCAAGTCCTCCCAGACCTCCGGTAAGCTTCGACATCACTGCTGCAGACTCCTCTTCTACCTTACGGAGAGCTTCGTTGGTAGCCGCCACGATAAGATCCTCCAGCATCTCAATATCATCCGGATCCACGACTTCCTCAGAAAGGGACACCTTCGTCACCTCTCTTTTTCCGGAGACCGTCACCTCCACGGCTCCGCCTCCTGCGGAAGCTGTGAATTCCTTTTCCTCCAGAGCCTTCTGGTTTTCTTCCATCTGACGCTGCATTTTCTGCGCCTGCTTCATTAAATTATTCATGTTTCCTGGCATTCCCATGCCCGGAAAACCTCCGCGTTTTGCCATTTTTATTTCCTCCTGGTCTTCTGTTCCCGCCCCGGATTCCAGGGAAGGCTAACATCTTTTTTTCTTGTTCAAAGATACTTAAAAAGTATATTTTATCGGCGGTTTCCTGTCAACCTATTCCGTCTATTCCCCGGGGAGCATATCCGGATCTTCCTCCACTACTACATCCATGTGGATATTTTCCCGAATCGCTTCATCCACTGTAATCCTGGCAAGATTCGTCTGCTGATGATCCTCCGCCACAAGCATATGAAGCTCTATGCTTTTTCCGATCTGCTGTTCTATGATTTCCTGCAGTTCTTTCGCAGCCTCCGACCCGTCAGGATAATTTCTGCCCAGCGGCGTCTGAAACTCTACAAAAAGCACGGGCTCTCCCGTATCCCCGTTATATTTGGGGACAGATTTCAAAAGCGCCTGTTTAAAGGCCGCTGTAGTCTGCCCTACGATTACCTTCCAGCCCGCCATTACTTTTTTCAAATCCTCCGGAGCAGCCTTAAGGGGCTTCCTTTCCTCCTGGGAAGATACCGGCGTATTTCCGGCGGCAGGCGCTGGCTGAACTGTCACCTGCTGCACCGGACGCTCTTCTATTTTCTGTTCCAGCACGCGGATGCGGTCCAGCACAGAGTCCAGATTCGTCTCCATCGCAGGCCTGCACAGCTTAATAAGGGCAATTTCCACCAGCACTCTCTTCTGAGTCGCAAAGCGGATCTGATTTGACAGATCTGAAAAAATGCGGATATAGCGCATCAGAGTCTCCACATCTGTCATTTCGCTTTCTTCTTTGAGAAGCTTCAGATTTTCCGAAGAGACGTCAATGGCCTCTTCCGGATTTTCTGACGTCTTTACAAGGAGAAGATTCCTCATGTACCAGGTAAAGTCTCCTACAAACTGTCCCAGCTCCCGTCCTCCTACAATAAGATCCTCCAGAATATGAATGGAACCTGTCACATCTCCTGCCAGAACTCTTCTTAGAAGCCGGCTGAACACCTCCGTATCCACCGCCCCCAGTACTTCCAGCACCTTGTCATAGGTCAGTTTCTGTCCCAGATAAAAAGCTATGCACTGGTCCAAAAGGCTCAGGGCATCACGCATGGATCCGTCTCCCGCTTTTGCTACATAGCGGACCGCCTTTTCCTCAGCCTCAACGCCTTCCGCCTTCAGGAGCTCTGTCAGCCGGGCGGCAATTGTGTCGATGGTGATCCGGTGAAAATCATACCGCTGGCACCTGGACAGGATGGTAACCGGTATTTTGTGAGCTTCTGTGGTGGCAAGAATAAAAATCACATACGAAGGCGGCTCTTCCAGTGTTTTCAGAAGCGCATTAAAGGCCCCCGTAGAAAGCATATGAACCTCATCTATGATATAAACCTTATATCTTCCCTCAGTGGGACGGTAAGTTACTTCCTCCCGTATCTCGCGGATATTGTCCACGCCATTGTTGGACGCCGCATCGATTTCAATGACATTCATGGAGGTTCCCGCCTGTATGGCTTTGCACATTTCGCACTCATTGCAGGGGCTGCCGTTTACCGGATGGCTGCAGTTTACCGCTTTTGCAAGAATTTTCGCCACAGTGGTTTTTCCCGTTCCGCGCGTTCCGCAGAACAGATAGGCATGTCCGATACGGTTGGCCTTGATCTGGTTAGTCAGGGTAGTCACAATATGGTCCTGCCCTTTCACATCTGCAAAATTATCGGGCCTGAATTTTCTGTACAGGGCAGTATAACTCATGGATATTCTCCTCTCTCAAACAAAAGGGATGCTGCAGAATACACCGGATGCGTTCTGCAACATCCCCCTTTCATTCTCTGTGTATCATCTTATCAGTCGCCGAAACTGATTCCGATTTCTTTGGCAGCTTTTACTGTCTGGTCTTTCGGGGAAACCATCTTCAGCTTGCCCGCGCATTCTGCCAGCGGCACACGTTTGATCTTATTGTTGACAATGGCGATCATGATGCCGTAATCTTCGTCCAGAATCGCCTCTGCGGCGCCCGCTCCGATCCTTGTGGAAAGCACGCGGTCATAGGGGCAGGGCTCTCCGCCTCGCTGAATGTGTCCCGGAACCGTCACGCGGACTTCGCTTCCGATCTCTTTGTTGATGGCGTCTGCGATCTCGTAAGATACAGAAGGATACTTTTTGGCTCTTTCCGCCAGACGTTCTTTGTATTTTTTCTTTGACAGCTTTGCGTCCTCTTTGGAGATAGCGCCCTCGGCAACTGCCAGAATTGTAAAGCGTTTGCCGGCTTTATTTCTCCGTTCAATAGCTTCCGCTACCTTTTTAATATCGTAGGGAATCTCCGGAATCAGGATAATGTCCGCGCCGCCTGCAAGTCCCGCGTGAAGGGTCAGGCTTCCGACCTTGTGTCCCATAATCTCTACAATGAACACACGGCCGTGGGAAGTGGCCGTTGTATGGATGCAGTCGATGGCATTTGTGGCAATATCCACCGCGCTCTGGAAGCCAAAGGTCATATCCGTACCATAAATATCATTGTCAATGGTCTTCGGAAGATGGATAATGTTCAGGCCTTCCTCTCTTAACAGATTGGCTGTCTTCTGGGTCCCGTTTCCTCCCAGAATCACAAGACAGTCAAGGCAGAGCTTGTAATAAGTCTGCTTCATGGCCTCTACCTTGTCCAGCCCCTTTTCATCCGGTACACGCATCAGTTTAAATGGCTGGCGGGAGGTTCCAAGGATTGTTCCTCCCTGGGTGAGAATACCTGAAAAGTCTTTTGAAGTAAGCATACGGTATTTGCCGTAAATCAGCCCTTTGTATCCGTCGTCAAAACCGTAAACCTCCAGGTCGTCCACTGCATTGGAAAGAGCCTTTACCACACCTCTCATGGTTGCATTCAGCGCCTGACAGTCGCCGCCGCTTGTCAGTAATCCAATTCGTTTAATCATTCTTGATCGCACCCCGCTTTATTTATAGTTTCCTTTATTATATAATATTTCACCCCCTCTTGACAAGCCTGGAAAAATCGTCTATACTTAAATTCCGCGCAGCCGGGGAGTTAGCGGTGCCCTGTACCTGCAATCCGCTACAGCAGGGGTGATGCCAATCCGAGGACTGTATTCTGCAGAGCTGCCCTTTATAAGTGGCGTTGACGTCCGGGTCTCGCGCAACAGGAATCTGTGAACCGTGTCAGGGCAGGAATGCAGCAGCACTAAGCAGACGCTCCTGTGTGCCGCGAGGGCGCCTGGGCCGAGTTAACTGTAAAGGTAACGTCTGTGGAAGCATTTCGAAGTGCGGCGCGCGCAGAAAAGAATACAGCAGCACCCTGCAGCCGAGCCTGCAGGGTGTTTTTTCATTCTCTTTCTATTCTCCATCCATTTTTCCTGTTTCCGGCAGGGACTCTCTCTTTTTCCTTTCCTCTTTCTGCCTCTTTTTCTCCTCCCGCAGCTCACGGAAAAAATCAGACAGCATACTGGAGCATTCTTCCTCCAGCACTCCTCTTGTAACCTTCACCTTATGATTAAATCCGTCCATCTCCAGAAGATTCAGAACCGAACCTGCGCACCCTGCTTTGGGATTCATACTGCCGATCACCACCTCGTCAATCCTGGACTGCACCAGAGCTCCGGCGCACATCTGGCATGGCTCCAGGGTCACATACATCGTACAGCCCTCCAGCCTCCAGTCGCCCAGCTTTTTGCTGGCTTTTCGTATGGCGTTCAGCTCTGCATGGGACAATGTATTTTTATCTGTGTTCCTGCGGTTGTATCCTCTTGCAATAATTTTCCCTCCGGAGACAATCACGCATCCGATGGGCACTTCCATCAGGGCTCTGGCCTTTTTTGCCTGCCGGACAGCCTCCTTCATAAAACGCTCCTGCTCTGTCACAAAAGCACCTCCTCCTGTGTATCATCTTGTATTATAGTAAATGAGCAGGACAAAATCAATGTGGAATCCCCTGCGGAAATCAGGTATACTTTTTATATTGCAAATCCCCAGGAACCGGACTGTCTCCTGTCCGAAAAATAGAAAACGAAAGGAAGTAGTTTCCGAATGAAAATCTATGGACTGAATAAAACCACACTGCTGGACTACCCCGGAAAGGTAGCCGCCACCATCTTTCTCGGCGGATGCAATTTCCGCTGCCCTTTCTGCCACAACAGCAGCCTGGTTCTCTCCCCCTGTGCGCAGCCCGAAATCCCCGCCGAAGAAGTCATGGCGTTTCTGAAAAAACGCCGCGGAATTCTGGAAGGCGTCTGCATAACCGGAGGGGAGCCTACTCTTTCTCCGGATCTGGAAGATCTCATAAATCAAATTCACAGTCTCGGCTACCCGGTAAAGCTGGACACCAACGGTACCAATCCTGAAATTCTGAAAAATCTGGCCGAAAAATGTCTCATCGCAATGGCCGCCGTGGATATCAAGGCCTGTCCGGAGAATTATCCCTCCCTGTGCGGGGTTCCCTCCCCCAATCTGGACGCCGTACGCGAAACCGCAGAGTTTTTGTTAAAAGGCAAACTTGACTATGAGTTTCGCACTACTGTAGTAAAGGAACTGCACAGCGAAGAAGATTTCGTCAGAATCGGCCAGTGGCTGAAAGGCGCCAGAGCTTACTATCTCCAGGCGTACAAAGACTCCGAAGAAGTTCTGCAGCCTGGATTCAGCAGCTGTTCCCTCGAAGAGCTCCGGCATTTTCAGAATATTCTCAGACGCACGATCCCCTCAGCCGGGCTTCGGGGCATTGACTAGGCGGTACCAGTAGCCGCCCTTGTTTCCGGGAACCGAAATCCGGCCGCTCTGTTTAAAGTAGGGAAAGCCAAACATATTTGCCATAAAGCGCTCCTGTTGATCATAGGCGCCCGGTACGCCCAGAATGTACGCTCCCGTTTTCAGCTTTCCAAACAGCAGATGTCCAAAACTGTAAAATCCATACTGAAGGAAGCGGTTATTCCGAAGGGCACAGTCTCTGGGGCAAAAATACCGGAAATCTTCCGGCCGGATTTTTCTGCAGTCCATAATTTCCCCGTCCCCGAACGGGTCAAATTCCTCACCGAACTCAGGATCCTGCGTCTTTGTCTCTTGTACGGCCTCCGGCACGGACTGTGCGGTGAGCTTTTCCTTCTTTTCTTCTCCCGGATCGTCCGTTTCCCCAGTGCCGTTCTTCCGGCTCCCGGCATCCTCCTCCGCCTGATCCGGATTTTCTTCCGCCTGATTCCGGGCATCTTCTTCCGTCTGTTCTTCCGTCTCTCCCCGAAGATCATCTCTTTCTTCTTCAGGCTCATCTCCTTCTTCCTGTCCGGTCTCTTCCTTCTCTTCCGTTTTTTCATTATCCTGCCGGTCTTCCGGATTTTCGGCCATGCCCGCTGTTTTTCTTTCGCCGGCGCTCTCATTTTCTTCTCCGGCCGGTTTCATTCTGCGGAAATTCTCCGGCCGGACAGGCTGATCATCCCACTCCGTTCCGAAAAACGCCCCGTTCTCCGTCGTAAGAATCATGCCTCCCATCTGATCCAGAGAAATCTTCGCTTCTCCCATGTTCTCCCGTTCCGTTTCCATTACGCAGTCCGCTTTGTTCTCTTCTGTCCGGCAGACGCCAATCAGACTTCCGTCCATAAGCCCCGCATTTCTCACAAAGCCGAATACACTGCATCTGACTCCCGGTATCAGCCCCGGGCAGTGAAGATGAACCTCCAGCCGACAGCGCTTCTCCCAGGCCTCCACGCGGATAAAACCGCAGTTCCTTCCTTTTTTCCCTTTCTGGTATTCATATACATACGCTACAAAACGCCGATATTTCGCCAAGAGCTTCCCCCTGTTTCTGAATTCACTAATATATATGAACCCCTTCCGAAAAAAGAACAAAAAATCAGAGGGCGGCGAATTTGAATTTTTCGCCGCCCCCTGCGTCTAAAAGGGATTATTCATGTATGAATCAGACAGCGGAGCCATGTACACAGAGCTCCATTTGTTTACAGATTATCTGCACATTTTCTTAAACTCATCGGCAACAAACTGCACCTTCGTACCGATGATTACCTGAACAGAATTCTTGCCCGGACGGATTACCCCGGCAACTCCTGCAGATTTGATCTTGTTTTCATCAATTTTTGTGTAGTCCTTGATTTCAAGACGGAGTCTTGTAATACAGTTATCAACAGAGGTAACATTCGCTTTTCCGCCAACGCCTTCCAGAATAACCGCTGCCACTTCTGTAAAGTTATCATTGGCCAGAACCACTCTCTTCTCAGCCTCCTGATCGTCATCTTCACGCCCCGGAGTCTTAAGGTTGAATTTCACAATCGCAAAACGGAACACCACATAGAATACGATGAACGCGGCAATTCCAAGCGGAATGATAAGCAATGTTTTCTGCGCCGCCGGAAGGGAGGCGGAGAAAACAAGGTCAGTTGCTCCGGCGGAGAAACTGAAGCCTGCCCGGAATCCAACCAGAACTGTAATCACTGTAAAGATCGCGTACAGCAGAGCATAAATCACATACAGTGCCGGAGCAAGGAACATAAAGCCGAATTCAAAAGGTTCTGTAACGCCGCAGACAAATGCCGCTACAGCCGCTGAGCCCACAAGACCGATGGCAACTTTTTTCTTATTGCTTTTTGCAGTATGTACCATTGCAAGAGCCGCTCCGGGGATACCGAACATCATGCACGGGAAGAATCCGGACATATACATGCCAAGGCTCCAGGTCACATCCGCAGAGGTATCGCCCGCCCAGAAATGAGTCAGGTCTCCAAGTCCAATGGTGTCAAACCAGAATACGTTATTCAGCGCATGGTGAAGGCCGAACGGAATCAGCAGACGGTTAAAGAACGCATAGATTCCGGCGCCTACTGCATCCAGCTTTACAATCGCCTCGCCCAGAGCGATCAGTGCGCCGAATACAATCGGCCATACAAACAGCAGAACTACGGAAGCAAGAATGGATACCACGCCTGCCACGATTGCCACGCAGCGTTTTCCGCTGAAGAAAGAAAGCCAGTCCGGAAGCTTTGTGCTCTTGAATTTGTTGTAGCACATAGCGCCGATGACACCGGCGATAATGCCGATGAAGGGGTTGGCGATCTTGTCAAACGCCAGGGTCGCATCCTCGGAAAGCGTTCTGATTACGGACACGTTTGCCGTAGACAGAAGGTTTGTGATCATCAGCCAGGACGCAAGAGCCGCAAGGCCGCCGGTACCGTCATTATCCTCTGACATGCCAACGCCAATTCCGATGGCAAACAGGATCGCCATATTATCGATCAAAGCTCCTCCGGCTTTCACCAGATAATAACCGATCTGCTGCAGAATTCCAGTTACATCACCGCCCTGCATTGTTGCCGGACAGAGCGCATATCCGATACCCATCAGGATACCGCAGATAGGAAGTACCGCTACGGGAAGCATCAGGGCTTTCCCCAGTCTCTGTAAAAACTTCATACAATTTTCCTCCTTCTTAATTTTTCACTAATCCCTTTCTCTATTTTAACCGGTGGTATGTCCCTCCCTCCGGGAGCTTAGCCGGCCAAAATCAAAACAGCTGTGTTTCCGTTATTTCTCAATTACTACCGCGTCGTCCCCGGGTTCAACATTCTTCCCCGAAAGGCCGGTCACCGATGCATATTCGTCTGTGTTGCACACCAGCATGGGCGTAATCGTATCGTACCCGGCAGCCCTCACTTTTTCCAGATCCACCTCCAGGAGCAGATCTCCTTTTTTCACATGGGATCCGGCTTTCACATGACCGGTGAATCCTTCGCCCTTCAGTTTTACCGTATCCAGTCCCACATGGATCAGCACCTCCGCGCCAAAGTCTGTGGTGAGGCTCACTGCATGGAAGGTATCAAAAACCATCCCCACTTCGCCGTCCGCCGGAGCGTAAATCTTTCCTTCCGATGGGATCACCGCCATTCCTTTTCCCAGCATTTCCTCCGCAAAAGTCGGATCATTGACCTCTTTCAGAGACACCGCCTTTCCCTTTGCGGGGGCTCCCAGAATGAATTTGTTTTCTTTTTTCTTAAAGAAACCGAACATTTTCTTATTCCTCCTTTTCCGCCATGGTCACTCTCCGGATATGAATGGCAAGGTACATAACTTCTTCTCCGGACAGTCTGCAGTCTGCAGTATCTTCTATATACGCCGCGATCTTTCTGCTGCACGCATATTCCTTTGGATATTTCTCCTGCATCATGCGGGCCAGCTCCTCCTCTTCGTTCGGCAGGAGCTCTTTGCGGTAAATTCTCTGCAGAAGAAATTTTATGTGCGTTACAAATCTCTCGTAATGAAGAGACTTCTCATCCAGTTCAATTTTCAGTTCCGACACTACAATATCCAGGATATCCCTCACCAGATTCGGAAAACGCACCGCATCCCTGATATCCGTTCCGTACTCGGCGTTTACAAAATGCAGAGCAATGAACCCCGCCTCGTCCTCCGGAAGAAAGATATTCAGCCTCTCTGAAATCAGCCGGACCGCATACTCTCCCAGCTCATACTCCTGGGCGTAAAATCTTTTGATTTCCCATAAAAGGGCGTTTTCCAGACTGATTCCTTTCTGCCATCTCTCGATGGCAAAGTTAATATGGTCTGTCAAAGTCACATAAATGCCCTGGTTCAGTTTCAGATTCAAAGTACTTTCCGCATAGGTAATAATATCATTGGATATTTCCGCGTGTTCCAGAGGCATGCGGGCAAGAAGCTCCTGGAATTTCCGGGCCACGCCGCTGCTCTCGATGCGAAAAATTTTCTCTGTCCTGGACGGATCCACAACCATTCCGGCCTTCGCCCTGAATCCCAGTCCCCGTCCCATGACCACGACCTCTCTCCCCGTCTCATCGCGGGCGGAAACAATATTGTTATTGATTACTTTCTGTATAATCATAATGACCTTCCCCAAAGACATTATCTCTGTCCAGACAGGCATCTGTCTATAAAAACAAAAAACCAAACTCTACAAACACGCGCACTCGTCCTGTTCATAAAATTTGGTTTTGCCTGCTTTACAGTAACAATCCATTACTTTTTATTTAGTTGGTGTATTCACTATAGCAAATAATAACAATAAAGTCAATCAAAAATTTTATTTTTTGTTTATATTTTTTATATTTTGTTTATCTTTTCGCTGCACCGCGGCAGCTCAGCAGATATGCGCAGTGCCGGTTCATAGCATGGTTTCTTCCACATTTCCCTCTGCAGGAAACCATCTGCCTCTGCCCAGGCCACGTCTGTTTTTTCTAAAAAAGAAAGCACCAGGCTTCGAAAAGCCTGGTGCCTTCACCATTTTGGAAGTCGAAGCGACAGGATTTGAACCTGCGGCCTCTGCGTCCCGAACGCAGCGCTCTACCAAACTGAGCCACGCTTCGATCTCTGCTTTGTCACAACCGCGACTGCAAGGGATATTATATGCATATTTTTCTTTTTTGTCAATAGTAAATTTTAAAAAATTTATTTTTTCTTCTTTCTTTTCTTTTTTAAAGAGCTTTTTTCCCTGTTTTCCGCTAAAGTGCCGCAGAAAATGTTGAAATCCGGATGCGGATACGCTATAGTAAATTTATAGAGAAAAGGAGATTTTTATGGACGTTAAAAGTATCAGCATGCACTGCACACGGACAGAATTTGTCGGCACAACCGTACTGGACACCATAGGTCTGGTGATCTCAGGCATTGATGATCAGCTCTTAAAAGAAATGAATATCGGCATGCGCTATCACGCCCTGGGGCTTTTCAGTTCCCGGACAGGCGCTGCAGGACAGATTACCGCTGTTGACGACGCAGTAAAAGCCACCAGCACGGAAATCCTTTCAATAGATCTTCCGCGGGACACCAAAGGCTGGGGAGGACATGGAAATTATATGGTCCTTGGCGGAAACGATGTATCCGATGTGCGTCATGCCATCCAGATTTCCCTTGAGCGGACGGCCAAATACGCCGGAGAACTATACATCAGTCAGGCAGGTCATCTGGAATTCGCTTACTCCGCCAGCGCAGGGCCGGTTATTCAGAAAGCCTTCGGCGCAGTTCCCGGTCAGGCCTTTGGCTTCATGGCAGGTTCTCCCGCCGCAATCGGTCTGGTAATGGCTGATATCGCTGTAAAAGTATCTCCTGTACAAATCGTAAAATATATGACCCCAAGCATCGGCACCAGTCATTCCAATGAGGTGATCCTTGCCGTATCCGGAGATGCATCGGCAGTGAAGGGAAGCGTTCTGGAGGCCCGCCAGGCAGGCCTGGAGCTCCTGATCAGCATGGGAAGCTATCCCGACATTCCCGGTACCCCCTACTTATAGACCCGGTCTGCCGTCCGCATTTTTAAATTCTTTTCCGAATACCATGGTTCCTTCTTTCTAATACGAAAAAGAAGATTTATGTTCCCTGAACAGGAGGCCATAAATCTTCTTTTCTTTTTTCTTTGATTAGTTTAACTGATATACGTCTGCATACTGCAGGCCGAAGCTCATAGCTTCCTCATGGCTTCCGCAGTAAATATCCACATGCCCGTAGGGTGTTCCCAGATCCTCTACTGTATAAACCGTTCCGTTAATCAGAAGCTGTGTTCCAAAAGGCACGCCCGACATTGCGACCGTATGGCCGGCCGTAGGCATTACGCCGCTGGCTGTGGCGTTTCCTGCCGTTCCGCAGCACTGAGCGCAGTTGCAATAAGCCGTGAGCATAAAGTTTCCAAGATATGTACCCTGACCGGAGGAAGAACTTTCTGCCGTTTCCTCTGTCCCCGCGTCTTCTGTATAATCGTCCTCGGAAACCTCCGGCTCTGTGTATTCCTCTCCTGCATCCTCGCTGGCTTCTTCTTCCACGATAATATCGCTGCTTGTGGAACTGCTTTCCGATGCCGTGGTGTCTGTTTCCGGATCAAATTCCGGCAGAGCTTCTGTCTCTTCGGATACAGTCTCCTCTGCTGTGCTTTCTTCTGTCTGTGCTTCCTCCTGAGCTGCCGCTGCCTCCTGGGCTGCCGCCTCTGCCGCCGCCTGTTCCGCTGCTGCCTGCTGCATCAGAGAAGAAATGCTGCTCTCCGCACTGTTCACCTGTGCCATCAGCGCACTGGCTTCTTCCTGGCTGGCGCTGATCTGACTTACGTAAGAGCTGATGCTGCTGTTTGTGTTGGCAACCATTGTCTGCACTTCCTGCTGCTTTGCGCTTTTTTCGGAAAGCAGTTCATTAATGGACGCCGCCTCTTCTTCTGCTTTTTCTTCCTGCTCCTTGATATTATTCTGCGTTGCTTCATACTGTTTCAACATATCTCTGTCATACTCGGATATTTTCGAGATATTTTCAGCCTGATTCAGGAAATCCGCAATATTCTGGGAAGACAGCAGCATCTCCAGCATGGAGCTTCCGCCTTTTTCATACATGTAAACAATTCTCAGCTTCATTGCCTCGTACTGTTCTTCCGCTTTCTTCTTCGCTTTTTCCAGCTCTGTCTGAATGGTCTTCAGCTCTTCCTCTTTTTCCGCTGCCTCCACACTGAGCTGGGAAATGGTATTTGTCAATTCGTTATATTGTGCATCCAGTTCTGCCAGATAGGACTCCAGTTCCTGTTTCTTGCTCTCCAGGCTGCTGATATTCGCCTGTGCCTGAGCAAGTCCCGCCTGCGCCTCCTGCTTCTGCGCCTGAGCCGCTGCGATTTCATCCTGAGTAGTTGCCAAAACAGGGGTTCCCACAGAGCAGGTCAGCACACAGGTCAAGAGCAGTATTAGAACTTTCTTCATTTTCATATTAACACCTCATCAATGTATTGGTAGGTCAAGTATAACATATTTTTGCAAAAAATCAACACTTTTATTTCATTTTTGTAACAAATATGTAATATTTCCCATGGAAACCCTTAAAAAAGAGGCCCCAGAAACTATGTTTTTGCTTCTGGAGCCATCCTTTTACCAAATCATTACATTCATTGCATTTTTATTACAGATATCCGGTGTTATTCTGCTGCTGCCTCACTCTGTACGTCCGTCTCTTCAGCCATAACATCCTGATATTTGTCAAGAATCATTGTCTGTATCCTGTCTCTTGTTACGGAATTGATAGGATGTGCAATGTCCCGGTACTCCCCGTCTGTGGCTCTGCGGCTCGGCATTGCAATAAACAGGCCCTTTTCCCCTTCGATCACCTTGATGTCATGCACTACAAACTCATCGTCAATCGTAATGGAAACCACTGCCTTCATTTTTCCTTCTTTTGCAACTTTTCTCACGCGTACATCTGTAATATTCATCTTTTTCTGCCCCTTTCATTTTCGATATGACCTTTTATATGTCCCCGTCAAAAACCCAGTTCCTAAAGTACATATCTCTCATTTTTTTCTACGACGATTTTTACTTCATCATCGCCGCAAAATTCGGAATCCGCCCGAAGCGTATCGCGGCTCTCAACGATACAATTTTCAACGCGGGTATTGTCCCCTATATAAACGTCATTGAGAATCACGGAATTCCTGATCACACAGCCGTTGCCTACAAATACATCCTTAAACAGAATGGAATTCTCCACTACTCCGTTAATGATGCAGCCGCTGGCCACCAGACTGTTTTTCACCACCGCGCCGGGATTGTATTTCGCCGGCGGAAGGTCGTCAATCTTCGTCTTAACAGACGGTTCCTGCTTAAAGAAATAATTTCTTATTTCCGGCTTCAGGAAATCCATATTCGTCCGGTAGTAGGATTCCACTGTGGAAATATTGCTCCAGTAGGAATCTGTCTTATAGCCGTAAATCCGTTTAAGGTTCTTATAACGAATAAGGATATCATTTACAAAATCATGCCGGCCCTCCTGGGCCGCTCTCTCTATCAGTTCAATCAGCTGCCGCCTGCGCACCACATAGATCCCGGTAGATACCGTATTATAGGATGACACAATCGGCTTTTCTTCAAATTCTTCAATCCTGCAGTCATCGTTCATCCGAAGCACGCCGAAACGCTCCACTTCCGACTGATCCTGGCAGGTAGTACAGACCACCGTAATATCTGCCCGCTTTGCGATGTGAAACTCCAGCACTTTATTATAATCCATTTTGTATATGCCGTCTCCCGAGGCGATCACCACATAGGGTTCATGGCTGTTTTTCAAAAAAGATATATTCTGATAGATGGCATCTGCAGTTCCCTGATACCACAGGCTGTTTTCCTTGGTAATTGTCGGCGTAAACACAAACAGGCCGCCCTGCTTCCGTCCGAAATCCCACCATTTTGAAGAACTCAGATGTTCATTCAGAGACCGGGCATTGTACTGAGTAAGCACCGCCACTTTCTGAATATGAGAATTCGCCATATTGCTCAGAGCGAAATCAATTGCCCTGTAGCTTCCGGCTACAGGCATAGCGGCAATCGCTCTCTTATTTGACAGCTCTCTCATCCGGTTATTATTTCCGCCTGCAAGAATGATTCCCAGCGCTCTCATGCCTTATCACCGTCCTTCGCCTTTATTACCTGTCCGCTCTCCAGCTTTCCTTCCGGGTAATCCTCCGGCCTTGTGATGCCGGATATCGCCGTATTTTTTCCTATCCGGACATGATCCGGTATATAGCTTTTTTCTCCCACCGTGGCAAGTCCAAAGGAATAAACTGCCGGCTTTCGCACATTGGGGACTTCTTCCCCGCAGCCCAGAACCACATCTTTTCCAATAACCACATCCTCTGCCACAATGGCTTTATCCATAACTGTGCCTTCTCCTATTTCAGAGTTCCGCATAATGATGGAATCACGAATCACACAGTTTTTTCCGATTACAACATTGGGACCTATAATCGAATGGTGCACCTCGCCGTATATCTCAGCGCCCTCGCCGATCAGGCATCTGTCCGTCACCGCATCCTCCGAAATATACTGAGGCGGTATAATATCTCCTTTTGTATATATCTTCCAGAATTCTTCGTACAAGTTGAATTCCGGGATAATATCGATCAGTTCCATATTGGCTTCCCAGTAGGATCCAAGGGTTCCCACATCCTTCCAGTAGCCGTTGTATTCATAGGCGAAAAGTCTCTGGCCCCTCTCCTTGCAGTATGGGAGGATATGCTTTCCAAAATCGCAGTTGCACTGATTCTTCAGAGCAATCAGCGCGTCCTTCAGAACCTGCCAGCTGAAAATATAAATTCCCATAGAGGCCAGGTTGCTGCTGGGTTTTTCCGGCTTCTCCTCAAACTCTGTGATCCGGCCTGTCTCATCCGTTACCATAATGCCGAAACGGCTTGCCTCCTCAATAGGAACCGGCATACATGCAATGGTGATATCTGCTTTATTGGCTTTGTGAAAGTCCAGCATAACTTCATAATCCATTTTATAGATATGGTCTCCTGACAGGATCAGAACATAGTCAGGATGATACTGCTCCATGTAGTCCAGATTCTGAAAGATCGCATTCGCCGTTCCGGTATACCATTCACTGTTCGTACTCTTTTCATAAGGAGGAAGAACTGTTACGCCGCCTTCATTCCGGTCAAGATCCCACGGGATACCGATGCCGATATGCGTATTCAGCCGCAGAGGCTGGTACTGCGTCAGAACTCCTACTGTGTCTATCCCGGAATTAATACAGTTGCTCAGAGGGAAATCGATGATACGGTACTTCCCGCCAAAGGCGACAGCCGGTTTTGCAACCTTTTCTGTCAACACACCAAGTCTGCTGCCCTGACCGCCGGCTAAAAGCATAGCAATCATTTCTTTTTTAATCATCATGCACTCACCCCTTGTATGTTATATTTTTCAAACATTCCTGAATTCCCGCAGTAAATACGCAAATGACAGGATATGATTTTTGATTATAGCATACTTTACCAGAATAGTGAACATTTTTTATAATAATTTCGCTGATATTTCACTTTTTTATATCGTTATTGCACATATTTCAGTTAGATGGAATTTATCTTTTTCTTTTTTTATTATATAATTTGCATATAATACTTTTAAATCAAAAGAAGTTTTTATACATTTTTACTCATTTCACTTTCCTCCCAGTTGCACTTTTCATTTTGGCCTGATAGGGGTATAATGAAGATAATAGTTTCTTATTGTGTATCTGCCGTACATCATTCTACGGACATTCACAATTTTCAGCAAAAAAACAAATAAAAACCAAGGAGAATAAGATATGTATCAGATAGATTTTCACAAACCCCTCTCTATACATTTTATAGGAATCGGCGGCATCAGTATGAGCGGGCTGGCCGAAATACTTCTGGAGGAAGGTTTTCAGGTTTCCGGTTCAGACGCCAAAGAAAGCGCTCTTACCGACGCCCTGGAAAAAAAAGGAGCAAAAATCTATTACGGGCAGAGGGCTTCCAATATCAGCGATTCCGTTCAGGCAGTTGTATACACGGCGGCCATTCACCCCGATAATCCGGAATTTTCCCGCGCGAAAGAAAAGGGACTGCCCATGCTGACAAGAGCTGAGCTTCTCGGACAGATTATGCGCAATTACCACACGCCGGTTGCGGTTGCCGGAACACACGGAAAAACAACAACCACTTCCATGATTTCCCACATTCTTTTAAAAGGGGAATGTGACCCTACCATCAGCGTCGGAGGAATTCTCCCTGCCATAGGAGGAAATATCCGGGTGGGAAATTCCGAAATTTTCCTTACGGAAGCCTGCGAATACACCAACAGTTTTCTCAGCTTCTTCCCAAAGATCAGCATTATTCTGAACATGGACGCAGATCATCTGGACTTTTTTAAAGACATTGACGACATCCGCCGTTCATTCCGGAAGTTCGCAGAGCTTCTTCCTGCAGACGGCACTCTGATCATCAACGCGGATACCCCCGAATACGAGGCTGTCATCCGGGATCTGCCCTGCCGCGTGATTACTTACGGACTCACCAGCCCCGCAGATTACACAGCTTCCGGCATCACCTATGATTCTTACGGCCACGCATCCTTTACTGTGAGCTGTCAGGGCGCTATTCTGGGCACCTGTTCCCTGAAGGTGCCGGGAATCCACAACGTATCCAACGCGCTTGCCTCTATCGCCGCAGGGCGTATTCTGGGACTTTCCTGGAAGGTAATCACCGCCGGCCTGGAAAGCTTTACCGGCACGGACCGCCGGTTCCAGTATAAAGGAACTGTGGGAGGGGTTACGATTATTGACGACTACGCCCACCACCCCACTGAAATTCAGGCGACTCTCCGGGCTGCCACCAATTACCCCCACAAGAAAATATGGTGTGTATTCCAGCCTCATACATATACCCGCACAAAAGCGCTTCTTCCGGAATTTGCCGGCGCGCTGGCTCTGGCGGATCATGTCGTGCTTGCAGATATTTACGCGGCAAGGGAAACAGATA
>DWYN01000146.1 GCA_019118645.1 Candidatus Blautia excrementipullorum | reverse complement strand
GCGCTGCTCTCTCTTGTCTCCATTCCTGTCGGCATGGCGTTCATGATGGCAGTGATGGCAAATTACGGGAAACAATATGAAGGGTCCGTCAAGGTTACGCAGGAAATGAACTCCACTATCGTAGAGTATATCGGCGGTATTGAGGTAATTAAGGCATTCAATCAGGGAAAGAATTCCTATGCGAAATTTTCTCAGCGTGTCCTGGCAAACGCATCCTACTTCTATCACTGGATGAAGAGCTGCCAGCTCCCGGTGTCCATTTCACGGACACTGGCGCCCACAACATTGATCACTATTCTTCCCGTGGGCTGGATCATGTATCTGGGCGGTTCTCTGGATATCGAGACTTTTATTACTGTCATCATCCTCTCCCTCGGCATAGCCGGCCCTCTGCTTGCCGCCATGGATTTCGTGGACAGTCTGGCAAAGGTCGGGACCATCGTAGGTGAAGTTGACTCCATCTTAAGCAGCGAAGAACAGCAGCACAGTCTGACGCCGGTATCTTTCAGCTCTGAGGATATCCGGCTGGATCATGTATCCTTCGGCTATCACGCGGATCAGGAGATCCTGCATGACATATCTCTGTCCATCCCCGCCGGAACCATGACTGCGTTTGTCGGTCCGTCGGGCAGCGGGAAATCAACGATCGCAAAGCTGATCGCAGGATTCTGGGATGTGAAAAAAGGCAGGATCACGCTGGGCGGACATGACTTGAAGGATATCCCTCTCCGCCAGCTTTATGAACAGACTGCGTTCGTCTCGCAGGACAACTATCTGTTTAATGAATCGGTAAGGGAAAACATCCGCATGGGAAAACCCGGAGCAGACGATGCGGAAGTCGAGGCCGCAGCAACAGCCGCAGGCTGTGATTCCTTTATACGGAAACTGGAGAACGGTTACGATACCGTAGTCGGCGGAGGAGGTGCGCATCTCTCCGGCGGGGAACGCCAGAGGATCGCCATCGCGCGGGCCATGCTGAAAGATGCGCCCATCGTGATCCTCGACGAGGCCACCGCATACATTGATCCCGAAAATGAGGCAGTCGTCCAGAAGGCTGTGGCAAAACTGGTAAAAGGGAAGACTGTGATCGTCATTGCCCACCGCCTCTCTACCATCACGGACGCAGACCAGATCTTTGTCGTGGCAGACGGACGGATCTCTGCATCCGGAACACATGAGGAACTCTTAAAACAAAGTGAAATGTACCACGAAATGTGGCAGGCACATATCGGCGCAAAGGATGGTGACGCAGCATGATCGCAGTATTGAAAAAACTTTATCAGTTTGCAGGAGATGAACAGAAAAATATCAACAAATCCATTTTCTGGGGTTTCTTCTATGCAGTATTCCACATGTTTCAGATCGCGGCAATCTATTTTGTGGTGCTCGCCCTTACCGGCGGGGACAGAACATACCATGCGGCGTGGACCGCTCTCCTGCTGCTTGTATTCAGCATAGCCGGAAGGGCTCTCATCAACCGTTTCACCCAGCTTCAGCAGACACACGCGGGGTACTTCATGGTTGCAAATAAAAGAATTGCCATCGGCGACAAACTGAAACGGATTCCCATGGGATATTTTAATGCCAGGAGCCTTGGCGAGATCACAGGTATCTCCACCACCGTACTTGATGTCGTAGAAAGTAATGGACCTGTCGTGCTTGTCAACATCCTCAGCGGTTTTATCAATTCCCTTGTATTTCTCCTCTGCGTGTTCGGATTCGACTGGCGCATCGGTCTTCTTGCCCTTGCAGGCACAGCACTCTACCTGCTCATCACTTCCGCCATGGAGAAAAAATCCGCCCGGGTTACGCCCCGCCGCCAGGAATCCGAGGCGCAGCTTGTGGACGCAGTCCTGGAACAGATCCAGGGGATGAGCGTGATCAAATCCTTTAACCTGACCGGGAAAGGCGACCGCCGGATAAGGGAGGCACTGGAATATAACCGGAAGAGCAATCTCGATATCGAGCGCCTCTTCACCCCTTATATGGTCACCCAGGAATTAAGCCTGCATCTGTTTTCCGTGCTGATCATGGGAGCCGGGATCATTTTCTGCCTGAACGGGAGCATGACGCTTTCCGATGCCCTGATGACAGTAATCATCTCCTTTATGGTATTCTCGCAGATCCAGTCAACAGGAAGCGCCGTATCCCTGCTGCGCGTCGTCGGAAGTTCCATCGACCATGCGGATCAGATCGACGAGATCCAGGAAATGGACAGCACAGGAAAAGCGGTATATCCCAAAAAGCATGGCATTTCTTTCGATCATGTGAATTTTTCTTACGAAAAAAGACCGATCCTGAAAGACGTAAGCGTAACGATCCCAGATCGCACCACTACTGCTGTCATTGGCCCCAGCGGTTCCGGAAAGACCACTCTGTGCAGTCTGATCGCCCGGTTCTGGGATGTGGACAGCGGCTCGATCCGCATCGGCGGCACAGATATCCGGGAGTATACGCTGGAATCCCTCATGGACCAGATCAGTATGGTATTCCAGAACGTATATCTTTTCGCAGACACGATTGAGAACAATATCAAATTTGGCCGTCCCGATGCCACCCATGAACAGGTAGTCGAAGCGTCCAGAAAAGCCTGCTGTCATGATTTTATTTCCGCTCTGCCGGACGGGTACAGCACGGTGATCGGGGAAGGCGGCGCCACACTGTCCGGCGGTGAAAAACAACGTATCTCCATTGCCCGGGCAATGCTGAAAAACGCTCCCATCATTATTTTCGACGAGGCAACGGCAAATGTTGATCCGGAAAACGAAGATAAACTGCAGAAAGCCATGGAGGAACTGATGCGCGACAAGACGATCCTGATGATCGCCCACCGGCTCAAAACCGTACAGAAAGCAGACCAGATCCTCGTACTGGACGAGGGAAGGATCGTGCAGAAAGGAACCCATGAAGAGCTCAAAGATACGCCCGGAATCTATCGGGATTTCCTAGAAGTGAGGAAAGAAGCTGCGGGGTGGAAGCTGTAGCAGGAGAATCTGTCAAAAGTCTATCCGAAAAAACTCAGGAAGGCTCCTTCTGGAGCCTTCTGTATCTCATATATCCAATATCCATTTCACCGTTTTACGAAAAGCGTCTTCACGGCTATGCCGGCAATCTTCCGGATATTGTCTCTCAATTTTAAACATTTTCAGCTTAGGCGGATTTAAAGGAACAAGAATGTGGCTTGCTTTTTCATATTCCAGGACATCCACCCGGAATGCAAACCGGTGCTTTTCCAGGCGATTTACCATATATGCCACCGCCTCTTTGCTGGGCCACATGAGATCTTCCTTTGCGTAAATAAATAAAATGTTTCCCTGGATGTTCTCCACGCGAATGGCTGTATCCTCATCAAAATGTTTCAGCGGTTCTTCGTAAATGTAGGATAACTCGAACTGCCGGTGGAGGATGAGGTTCCGGATTGCCGACCCATATTTCAGATGCGCTGTCATACACGGAAAATCGTTTCCCCTATATGTAAATTCAGAGGCAGATGAAAAAGTTTTCGACGCCATGCTTTTATTCCCGTGCATGCCTCCCCATATACAGTGCGGGAAAGTGCAACAACGCCGCAGATATCCGGCATAAGGGAAGCGCAGAGCAGCGCCAGTTCAGCACCTTTTGAAATACCATACATGATAATCTTTTCATATCCCCTGTTTTTCAGCCATAGGATCGCTTTTTCAAATGGGTCGACAGGCACCCGGACCAGTTCTTTCGGCAGTCCGTCTACGTTCCAGTAACAAATGCCTAACGCGGCGATGCCGCACTCGACCAAACTCCGCATAAGTCCCTTGGTACCGGGAGACTTTTCAGGTTCTTATTCCTCTGTCACTTCCGCATAATCGTACTCCAGCAAATCCTCAACCTGGCAGCCCAATACCTTTGACAAAGCAGTTAAGGTGCCGCCGGTCGCTTTGTTAATATCCATCGCGCGGCTATCATATTCCTGGAGAGTTCTGAGATTTACTCCCGACTTCTCCGCCAGTTCCTTTTGGGAATATCCACACGCCTTTCGCAGCATCCTAAGCTTTGCAGGGAGCTTTTTTCTGCGGGCAATCGCATTGACGGTGTCCACAAACTTAAGTTCTGAGGCTTCATGAAGAGTCGGATACATCTTTCGAATTTCCGTCATAGATACAATCTGAGAAATTTCACGGAAAGAGATACCCGTATACCACTGATAAAATGCCACAATCCATCCGCACCAGTATTCCGGGGATCGGTCATACTCAGCCTCTGCATCAGGCAGCTCCATATCAGCACCGCTCTTTCGCACAACCTCCATTGCAAGCTCTACACCTGACATACCGGAGACAAATTTCGGTACTCCCTTGGCAAACTGCACAGCCAAACCGCTTACCAGGAACATATCAAAAAACTCATTGATCTCCAGATGACAGGTGTTAACCGCATAATCCATCATCTCACCAAGATTATTCATAGCGTCAGATAAATATTGTTCATCATAAGCGTGGGTCATCTGGTGTCAACTCCTCTCTTAAAATATCACGCATATACAGACCACTCAGGTCGTCATTTTCAAGTTCTGCTCTATATGCTGCTCTTGCCTCATCGTCACGGGCCTTTCGCCTGGCGTAGTACTCCGCATTGTCTACACCCACATAGGAAATAAACTGGATCGCGCCAAAAGCTGCAGGGCTTTTCAGCACGATCTGCTCACCTAGTTTCCCGAGACGCATTGCGTAAGACAGCTGTTTCAGCGATATTTCATTTCCGATAAAGGCTCTGGCAAATGAGAAATAGGAATCATCCGCGCGATAGCCAATGATCACATCGTAATCGGCAAGGTCCAGCAAATAATTTTTTTGGAGCCATTCAATGCTACGTTTCTGAATAGGCGAGGAAACACGGATTTTGCGATAGGTAACAAGAAGTGCCAGCCAGTGCAGAATGGTATATTCAGACAAGTTCAGCACCTTCAGCTTGCTCAAGTCAATCTCATACTGATTGCAGTATCCGTCTATATTTTCGCTGCACGCCCATTCTTTTGCCAGCTCCATATGCTCTGTACAGTAAAATCCGCGGCCATAATCGTTATATGGTTTACCCTTTCCATATAGGGGCTTTTTTATAATCTCAGGGGATCCGTGGTATAAAATTGTCTTCATCGCCGCGCTCCTTTCTACGGATATAATGTGTTTTTATTATATTATACGCATTATATCCGTATTATTCAATACTATTTCATAAAAAATGAATTCCCGAGATACAGATTGTGATTTGTCACCTCCGATCAGGCTGAAATTTTTTGTTCTGCGTTCCACATAGCCGCATAGTTTCCGCCTTGAAGCGTCTCAGCGGCCAAACTCACCTGTATCTGAAAATCACCGCCTGCTTTTATTGAACTACTGTATAAAAGGCAGATGTGAGGTAGAACTGGACAATGGTTCCTTTACTTTTGTATCCGGGGGAGAGTTGTCTCTGGACACTCATTCTGCAGAAAAGTCCTTCTCCTATCCGGGCGGCTATTACGAGGGAATGGAACTGTTTCTGGACATAGAGGAATTAGAAAAAAAGCCTCCCACGTTATTTCAAAAAGTATTGTTCCGGATTTCAGATCTGCAGGATAAATATTGCCCTGGAGGGCGCTCCTGTGTTACACAGGCTGAGGAACAAGTCCATCGCATAATGCGGCAGTTAAAAGAAGCTTGTCAGAAGGAAAACTATCCCATGATTATGGTAAAAGTCCTGGAGTGGCTGCTGCTTTTATATGTGGCCGGGCATTCGCAAAATCTTTCTAAAATGATGCTTGTTCGCGGATTTGAATGAATTTTTTATAAGTACCTTCCTGTTTCATAAGTTCCTTATGCGTACCAGCTTATGTCCGGATTTGACATCCAGCTTCCATAGTCCTCACCGTGCGTGCCAAGGCGTATTATTTTTCCGGATTTTTTCCGGATTTTTTCCGAACCTTATAAAAGTTTTAATCTCCTGTCGAGCCATGACCTGTTTTATTTTTTCAAATACGCAGTTCCTGTTAATGCGGCTGCGATACTGGCAACAACATGACTGATTAAAACTGCAAACCAGATTCCATCAAGGCCCAAATTCAAATGGGACAATAAATAGGCAAGGGGCATCCTTACGATAACATAGTAGAAAACCATTAAAAACATACTTTTAGAAGGCTTTCCCAAACCATTGAGCGACCCCAGATAACAGTTTGTGACCGTATTAAAAATATACCCAATGCCGACAATCAGAAAATAGGTGCCTACAATCTCTGCCACTTCATCGCTTCTGACAAACAGTCCTGAAAGCTGTCTGGAAAAACCAACAACCAACACAGAAAGAATAACCAGCAGGCCGCATCCATATTTCAGACCGCATTTCAGATAATCTCCTGCCCGGTCATACCGGTTCCCGCCGACACACTGGCCAATAATCGTTGTCAGGACCATATTCAGAGCCATGGCCGGATAAAAAACAATGATCTCCAGTTTTCCTGTAACCCCATAAGCCGCAATAGCTGTGATGCTGTATGTACTGACGAGCGCCGTAAGGAACGTTGTACTGATCGCCGGTATGCTTTGCTGAATCACAGAAGGAACGGCTTTCTGAATCAGCAACCCTATATCCGTTTTATCAAAATCGGAAATTTTAAATGTAAACAGTCTCTTCTTTTTGATATAGACCAGCATAAACACAAGGCAGATTGCTTCTGACAATACCGTGGCTATCGCTGCGCCGTTGAATCCGATAAAATGAATGAAAACAGGATCAAGAATCGCATTTAATATGGTTGTCGTCAGCATCGCAACGGCCTGAAACATAGAGTTTCCAAAGCTGCGCAGCACTGCGGCAAAATAACAATATAAATAAATTGCGAGATAACCTAACACATAAATAGATAAATAGCTATATGCCATATCGTAAGTTTCAGCCGGAGTGTTTAAAATATTTAAGATCGCCGGAAGCAGAATCTCCAGTATGACCGTCACTCCGACAGAAAATATGACAGCCGCACAAAAAGAAGTGGCTATTAAGCTTTCCGTTCGCTTCTCATCTTTAGAGCCAATGGCCTGAGAAAGCAAAATGGATACACCGTTTGTGGCTCCCATGGCAACTGATGTCAAAATTAAAATAATCGGTGTGGAATTTGTTAAGGCAGCATACGCGGTCTCCCCCAGTAAGTTGCCGATCCAAAGACTGTCCACCAGATTATACATCATATTCAAAAACATGGCCGCAACCATTGGCAGCGCCATTGCCAGCAGACAATGTCTTGTATTGCCGCCGATAAAATCAATTTTCTTCATCATCTTACACCCTTTCTACTCTAACAAGTTTCACTGATTTAAAATAGATACACGTCTCTGCAAATGAATGAACATTATTCATTTGCAGGCCATTAAAATTCCCCCGCCATGAGCAGGGGTTTAAAGACGGAGCACGTAAATAAGAAATTTACGAATCCGGTTTGTCTTTTCCCTCTGGTCCATATCATCGTTCAGCAGAATGCCAAGCTGCCCATAAACGCAGAACATTGCCGCCGTTTTCAAGTCCTCAAGCTGGATTTCTCCATTTTCACGGGCTTTCTGCAGCATTTTTTCGATCACTGGCACAAGTTTTTCACAGGTTTTGAGAGAAAGCTGGTTATGGAACTTTCTATTCTGCGGACCATGGAAGACTGCGTAATATTTTGTATTTTGATCTTCTACATTCAACGGCATCTCCTCAATGAATTGTTTTAATGGCATATGAGTGTGTTCAGCCGTCTTGACAAACTGAGCTGCCAATATGTCCGCATACTGCTCAATCGCGCTGTCAAACAATACTTCTTTGGAAGGGAAATAACGGTAGCAAAGCCCCTGAGCTACTCCAATGGATTTGGCAATATCCGTAATCGTGGTTTTTTCATAGCCCTTCTCACCAAATAGTTTGAGGGCGGCATCAAAGATCTCCTGTTTGCGCTCTTCCGGCTCTTTCGTAATCCGCATACCTCGTTCCTCCTTTCACTTTATAAGTATAGCAGGTTTTTCTGGAATGTCAATGAATATTATTCATTCATTTATGCATCCCATTTTGCTTTTGCCCTGTGGAAGGGCCGGGTGATGCAGCTTTTCATTTTGTAAGTCCATTATGATTTTCCTCTTTCTTAAATAGTTTGCTCTCGGAGAGAAGCAGCCCTGCCAGAGTCAGAACTGTCCCGGCCCCGGTCATCCATGTAAACGGCTCATGCAGGATCAGTACAGAAGTAGCTACAGTGATAACAGGTACCAAATAAATGTAAATGCTGGTCTTAACTGCACCCAGCAGCTTCACAGCAAAATTCCATGTGACAAAGCAGAGCGCAGAAGCTCCCAGTCCTAAGAAAAAAATGTTCAGCAGATATGTCACATTTGTGAACCTCCCCAAGTCCAATTTGAAATCAAACAAAAACAGCGACGGTATCATAAAAAGGATGCCATAAAAAAACAATCGCCTGGTTGTCAAAATCGTATTATAGCCAAACCGGCTGATTTTCCTCGTTAAAATGGAATAGCAGGCCCATAAAAATGCAGCCAAAAGCGCCAGCAAGTCGCCCAAAGGATTGAGCTGCAAAGTGGAGCCGTTAAAGCTGATCAGAGCAATTCCAGCCATTGCGACAATAAACCCGATGAAGAAATTGACCCGCAGCTTTTCGTCCTGCTTCAGAAACAGGTGCGATAAAATTGCTGTAAAAAATGGAGCCACTGAGATGATCACACCCACATTGGAAGCCATCGTATAGGTCAGCGCGATATTTTCCAATAAATAATAGAGGCATACCCCACATAAACCTGCAGCCCCAAAGGTAAATTCCTGTCTGATCGTTGTCCCCTTCATCCGGCGGGGATAGACAACAAATAGAGCAAGCAGTCCTATAATAAAGCGAAAAAATAAAATTTCTGCCGGCTAAAAATCTACCAGCAGCACCTTGGTTGAAATGAACGTAGTACCCCAAATAAGGATCGTAGCCAGAGCAAATAGGTGACCAGTTGCATTATTTTGCTTCATGCTGTTCTCCTCCTGATTCTTTTTTCAAAAATATCTCCCTGTAAGCGCCGGGTGACAGCCCGATAAAACTGTTAAAATAATTTGTAAAATGACTCTGATCAGAAAATCCGGTTTGAATGGCTGCCTTAACGGGGGCAATGCCCTGTTCCAGAAGCTTTTTTGCCGCACCGATACGGATTGTCTCAAGATAACGGTAAGGAGTAACGCCTTTTGACTTCGTAAAAGCACGAAGCAGGGTAGATTTACTCAAATTCGCACAGCGGCAGATCTGGTCCAAATAAATGCGTTCATCATCGTAGACCACCGTTCTTGTTTCTTTCTTCATGTGCTTTTCCTCCTTGGACTTTCTTCATTGTAGCATCCAAAAGTCCAAAAGGCTTGTAAAATATCTTCATTTTACAGATATTCGAAGAAAAAGTCCTTTAAATTTCAGCGATATTTCTGTCACACAGATGGTAGTTCGGCCCAACAGTATAACCTTTGTTGCATTCTACTCAGAATACTTCCACCAGATATCGACTCCTTTCTGTGTATATAAAAAAGCCGCAGGTTCTAAATTTCAGAAACTACGGCTGCATCTATTTGCAGACAAAACAATATGCTGCTGAAACATCAGATACTTTACATAAAAATATTATTGCCAATATACGGGTACAAGATTAATTCCTTGAACTGGTAATTTGTATACACGTTTTACGTATGGAAAAATACGATAATATGCATTATCTATCTTTAGTATTGTTTCATTTTCCAACTCAATTTCCCGTACTTTATGTCCCCGCTCCCTTAAGAACCTTATTGTTTCCTCTCTCCGTTCTTTTACATTTGTACCTAAAATCACAAAGTCAATGAACACAGCATTTCGTCTTTGTAAGAATGGAAATACCAAATTGACTCCTTCTAGATAGGGATTAGAAAATAAATTTTTCTTTACCTTTAAAAGGCGGCTAGATAGTTCTTCTAAAACGCCATGACATTCTGTCTTCCATAAAATTTGATTTATAGCATTCTTAGCGGACAATTCCGTCATTCTTGACTGAACATAGTTTTGCTCTGTCGCTGAAAAGAAGTCATGAATACAGCCACTCTCTCGGAGCAACCACAGCAAAGCTGCATATTCAATACTTATCGTTTCATTACCCAATATTTCAGCTCTTAATTCTTCTTTGATTCTACAATATATATCTTCCTGACTTCGATACGCTTTCAACTGAATGCCTGAAGTATAGTAATTAATATCACATTCAAGAAGATCTGGTACTTCACATATCATCCCTTTATTTTCCAAAAAATTTATTATTTCATCCTCAATTTGCTTTTCCTTTTTTTTATTTAACTTTTTTTCAAATTTTACCATTTCCATTAATTTAGATGTAAATTCTTTTAATTGCGTTTCGCGCATATCTATGATTTCTTCTAATCCTTTTGCTATCATGATGGAGCGCAACGCTGCAGACTTTGCCATTGATGGATGAGTACTTTGCAATCCATCCATATTCTCTCATAACTGTCAAAAATGGGATTATATAATATATTGCTTTATAATCTTCTTATTCGTATCTCCTCGTATTCTATGACTCAATCAATTTCTGTTTCCCTGACACTTTCTTCAGCAGCTTAGAAATATAATAAGCCAGAAAAATAAATATTCCCATGATTGCAAGATAATCCAGATAGAAAAGTGGTATGGATTCGCCAAAATCCAGGAATACAAACTGGGTACGCACCAGCATATAAGTGAGCAAATCCCGCTGGATGAATACAATCAAACCGTAAACCGCGATCCCAGCGCCAAAGATGGGGAGCAGAATCCTGCGCACACGGGAAAACTTCTTCAGCTTGAATGTCCTTTTCGCGATTCTCATAAACATTCCCCAGTGAAGTCCCAGATGAAGGGCCATAAGAACAAAGCCCCAGTAGGAAGAGGCCATATGCAGAAGCCGGGCGAAAGACATACTGTCATGAATTACTTAATATTCAGCGGCGGATTCCATTTTAGAACTTTGCATGGATTCCCGCAGGCGATGGCATGATCCGGAATGGACTCAGTCACCACGCTGCCCGCGCCGATCACTACGTTATCCCCGATGGTGACGCCCGGAAGGATAACACTGCCCCCTCCAATCCATGTATAACTGCCGATGTGTACCGGCATCGTCTGCGTTTTCACCGCCGCAGTTCCATCAGATTCCTGCCAGAAGCGCTTTGCCCCGTCCAGGGCATGAACCGCAGTATAGATCTTCACATCCGGCCCTACCATGGTGCACTCTCCGATGACGATGGGCGCAGTGTCCAGCAGGGTGCAGTGCATATTGAGGAAACTGTTATTTCCTAGATGAATGTTATAGCCATAATCCACATAGATAGGCTGGTTTACACGGGCATTCTTTCCAAACGTTCCCAGAAGTTCTTTCAGGACACGACTTCGTTCTTCAGTATTCTCCGCAGAAATATTGTTATACTGTCGCATCAGATTTTTGGCGTGATTTTGCTGTTTCCGCAATTCCGGATCACGGGCATCGTAAATCTCACCTCTTTGTTTCTTTTCATATTCGGTCATTATTACGAACTCCTTTTCAAATCATTGTTTTCTTCTGTAGCCAGTATAGTGGATTGTTCGCTTCATGTAAAATGCTTATCGTTCATTGTTATCAATGTATTTTTCGTATAGTTCATAAAAAAGCCCATACCAGCGGTCAGTTGAAATTCTAAATGCAACGATTTCGTCCCGTTTCCCCAAGGGATCTGTTGCTCGTAATTAGGCTGTCAAACTCAAAGATGAATAATACCAACCGAATGTATCTTGACAAAAGCCCATCTATCCTATATCATAAATACATACCAATCGTATGTTAAAGAAAGGGGGAAGTTATATGGCACGGAACAAATACCCGGAAGTGACTGTGGAAAAAATTCTTGATGTGGCCCAGCGGCTATTTTTAGAAAAAGGGTATGACAACACCACCATTCAAGATATTGTAGATCATTTGGATGGCTTATCGAAAGGAGCTGTCTATCATCATTTCAAATCAAAAGAAGAAATTATGGATGCAGTGGGCGACCGGATGTTTTCTGCAAATAATCCCTTTGAGAAAGTTCGAAAGCGTTCAGATTTGAACGGTCTGCAAAAGCTGCGTGAGGCCATCCGGCTGAATCAATCGGACGAAGAACGGACCAGTATGACAATACAATCTATTCCTCTCACAAGGAATCCCCGGCTTCTGGTAGAGATGATTGAATCCAACCGGCGTATTCTAACCCCATATTATCAAGAACTTCTGGATGAGGGAAACAGGGATGGCTCTTTGCATACTGAGTATGCCAAAGAAATTGCTGAACTCATGCCATTGCTCACCAGCTTATGGCTGCTGCCATCTGTGTTTCCGGCGGATAAAGAGGGAATGAAGCGCAAGTTCCATTTTCTTGGTGATATGCTGGAAAAGATGGGTGTGCCGCTTATGGACGATTCTATCTATGCTTTGGTGGAAGCATTTTTTGAAAAAATGCCAGACGAAAAATAAAGTTGCCGCAAGGCAATTTTATTTTAGAGATATACATTCGTTCGTCCGGTATCGAAAGGAAAAAAATGAAGAAGAAACTTTTTACCCGTAATTTTACTTTTTTGATTTTAGGACAGATTAGCTCCCTGATTGGAAATTACACACTAAAATTTGCCCTATCCATGTATGTATTGGAGCAAACCGGATCCGCTTCTATTTTTGCAGGACTGTTGGCACTGGCTATGCTCCCTACGATCTTGCTGTCTCCTTTTGGCGGAATCCTCGCAGATCGGGCAAACCGCCGCAATATCATGGTCGCGCTGGATACTCTTTCCGGGCTGTCTGTACTGATTGCCAGCTTTGCGATGGCACTCGGACAGGATATTTTCGTCATCGGCGCATTGTTGATTATTTTGTCGGTATTGAGTGCTTTTGAATCGCCCACCATGCAAGCCTGCGTCCCGCAAATGATGTCCGGAGATAACATCGTAAAAGGGAATGCTGTCGTCAATCAGGTGGCTTCGATTGCTTCCTTGATTACCCCGTTTTTGGGCAGTGTATTTTATACCGCGTTTGGAATCCGTCCGGTATTTTATGCAGCGGTAGCATGCTTCTTTGTAACTGCACTGCTCGAATGCTTTATCCGGCTTAATTACAAAAAGCCCGAACAAAACATGGGGATTGGCGCAATCATCAAAGAAGATTTCTCTGTCAGTATGCATTTTTTGCGCCGGGAACAGCCCGGTATTCTGAAACTTCTTCTGTTGGCAGCGGCCGTGAGCTTGTTTGTAGCGGGCACTGCTATGGTAGGTTTTCCCTATTTGGTACGCACCGTGCTGGGACTTTCAGCTACCCATTATGGCATTGCGGAAAGTGCAATGGGTGTTGCGTCTATTTTGGGAAGTCTGTGTGTCGTGGTATTAGCAAAAAAGCTGCGGGTGCGCCATCTTGCCATAGTTTTAGTATCCTTTGGGATCTGCCTCCTTCCGTGCGGTATTGCTTTTCTGCCGCCGGTAAGTGCTTTTACCCGTTATCTGATTCTGCTGGTAATGTTCTGCGCCTGCCAGCTTGGATGTAGTTTGTTTTCCACCTATGCCATTTCCATCATACAGGAACGGACGCCGGATCATCTGATGGGCAAGGTAATGTCCTATGTTTTTACGCTCTCTATGTGTGCGCAACCGATAGGACAGATGGTTTACGGAGCCTTGTTCGACCAGTTTGCGGGCAGCGTCTATTGGGTACTGATTCCAAGCGGTTTGTTTGTGTGCTTGATCGGGCTGGCCTCCGCCGGATTTTTTACGAAGTTTGAAAAGTGAGCTTTTATTCTGGTTGATCTGGGGCCGGATTTTTGCATTGTAGCACAGGTCGATCAAACGATCCGGAAGGAAATTGTACACGCCGATGGCACGGATTCTGCCCTCCTGATACAATTCTTCCAGCGCGCGCCAGGAGCCATAGTAATCTCCAAAGGCCATGTGGATCAAATATAAATCCAGGTAGGTTAGCCCCAGATTATCCAGGGAGTTTTCCTTTAAGAACACATAAAATGCCTCTTCCGGCAGCTCCATGCTCCTTGCGGTACTCGCGGCCAAATTCTTTTTCCAGCTGCTTCCGGTACCCCTCCTTATTTCAACCGGTTTCCCAGATTGTACGCCTGCTGGGGAAATTCGGAGTGTTCCGTCATGGAAGGTGTGCCGCAGCCGTACCCCAGCACCATCCCCATGTCCGTGAGATTCAAGTACCGAACCAGCGTCTTGTAGTGGGCTTCCAGGGCCTCAAAGGTCCAGTCATCGCTGTTCCATGCAACGGTCAGCAGGGCGGACTTCATGTGCTTGCGCTGAATCGAGCTGTTGAAGGCACAGAAGCGGTCGATCATGGTTTTCAGCTGGGCGGACATGCCGTAGTAATACAGAGGTGTGGCGAACACTATCATATCGGCATCCAGAATCTTCCTCCGGATGGATTCCACATCGTCCTTCTGCACACAGGGGCCTTCATAGCCGCAGTGTATACATCCGGTGCAGGGATGGATATTGGCGTGGGCCACATCAATCATCTCTACAGTGTGCCCTGCTCCCTCCGCGCCCTGGCGGAAACAGTCCGCCAGAATGTGGGTAGAGCCTTTTTTGTTGGGACTTCCCTCTAATACAACAATCTTCATTGACTGATCCTCCTTACTTCATTTCCTTCTCCCAGTAGCGGATTACATTTAACGGCGTCTCGCCGGCCAGCCGTTCCATGGCGTCTATCTCATTGTCAGACAGCTCCAGAGCAGCAGCTTTTGCGGCGTCCTCCACCTGATACACTTTGGTCACACCGATGATGGGCAGGGTGCCCTTGGCGATGGCCCAGGCCACTGGCAGCTGGGCAACGGCCACACCGTGTTTATCCGCGATTTCTTTCAGGCCGGCGTTCAGCTTTTCCAGTTGCGGCAGCATAGGGTTGTACACTGCTCCCCGATCAGAATCTGCCGGGAAAGGATGCTTTGTATCATACTTGCCGGACAGTGCGCCCTGCTCCAGCACCATGTAAGAGAAAAATGTGATGCCGTTTTCCCTGCAGTAATCCAGAATACCAGAGGTTTCAGAAGAACGGTTCAGCAGACTGTAATGGTTCTGAATTGCGGAAATCTTCAGTCCCTCAGCCTCCAGGATGGCAGCGGCTTCTTTGATCTCCGCCAGGTTATGGTTAGAGAGACCGATGCGTCCGATCTTGCCGGTCTTGGCCAGGGGAATTAATTTACGGGTCCATTCCGGCGCGCCCACAGGGTTGTGAATCCAATAGACATCCATGTAGTCAGTACCCAGCAGTTTCGCACTGGTTTCATACAGAGCGATGACCGCGTTTTCCGCATTGGGATCCGCGCACTGGGGTGTGAATTTATCCGAGATGAGATAGCTGTCACGGGACACCGTGCGCAGAAACTCACCCAGTACTTTCTCGGAAGCGCCCATGCCGTAGGCGTAAGCGGTATCCCAGAGATTAAGGCCGGCTTTTATTGCCGCGTCAAATACCGGACGCAGATCCGCATCGGTCAGCTTCCCGCCAAAAGTTCCATCGTTTCCCCAGGCCCATGCGCCCAGCGCGATTTTCGGCAATGTTTTAAGTTCCATTTTCGTCTCCTCCAATTTCATTTTTTCGACGTATTCATTTATTCTAAAGCTTCAATGGTAATCGTTCCGGACATCTCACTAACCAGTTCCCCACCGGAAACAATCTGCCCCAGTTCAAACAGGGATGGATTTTCATTGTAATCACCGTAAAAAAACACTACATCGCCCCATGGCTCATAATAAGCCAGCGTCCCCGCACCCGCTTGCGCTGTTGGTGAATCGCTGGTATCCAGTGCTTGAGGCGGGTAAAAAATCTTCTCGTTGGTGCTGTAATCCTCCACCTCGATGGTAAGGGGCAGCTGCTCACAGAGCGAGTCAGCGGCAGTTCCATCGTTTAGTTCATAAACAACCGTATTTTCTCCGAACTGTACGGAAATTTGTCGTTGTTCCGCTGCTTGGGAATCCGTCTCTGTTTCTGACGGATGAGAATATCCCAAACCATTTACCCAGTCCCGGATGGCATCTTCCGAAGAAGAAGCATCTTCCTCATAACAATCAAAAATATCATCCGAAATCACGGCGTCGGGAGCCGTCTCCGTAATAATCTCTACACTTCTGGCCAAACCGCCCGTTTCCTCCTGTACCCACCCCGCCAGCTGCTGCACATTTCCAGGCGGAATTACGCTGGGAGATGCTACCGCATCCACATCATCCGCCAAAACAGCATTGTCTGCCCAGGAAAAATACGCGACCAGAACGCTGTTTGTCTGAGAAGCAGAATCTTCGGTTTCGGATTCTGACGCTGCTGCATCTTCGGAAGCTGCTTCTGCCTGTCTGACTGCACTCCCGCACAGTGTAAACGAAAAAATCAATGTGCCGGCAAGTAAATAAGCAAGAATTTTCTTCATAATACCTCCTGTCCTATCCGCCAAAGGATACGGATTTTTATTGTTCAGATATTGATTTGATTATAAATGGAATGCCTTCTGATGTCTAATACCCTCTTTTTATCTTTACTCATACATTTTCTGTATGGATGAAGTCTGCCCATCCGTCCTGCTCAAATTCCGCCTTCTGACGGAATCTGATCTTCCGTTCAGGATACGCTTACCCGACTTTATAGCCCGTATTGACAAAATGTCTGATGCAGTCCCACATTTCATCCGAATTCTGGATTATGATTTTTTTATATCCCGGTTCTGAATGAAACAGAAGGCATTTTTGCCCTTCCGAAATCCAGAGACTGCTGTTGATTTCTGCTTCGTTTTTTGATTTTTCGCTGATTTTATGAATCATGTTTCTGCGCCCCCTCTGACAATTGTTTATATTTTCAGACTGTCCGTAAAAACTTTTTCTGCAGTTCCAGCCTGCAGATTTAAATGTCCTCCTGTAAATTTCATATTGTTTTCTATATAAATAGAATAATCAAAACTGTCAACATGCACGGTTCCATTCAGAATATACAGATCACTGCCAATAAAAATACCTTTATGACTGTCGCCAAACAAAATGCCTTCCTCCGATTTACTTCCATAAAAACCTGATCATAGTCCAGAGTAATTCTCGTTGTTTTCGTATTCTTTTCTTCAGAAGCCTCATCTGAATCCAAGGAGGCATTCTTTACCACTGCTGCATTCACAGACAATCCTGCCTTATCAGAGTTCATTAAAAACATAGCCGCAGCCAGAACTCCCGCCACGCAATACTTGTTTTTCGGCATATCTGTTTCCTCCTGATTGTAATTTGCCTCGACCTGTAGTAAAGTTTAACTATCTGTAATATATTATTGCACAGGGTCTGATTTTTTGTCTAATACTTATGTTTCATATTTTATCATGTGTTTTCGGCATGGAAATTTCAGACGGTGAAACCGAAAACCTTATATTTTAGTTACCCCGGCTTTTCGTGAAAAATCTTATTTGCGGCCGGTTTCCAAAAGCGCGAAAAAGCTATTAGATGGCAGGAGGAAATCTGCTCGTCAGAAGGGAGAAAAACATTGTGATTGAGGTTTATTACGCGGAAGATGATGAAATCATTGCCAAATCCGTTAAAGAATACCTGGAACAGAAAAACTGCAAGGTAATCGTTTTTGGTGCGATTGCAGATATTAAAAAAACATTGATCAGCCATTTGCCTGCCATTATTTTGCTGGATTGGAATATGCCGGATGGCCAGGGAAACGAATTGTGCTGCTGGATTCGGGCTAGATGGAACGATTTGCCCGTTATCTATCTGACGGTTCGCGGAGACTCCTGCGATATTGTCAGTGGTTTTCAGAATGGTGCCGATGATTATGTGGTAAAACCTTTCGACCTTGCCGTTCTGCACTCGCGTATTCTGGCACTGCTTCGCAGAGCAAAGCGTTCAGAAGCAATGAAATTGTTTTGCGATGACTTGATGCTGGATAAAGAAAAAGCTGCCGTTTATTATCAGCAGCAGGAGGTTGTTGTCAGCCAGTTGGAATACCAGCTTCTACTGCTGCTCTTGGAAAACAAGGGGAAAACTGTCACCAGAAGACAACTTCTGGAACAGGTTTGGGACAGCAGCGGGAACTATGTCAATGACAATACGCTGACGGTTACTGTGAAGCGGTTAAGAGAAAAGCTGAATCATCCGCTCTGTCTGAAAACAATCCGAAGTTTTGGCTACCGCATGGAGGATACGAAATGAGTGAAAGAAAAAAACAGGGGATTCTGCTGCTTTTTCCGGTTGCAGTTCTCTTACTGGGTATAATTTTTACAACCACATTGTTTTATCATACCTATCGCCAGACAGCCTATCAACATATTTCCGCATTCTGCGAAATCATTATGAAAAATTCCCCTGAAGCCGAACCGCAGTTATTGTCCAGCTTAAAAGAGTATCATTCGTTGGCCGAACCGGAAATAACGCGAAATAATTATTTGGGGAAGTATGGCTATCGTGCAGGGGAATTTTGCAAAGAGCTTCCAACGTATACTTTACTTCTTCCTGCCATGTTGTTTCTTATCGTTTCAGGAGCGTTTGCTTTAGCGGCATGGCTGTTCCGCAGGCGCAGCCAAAAACGTATTGCTGATTTAACTGAATATTTGGAGCAGATCAACACAGGAACAGGAAAAACCCTGATGCAGATGCAGGAAGACGATTTTTCCAGACTGCAGGACGAGATATACAAAACCGTTACAGCGCTCTATCAGACCAGAGAAGCAGCCGTTTCCGCAAGGAAAAACTTCGCCGAGAACCTGGCAAATATTGCACACCAGTTAAAAACGCCGATTACCGCAGCCTTCCTGTCTTTACAGCTTATGAAGAAGGAAACCGTCAATGAATATGCCAATCAGACTGAAAAGCAGTTGGATCGGCTGAACCGTCTGGAAGAATCCCTGCTTATGCTATCTAAAATTGATGCCGGGACGCTGCTGTTAAAGCACGAAAGAGTTGATCTTTATACGGCCCTCAATCTGGCGGCGGAAAATCTGTATGATATCCTGCGGGAAAATCATATTTCCATCGAGATACCAGAAAACGGCTGTATTGAATTTTTCGGTGACCTGGAATGGACAATGGAAGCCTTCATCAATTTAATGAAAAACTGCATGGAACACTCAAAGCCCGGCGGGATTGTCCACTGTGATTATGCAGGCAATCCTCTTTATGCAGAAATTCAGATATGGGATGATGGGACAGGTTTTGATGCAGAGGACTTGCCGCATCTTTTTGACCGCTTTTATCGTGGCAGGCGCGCAGCAGGAAATGGTATCGGGATTGGTCTGGCGCTTGCCCGTTCTATCTTTGAGTTGCAGAACGGGACGATTGCCGCTTATAATCGGCGAAATGGCGGCGCGTGTTTTGAAATAAGGCTGTACAGTCACTGAGATGTCACTTTACTTTGCTATACTGTACGCAGGATAAACCGCAGTGCAGAAACACCCTGCGGATATGCCTTCATGCCGTGGAATACACGGCAAACAGCGGAAAGGAGAAAGCGGCATGGAAATACTAAGATGTGAAAATGTACGAAAAGTGTATGGCTCTGGAAACAATCAGGTCGTGGCGCTGGATCATATTAACCTCTCTGTCCAAAAAGGAGAATTTGCGGCAATCGTAGGGGCGTCTGGTTCCGGGAAATCTACTCTGCTGCATATTTTAGGCAGTGTGGATAAGCCCACCGAGGGAAAAGTAGTGATAGAAGGAACGGATATATCCAAGATGAACCCAACGCAGGCGGCGATTTTCAGGCGCAGAAAAGTGGGGCTGGTCTATCAGTTTTATAATTTGATTCCAACGCTTACCGTCCGAAAAAATATCCTTATGCCGCTCATGTTAGATAAGCGGAAACCCAATCAGGCATATTTTGATCAGATTGTCCGTTCGCTGGGTATTGAAGATAAGCTGGATTCTCTTCCCGGCCAATTATCGGGCGGGCAGCAGCAGCGCGCGGCCATTGCCCGTTCTTTGATCTATCGCCCGGCCATCTTACTTGCTGATGAGCCAACAG
>DWYN01000145.1 GCA_019118645.1 Candidatus Blautia excrementipullorum | reverse complement strand
AGCTTTTTCACAGAGTCAAAGTCAAGGGGAATATCCAGCTGATCCTCCACCAGACAGCCGCCGGACGGTCCGCCGATCTGTACGCCCTTAAAAGCGGCTCCGCTCTTCAGTCCGCCGCCGATATCATAAATAATATGGCGGAGACTGGTTCCCATTGGAACCTCTATCAGTCCTGTGTTTTCAATAGACCCTGTCAGAGAGAAGGTTTTCGTTCCCGGGCTCCCCTCTGTGCCGATGGTACGGAACCAGTCGGCTCCCTGAAGAATAATCTTCGGAACATTGGCATAGGTTTCTACATTGTTCAAAACTGTCGGCTTTCCCCAAAGGCCCTTCTCTACAGTACGGGGCGGTTTTACACGGGGCATTCCCCGGTTTCCTTCGATGGAAGCTGTAAGCGCGGAGCCTTCTCCGCAGACAAAAGCTCCCGCGCCGCGGTTGATATGTAAATGGAAATTCACGCCGGAACCAAGAATGTTTTCACCGAGGATCCCGTATTTTTCCGCCTGATCCATCGCCATGCGAAGTCTTTTCACAGAGAGAGGATATTCTGCACGGACATAAATATATCCGTTCTCAGCGCCTACCGCATAGGCCGCAATAATCATACCCTCGATCATCTTATATGGATCACCCTCCATAACAGAGCCGTCCATAAAGGCTCCCGGGTCTCCCTCGTCTCCATTGCACACCACATAGCGGACTTTTTCCTCCTGGCGGGCCACCTGAGACCACTTCTTGCCTGCCGGGAACCCTGCTCCGCCGCGGCCCCGGAGGCCGGATTTGGATACTTCATCGATTACTTCCTGGGGAGTCATATCAAACAGTGCTTTCGCAAGCGCCTGGAATCCGCCTGCCGCTATATACTCGTCAATGGACTCCGCATCTATTTTTCCGCAGTTTTCCAGAACAATCCTTGTCTGCTGGTTCAGGAACGGAATATCGTCCGGATGCGGACAGACTTTTTCCTCTTCCCGGTAAAACAGGCGCTCTACCGGCTGTCCCTGAAGGACGGTGCGCTCTACGATCTCGCGGCAGTCTTCCGGCTGTACATGTACATACTGATAATCATAAGGCTCAATTCTCATCAGGGGGCCAAGTTCGCACAGGCCCTGGCAGCCGGTCCTCACCACACCCAGGTGAGGAACATCTTTCTGCATTTCCACCTGAACGCCGTCCAGATCTTCACAGAGCTTCTTCATCTCATCGTAAATTATCTGAGCTCCCGATGCCATACATCCGGTGCCGGAGCAGACAAGAATACGGCAGGTATAGGTAGTAAGGGCATTCTGAACCTCTTTCTGCCGGCCTAACAAATCCTCTTTTGACATTATTTTCATACTTTCTCACCTCTCAATTCTTCCAGCAGATCCACCGCCTTCTCCGGCGTCATTTTCGGATGTACTTCATCGTTTACAGTAAGCGTCGGAGCCAATCCGCATGCTCCCAGACAGGAAACGGTTTCCACCGTAAACATCATATCGTCTGTGGTGTGCTTTTTATGGCTTAATCCGAGTTCCTTCATCAGAGCTTCCTTCACCGGCATAGATTTGCGCACATGACAGGCTGTTCCGTCACATACTTTAATAATATATTTCCCTTTCGGTTCAAATGAAAAGTTCTCATAAAATGTCGCCACACTGAAAGCTTTTGCTTCCGTTACCCCAATCTGTGATGCCACATAGGTAAGAAGTTCTCCCGGAAGATAACGATACTCTGCCTGGATGTCCTGCATAATGGGAATAAGAGACGCAGGCCTGCGGCCGTAATGTTCGATAATCTCGTCTGTCTTCCTGTAATAAGACTGGTCTAACATTTACTTTCCTCCTTAATGATTATTTTTCTTGCTTTTTTCATATTTTTCGTCACTATAGCTATGTAGTTATGTTGTAATTATACATGAAACAGACACTTTTCACAAGCAATATGTTTCTATTTTTCTGTAAATTGTAGATAATACAAATTATATTTCTCTAATTTACAAGGAATCCTCTCAGTTATCGCTATGATTTTCACTTTGATAATTCTTCGCTGACATTCTGAGTCTCCCATTTGTTTTATTTCCGCAAAACCTCCGGAAAATTTTTTCTCCTGCTTTTTGCTTTATTAGTATTGCAGAAAATTCAGCAGAATTCACTGTGTGTGTGAAAAAATACATGGGAAATATTGATTTTGATATTTATTTCCATTATGATGAAATCAGAAAACAGTGATATATTCATATAGAAAAGGAGAATAGCAATGAGAAATTTAGACACTCCTGTAAAGCGGATCCGGCACAAAGTGTTCAAGGCAGTTGCAAGAATCGGTTTTGAATCTTCCGATGAGACACTGATCCACGATATTGAATCTGTTCCCTATGAAATTGTACAGGAACGGGCGAAATACCGCGACAGCATTTACCGGGAACGCGCGGTAGCCAGCGAGCGTATCCGCCTGGCCATGGGGCTTTCTCTGCGGCCTGAAAATAAAGCCGTGCACCTTACTGACGGACTGGAAGCAAGCAATATTGATGAAAAATATTATGAACCGCCTCTGATGCAGGTTATCCCCTCCGCTTGTGCAGCCTGTCCCCCGAACAAATATATTGTCACCAATATGTGCCGGGGCTGCATGGCGCATCCCTGTATGCAGGTCTGCCCCAAAGGCGCTATTTCTATGGTAAACGGAAAATCCTATATTGATCAGGAAAAATGCATCAAATGCGGAAAATGTAAATCTGTCTGCCCGTATGATGCTATTTCTCACAATATCCGTCCCTGTGAACAGGCCTGTGGTGTAAAAGCGATCGGCAGCGATGAACAGGGCCGGGCAAAAATACTTGAGGATAAATGTGTTTCCTGCGGCATGTGCATGGTCAGCTGTCCTTTCGGAGCCATCTCTGATAAATCCCAGATCTTTCAGCTTGCGCATTCTCTTCGGGAGGGGAACGACATTATTGCCATTATCGCTCCGTCCTATATCAGCCAGTTTGGAGACGATGTGACTCCAGGAAAGTTTAAAACCGCTCTGGAAATCCTTGGCTTTTCCGGAGTATACGAAGTTGCTCTCGGGGCAGATATTGGGGCAATTTCCGAGGCGCATCACTACGCAAAAGAAGTAGCTACCGGAAAGCTTCCGTTTCTTCTTACCTCCTGCTGCCCTTCCTGGTCCATGATGGCAAAGAAGTTTTTCCCTGACATGATCGGCAATATCTCCCAGGAGCTGACTCCTATGGTGGCCACTGCCCGCAAAGTAAAACAGGAGCACCCGGATTCCAAGGTAGTCTTCATCGGGCCCTGCGCCTCCAAAAAGCTTGAGGCAATGCGGACCACTGTCCGCAGCGATGTGGACTTTGTCGTGACCTTTGAAGAATTGTCCGCCATGTTTGACGCAAAAGAAATCGATCCGGCTGCTTTTGACGGGGAAGACGCTCCCCATGACGCAACGGCGGCAGGCCGGGGTTATGCTGTGGCCGGGGGAGTTGCCGGCGCCATTGAGTCCTGTCTGAAGGAATACTATCCGGACGTTCCCGTTCATATCGAACACGCAGAAACTCTTGCCGACTGCAAAAAGCTTCTTTCTCTTGCCAAGGCAGGAAAAATGAAAGGGTGCATGATCGAAGGCATGGCCTGCCCGGGCGGCTGTATGGGCGGCGCCGGAACCAATGTGCCCTTCGTAAAATCCTCCAAGGCTCTGAAAAAATATCTGGCGGAAACAGAGAAAAAGATCCCTCCAAAGGAATTGGAAGATATTGAGCTGAAATAGACTTCTGTTCTGCATAAGACCACAAAAGACGGTTTGCGGCTCTTCTTCATGGAGCCGAAACCGTCTTATTGTCTCCGGAAGTTTCCGGATCATATGTTTCTCCCTTAAGTTCCGCCAGCAGGGTCCGCAGCTTTGTGCCGTAATCTGCTCCGGCAGCCCACCCTCCTCCGTTGGGGTTCTCCTGAATGCCCAGCCACTCTACATAAGGGGCAGAGCCTCTTCTTACTATGTCGAATCGGGTGTCCACACAATTCTCATTGAGTTCCTCCGTACTGGCATAAGCCTTCAGGTGCTGTACCTGGGCGCGGATGCCGGTTCTTACATCCGGGTAGGAAAGTCCCTGAACTCCGCCTCCGGTAGTCCCCAATCCGGCAAAATTGTATTGCTGAGCCTGGGCATCTCCGCTGAACTGCAGCCATCCTGTCTCCAGCATTGCCTGCTCATAAACGACTTCTCCGCGTACTCCTTCCAGTGCGGCTTCCTCCAGGATGATCCTGCAGAATTCTTCTATAGACTCTGCTCCGCCTTCCCGCAGAGCCTGCGATGGATATGCAGCTCCCTGATTTTCATATTGATCAGTCATCTGCTCCAGGGTGACTGTGGTACTTCCCATAATGGTATAATATCCATAAGTGTTGTCTGTAGAGTCATCTACAAATCCTTCTGTTCCGGGTCCGGAAGAGATTTCATAGGAAGGTCTGCTGATCTGTCCCTCTCCGGAATGATCTGTCACTTCTGCACCGGCATTTTCTCCGCTGGCAAAGGGCACTGTACTCTGAAAAACAGAGGCCTGTATCAAGACAGGTGCCCCGATTATCAGGGCACCTGTCAGTACAGAACGGCAGAGAAGATGCCGGACTGCTATTTTTCTTTTCATGCGTTCACTTTTCTCATGGCAGCTTCCACCACATGACCTACAAGAACAGATGTCGTCACGCTTCCAACGCCTCCGGGAACCGGTGTGATCGCGTCTACAATAGGCTCAACTGCAGCATAATCCACATCGCCGCACAGTTTGCCCTCTGCGTTTACATTAATTCCTACATCAATGATCGTCTGGCCTGGTTTCACATAATCTGCTCCTACTACGCCCGCACGTCCAGCAGCAACAATCACGATATCCGCCTCTTTTGCCACGGACGGCATATCTACCGTCTTTGTATGGCAGATTGTCACTGTTGCGTTCTTTTTCACCAGCATCATAGCCGCAGGCTTCCCTACAACAAGGCTTCTTCCGATAACAACCGCTTTTTTGCCTGTGCAGTCAATGCCGTAATGATCCAGGATCTCCATACATGCCTGAGGAGTACAGGGCGGAAAGCCGATCTTCTTTCCTGTAAAAACGCCTGACATGGAAAGATCTGTCATACAGTCCACGTCTTTCTCAGCGGCAAGAGCATTTTCAATCACTGCCTGATCCAGGTGTTTCGGCAGCGGACGGAACAGCAGAACGCCGTGGATATGGTCGTCTTTATTTACCTTGTCAATCACTTCCAGAAGTTCCTCCTGGGATACATCTCCCGGAAGAAGAATTTTTTCACATGCAACTCCCAGAGTTTCACAGCGCTTTGTCGCGCCTTTTTCATAGGAAATATCGCTTGGATTTTCTCCAACACGAATGATGCACAGAGTCGGATTAACTCCTTTTCCCTGTAATTCAGCAACATTTGCTTTAATCTTCTCATTCAGAGCTGCTGTTACTTCTTTTCCTAATAACTGTTTTGCCATTTTCTTATTTCCTCCGTAATTTTAAACGTGTCCTGTTTTCTGAAATTCAGAAATCCTGAAAATTTTCAAATCACGACACGATTTTCGCCGGCCTTATTTTTAGCGTCGGTCTTATTTTTTAACGCCGGTCTTATTTCAGACGTCCGAGAACGCTCTCAAAAGTTTCGTCCGCAATTTTCGTATACTTTTCCAGCATTGCGTCCGCTTTTCTGTTCAACTCCTCTGCATATTCTCTGTCTGTCATAGACTTTGTGTTTATGTAAACATTCAGGCTGGCTCCTTTTAAAGCAGCCTTGCAGAATGCAGCGCCTACACCGGCATCACTGATTGCAAGCTTGGATCCCTTTGCCCCAAATTCCACGATCAGTTCAATCGCCTCACAGCATTTCTCCATAATTTCCATGGGAACAGAGCAGGCATCTTTAAGTACAATTTCCATTACTCTTGCCTTTTCCGCCTTCTCCTCTTCCGTCTCCCGCGGCATTCCATATGCCTTGGAAAGAGGCTCAAATACTTCTGCGTCTCTCTCAATCAGACGAAGGAAATCTTTCTGAAGCTGATCACATTTCGCCTTCAGCTCCCACATCTCATCTTCTACATCTGCATATTTCTTCTTGCCTACCGTCAGACTTCCCACCATATTGCCAAGTGCCGTTCCCACAGCCGCAACAAGCGCAGAAGCTCCGCCGCCGCCCGGCACCGGGGCCTTAGAAGCCAAAACCTCAACAAATTCCGTACAGGTACTCGTTGAAAAACCCATCGCACCATTCCTCACTTTCCAAAAATCACAATTCCATTCTCCCCCAGAGCCCCCCAGTCCTCAGAACCTTCCCTTTCTCAGGAAAACATCCCCAATTCTCAGAACCTTCCCCTTTCATACCTTTCTCCAAACAGCAAATCCCCCTCTACCCATGCACTTCCCCACACAAGGCGTGGCCGAGGAAGGGGGAGTTTGAGGGGGAACCATCGGCCTTCGCAACTTTGAGAGGGTTCCCCCTCAAATCCTTCGCAACTTCAAGAGAGTTCCCCCTCAAATCCTTCAAATCCACTTAAAACAGTCCCGTAATCTTTCCGTTTTCGTCTACATCGATCTTTTCTGCAGCAGGTACTTTCGGAAGTCCCGGCATAGTCATGATCTCTCCTGTCAGGGCCACGATAAATCCTGCCCCAGCGGAAATCTTCAGGTTGCGGACAGTTACCTCGAAATCCGTGGGCGCGCCCAGTTTTGTCTGGTCGTCTGTCAGACTGTACTGTGTCTTAGCCACACAGATCGGGCAGTTGCCGAAGCCAAGGTCTTCAAGCTGCTTTGCCTGTTTCTGCGCGTTCGCTGTAAGAACTGCCCTCTTTCCTCCATAAATCTTCTGTACGATCTGGTTCAGCTTGTCCTCAATGGTTCCGTCCAGCTCGTAAGCATAGGTGAAGTCGTTGGGCTCTTCTACCAGACGGATGACTTCCTCCGCCAGCTTGATGCCGCCTTCGCCGCCTTTTGCCCATACTTCGGAAAGCGCTACGTTTACGCCGAGCTCTTTGCATTTCTTTTCTACCAGGTCAAGCTCTGCCTTGGTATCGGTCGGGAATGCATTGATGGCTACCACGCAGGGAAGCTTGTATACATTTTTGATGTTGCTTACATGTTTCAGAAGGTTCGGCATACCTTTTTCAAGGGCTTCCAGATTTTCGTTGTTCAGGTCCGCCTTTGCAACGCCGCCGTTATATTTCAGGGCACGTACGGTAGCTACCACTACAACTGCGTTCGGCTTCAGGCCCGCCATACGGCATTTGATATCCAGGAATTTCTCCGCTCCCAGGTCAGCGCCGAAACCAGCCTCTGTGATGGTGTAATCAGCCAGCTTCATAGCCATCTTTGTAGCGGTTACAGAGTTGCAGCCGTGTGCGATATTGGCAAACGGTCCGCCGTGTACGATTGCCGGAACATGCTCCAGAGTCTGTACCAGGTTCGGTTTCAGGGCATCCTTCAGAAGTGCGGTCATAGCGCCCTCTGCATGGAGGTCATGGGCCGTTACCGGTTTCTGCTCGGAAACTTTGCCGTAGGTGTATCCGATGATGATGCGTCCAAGTCTTGCTTTCAGGTCGTTGATGTCGCTTGCCAGGCAGAGAACTGCCATGATCTCGGAAGCTACGGTGATGTCGTAGCCGTCCTCGCGGGGCATTCCATTGGTTCTTCCGCCCAGGCCGTCCACTACATTTCTCAGCTGACGGTCGTTCATGTCCACACATCTTCTCCAGGTGATCTTTCTCGGGTCGATGTTCAGCTCGTTGCCCTGGAAGATATGGTTGTCAATCATCGCTGCAAGAAGGTTGTTGGCTGCTCCGATGGCATGGAAATCGCCGGTGAAATGAAGGTTGATGTCCTCCATAGGAACCACCTGCGCGTATCCGCCGCCTGCTGCGCCGCCTTTTACGCCGAATACCGGTCCAAGGGAGGGCTCACGGAGAGCTACCATTACATTTTTTCCAAGTTTCTGCATGCCGTCAGCAAGACCTACCGTTGTAGTGGTCTTTCCCTCGCCTGCAGGTGTTGGGTTGATTGCGGTAACCAGAATCAGCTTGCCGTCTTCTTTGTCCGTCTCCTTCAGAAGATTGTAGTCGATTTTTGCCTTATATTTTCCGTACTGCTCCAGATATTTGTCATCAATACCTGCTTTTGCCGCAATCTCGGTAATCGGCTGCATTTCGCACTCCTGTGCAATTTCGATGTCGCTTTTGAATCCCATAAGTATTACCTCCTTTTTTCTTTTACAGCTCTATAAAAACAGGGATCCTCCTGTCTTTATCATTCATTATATCTTGACTGTTCTCTTACAGAATCGCTTTCCCAAAAGCCTTCAGGGATCCTATGATTACGTCTCCCATCACGGCCATATCCTCCGCCTGAAAAGAAACAGGAAAGTTATCAGAAAACAGTATCTGAGAAGAAGGCGGAAACTCCTCATCTCCCTCCCAGAGTATCATCTGAATCCGGTATCCGGGATAAATTTCAAGCTCATAAGCTGCGTCCCCGTGCTCGACAGGTACTGCCTGGAGGTGTTCCATAATTGCCCGAAAATCTGCCAGACGGTTTCCATAAGAAAATGCCAGACGTTTTATACAGCGCCCGTCAAACTGCCGCAGATACACTTCTCCCCATGGCATTTCCCTGTAGGTTTTCATCTTGCCGCTGCCTTTAACGGCAGCACCGGACAGAAGGAAACGTATTGTAAGGATTCTGGCATAGATCATTTCCTCCAGAGGGTGGCAGGACCGACCGTCCTCCTGATGCGTCACCTGAAAATCCGGCCAGGATATCTCATATGCTGTACCAAGAAACGAAAGCTGAAGACACTTGCGGATTTCATCGTAAGGAAGCTGAAGCCGTTCCGCTATTTCTTTTGGATCCGCATTGCGGTAAGCCTCCAGATAATGTTCCCAGGGCATTCTCTCCTTGCTGTCTTTTTCATAGCCAAGTTTTTCTCCTACAGACACCGTTTCATCTCTGTTAGATTTTATCTCATTTATGTCAGAACTCATTGTACACCTCTGTTAAATTTATATAAAATAAAAATAGAATATGATTTACATACATTCACAGTTTCCTATCCTCAGGCCCGGTTACCTCTGAGTCACAGACGGAAACATGGATGCGTCTGTATGGGGAATAAAGCAGGCTCCCACGAACTCATCCATATAAGTAGGAACCGCCGAAAGTTCCAGATAAGTCATATTGGATGCCAGTTCATAAGTCTTTTTCTCCGCCGGCGTAGACAGCAGCATCAAATAAGCGCCTGTCAGAGAAGAATTTCCTATGTAATGGAATTTCTCCAGAGGAATATCCGGAAACATACCGATATTCACTGCATTGCGCATATTGATTCCGCTTCCGATGCCTCCGGCCACATAAACGTCGTCAATCATGGAAACATCAAAGTCAAGAGACGAGAGCATCGTTCTGATTGCTGAGAAAATCGCGCCCTTGGCACGGATAAAATTGTCAATATCCACTTCTGTGATTTCTACGTCCTTGGTAGTTCCGGCCTCCTCCTCGAAAGCGATCACATAGCTTCCCATTCCGTAATGGTCGTGGCGGATTCTTTTTCCTTCCCGCACAAATTTCCCCTTGGGATTGATGATTCCAGTCATAAACAATTCACTGATCACATCAATAATTCCGGAACCGCAAAGCCCCACAGGTTTTGTTCCCGGGTCTCCAACAACTGTATAGGAAGGTTCCATGGTCTCTTTATCAATGGTGCAAGCTTCAATCGCTCCGTCCGTGGCGCGCATGCCGCAGCTGATATCGCCGCCTTCAAAAGCCGGTCCGGCCGAGCAGGCACAGCTCATCATAAAGTCAGAGTTTCCGAATACAAGCTCACCATTTGTTCCAAGATCAATAAACAGAGAAAATTCCGGACGGTTCCATATCATACTGACCATTGTGCCGGCAGTAATATCTCCGCCCACATAGCTTCCGATATTCGGCGCAATAATAATGTGCGCATCCTGATTAATCTCAATTCCCACATCCGAAGCAAAAAGCGAATTTGTCTTAAAGAACGCAGGGATATACGGTTCCATACGAAGATAGTCCGCATTAATTCCTGCAAACAGGTGATTCATGGTTGTGTTGGAGGCAACACACATCCTGTATATGCGTTCTTTTGGGAATCCAATGCTTCTGCACATTTCATGAATCATGGGATTAATCGTTTCTTTGATCACAGCATCCTGAAGCTTTTTCTGTCCTCCCGGCTTTGCAGCCTCAATAATACGGTTAATGACATCAGCTCCGTAACGAATCTGTCCGTTTCCTGCAGAACTCTTCGCAAGAATTTCTCCTGTCTCCATATTAATCAGCACTGCGGAAACTGTGGTTGTACCGATATCCACGGCAAGGCCGCCAATCACTACGTCTTCTCTGCTGTCAAAAACATCATATACGAACATATCATCCGGCGTTGTGCGGAGCACACACTTCACACTGAAATTCCCTTCTCTGAGAACGTCCGGAAGTTTTCTGAGGACAGTATATGGAATTCTCACGCGTTTCAGGTTCATGAACTTCCTGAGGGCACGCGTGAGACGCTCCACATCCGGCATGGTGTCATCCAGTGTAGGCGGATTCATTTTCACTTCCACAACGTCAAGACTGTTTTTCAGTTCAATGCCTGTCAGCTGAATATCCCTCTTGGCATTCTCAAAAATGGCAATCTCTTCTCTGGAACTCAAATCCGCGACTTTCATTCTGCTCTTATAGGCAGAGGCAATGTCCGGAACAAGAATTTCCACATCCGCAATGATCTTGCTCATACAGGCAAGCCGCCATCCCTCCTCGAATTCCTCATCCGAAATGTGAAGGGTCTTTTTCGCGTCCAGTTCTCCGCTTTTTAACTGTACACGGCATTTTCCGCAGGCCCCGTTTCCGGAGCAGGGCGCGTCAATCGCCACATTTGCTTCCCTGGCGATCTCCAGAAGATTGTCTCCTGTGTTGGCATACGTCTCTACCACACTGCCGTCTTCAAATGCAAACGTCACCTTAAACATCAGGCAACCACCTTTCTCCTAAGATAAACGAGGGCTGAAGACCGAAGTCTCCAGCCCTCTTCACAATTATGTACACTATGAAATCTGTGTTCAGCTTCTTCCGATTAGATTTCAAGATAGGAATCTGCGTACAGTGTGTTTCCTTTGAATACATCACAGGATTTGATGGTTTCCATCAGACGAAGGTCGTTGGGGTTTACAATAGCAGAAGTAAGACCCTGCATCATAGCCATGGCAACCAGAGCGGAATCCATGATCGGGCGGATATTCTTCGGCATACCATTGCTGTTGTTGGAAAGTCCGCCTGTAGAATTCAGTCCCATATCGGAGAACATTTTAATTGCTTCCAGAACCTCCATCTGTTTTTCCTGCATTCCTTTTACAACAACGAACAGCGGGTCAAACCACAGATCTTCTGCTTCCATGCCAAGTCCCAGACCTCTTTCCAGCATGTTCTGGCAGTGCATCATACGCTCGTCGTTGTCTGCAGCGATCATGCCGGAAGAACAAAGAGCGATAACAATTGCGTCATTTGCAGCCGCAAGATCGATATTGGAAATTCTGTCGCCTGCATCTGCAGAGTTTACGATAGGTTTTCCTTTGCTTCTGTTATATACGGAAATACCTGCTTCGATTGCTTTCTTGTTTGTTGTGTCAAGAGCAAGCGGAACGTTGTCAAACTCTGACTGAAGGAGCTGTACTGCCCATTTCATCAGGTCTTCGCCATCGTTCTCAGCCGGTCCGATGTTTACGTCCAGATATGTAGCGCCTGCGTCAAGCTGCTGTTTTGCTCTCTTGATGATCGGCTCCGGATCTCTCTCCATGAAAGCCTTGTTTACAGCCGGTGCTGTTGTTGAAAGTCTTTCCCCAATTACTACAAATTTTGCCATACTTGTGTTCTCCTTTACCTTACTTTATATTATGCCTGCATATCCTTTAAGAACTTCACAAGCTGTACTGCTTCTCTCGGTCCGACGATGATCTCCCATCCCGGAAGTTTTGCTTCCAGATCGCCCTTCAGAACTGCAACCTTGCCCGGGATCACAAGTTTTCTGCATTTTACCTTCGGCTCAACATTCTCTTTGATGAAGTTGGAAATGCTGGTGCCGGAGAATTTGCCTGCCGCCCAGGAGGTCAGTACGGAAAGTCCGCCTGCGTCGTTGATGACGAAGTTCAGCGGAACGCCGGAACGCTCCAGTTCGCCGGATACAACGAAGTATGTAAGAGCGAAGTCTACTGTTGTAACAACCAGAGAATTCTCATCTGCTCCGTTCAGAGGATAGATGCCCGGTTCTACCTTCATCGGCTTCTGCGGGTCTGTAAATACGTTCTGACGCAGTCCGTAAAGCGGAAGTGCCTCTGCGTAAGTAATGCTTTCCATTACTACGATGGAACCGTATTTCATTGTGAACAGAGCTGCAAGAGCTGCCTGGAGATGTTTGTCGCCTTTTGCAAGCTTCACAAGATTTACAAGAGACGGATATCCGAAGGTTCTGTCCTGATCTTTCAGAGCCGCGCGGCGAACCAGTACAGTATTTGCAAAAGTTTCTTTTACATCAGCGCCTGTTGTGTCAAGAACAAGGTTCTTGTTGCCCAGTTTCTCAAGTGCTGCTGTTGTGTCGTATAATTCGTTGATGTCTTTTCCGGATACGCCCAGAACTACGCCTGCTTCTGCCGCTACTGCGTTCATTGCCTCATAGTTGGATGCGTTTGCTCCGTTCAGGACCGGTTTGCTGTCTTTGCATACTTCCAGAGCAGCCTTTGCAATTTCAGGATCTGTGCATCCCAGGATCAGGGTTCTGCCAAGACCTTTCGCTTTTTCTACAAGTGCTGTGTATTTTGCAGCGTCTGCGTCTGCTCCGCAGTTTACATATACCAGCTCAACATGCATTCTCTCGCCGATACGCTCATAGTCTACAGTAGGAATCTCAGCAAGCTTTGCCTCTACTTCCTCGTCGCTCATATCTGTGCAGAGAGAAACGGCATATCTTGTCTTGCTGACAAATGTCTTTTCATGTCTGAACAGTACGGTTTCTCCTCCAAGTGAGAATTCTCCGTCGCCTGTACCGATCTTGATCGTCTTCATTGGCGGCGCGGTAGCCTCAGAAAGAGTAGCCAGCGCGTCCTCGGACATATGCGGACACTGCTCGATCTGCATAGCGCCCTGTGCAACTTTCATAGCGAAAGCCATACACGTCGGACATCCACATTCCTTACAGTTTTTCTTTGGTGTTAATTTAAAGATCTGAATACCATTCAGTGCCATAGCTCATTTTTCCTCCTATTCGTTACACAAGTGCTTTGATCATTTTGGAAATTGTCTTTACAGATTCCGGATGTCTCAGGATTACTGCGTCAGAACCTGCCGCAAGGTCAGCAGCGGCTGTCATAATTTCCATATCAATTCCACGTTCGTCCTGGGAACCCCATTCAGGCATATCCTCTTCTGAAGCAGTCGCTTCTTTTACTCCCCATGTCTCAGCGGAAACCGGTGTAATAATAGGCATCTGCAGCATGTTGTCATTCTGTCCCAGAGCAGCGCCTTTGATACGGTCCATAGTGGAAACAACGTATTCATATCCGTATCCTGCAGCTGCGCTTCCGATATTCATTACGATCTTCTTAGGATCTACGCCAAGCTGTGTGGTAACAACATTCAGCTGTTTTGCAAGGTTGATATCCACAGCAGACTCTGCGCCTACGATCTGGTTGTAAGCAAGTCCTGCAGCTGCGCCGATAGCCTTGTAGTTTTCTTCTTTCTCGGAAAGAATCAGAGCGTTTCTTCCCTGAAGAACTTCTGCAACCTTCGGAAGAAGTTCCGCATCCTTCTCTACGTTCTTGCAGCCTTCTACAACAAGCGGACAGTCTACTGCCCCTGCAACTTCTTTTACCACTTCGATCAGCTCGTCGATAGATTTGTTCACACCGTTCGGATCTCCGCCTTCCAGAATCAGTGCAACAAAATCAGCTCCTTCCATTTCAGCAGCTTTCTTTGCAATATCTGCCATAGTGGAAGCACCTTCATAGTATGCTTTGATTCCCTCAGACACACCTTCCAGGCCCATGTCAGAAATCTCTACGCCGATCTTCGGGCAGTTCTCTGACGGAGCGTCAAAGGTGTAAAACGGAAATGTGCTGTCTCCGCCGATTGTCACAGTCTTGTCTCCGCTTCCGATTGTGACTGAGTTAATCTTTGCATTAAACTTTTGTGGTTTCTGATTAAACGGCATTTCTCATTAGCCTCCTCTTAAATATTAGATTACTTATTTCTAAATGCAGCGCCTACAGTCTGTCTGCGCTGCATTTATTATACTACATTTCCAGGTTCATTGACAAGGCAGGCTGCGGCTTTTTCCTGAAAAAAAGCTGTCTGCCGCCTGCCTTGGCCTCTTCCCCTTAACAGGATTTCTCCCGGATATTACATCATCGGTTCAAGAGCAAGAGCCGGATGATTCTTCTCTGTCAGGAACGCTACCAGTGTCTCCGGATCGGTTGCTACAGTCTCGTCTCCGATCATATCGGTGAAGTTGTCGATTCCGTACAGTTCTTTCGCTGTCTTGTTCAGACGCTCAGCCACGAAATCTTTCAGTTCCTTAGGCATCCATACGATACGCTCGATTCCGCCCTCTGCCTTCATGAACTTCTTGGAGGAAATGAAATGTTTTCCATGTCCCATGAAACCTGGTGTCTGCACACCGCCGCCGGTCATGGACGCCATTTCCGGGAAGGTCATTCCAAGAGGTGTCATTCCCGCATACTCACGGTTTGCGATTACAACGCCGTTGGAGAACGGCTCGATTCCGCAGATACACTCGAAGCATCCGCAGGAGGTCATAGGATCCTGCATGATGGAGTACAGGGTTACATGCTCCAGAGCGCCCTGGGAAAGTTTCTTCACTGCCTCATCCACATCTTCGTAGGAACCAAGGTTCTCGTCGATAGGACGTTCTTTGGTGATCACCTGGCATGGGCCGTTGGGATCCAGCTCGTTGGTGGCTTTTGCGTCCAGCCATGAAACCGCTCCGCAAAGTCCAAGTCTCTCCGGTGTTACCACACATACGTGGCTGGGGGAGAATGCCTGGCACAGGATACAGCTATAGTAAACGTCTACGGACTCGTCGGTCAGGTTATCCAGACGCTCATCACGTTTTTCAAAGGTCGGGATAGCGATCTCATGACGTACTCTCTTACATTCTTCCGGATCTGTGTAGATCACTACTTCACATTTATCCACTACGGCGTCAAACTCGTTCTTTACCTGGGAGTAAAGCACTTCGCCGATGTGTTTGATGCGGAATCCTGCGTTGAACGCGTCGATGCTGATACGGATACGCTGCATATCTCTCTGGCCGGTATGGTATACGCCCTCGATGCAGTTGATATAGTTATGGAACTTACGCTCGATAACCGGCTCGAAGTCCGCCTGCATGTTCTTGCCCGCAACTTTTACAATATAAGCGATATTGTTCTTGCTTCCAAGTTCCATCTCGTCCGCTTCCGGTCCGATTACAGTGATCTTGTGGTCTTCTACTTCGCTGGGGTCGCAGGTCTGTACCAGCTCCGCGCAGTCTACACGGGAACCGTCGAACTCTACCTGCATATCCTTGCGGCGGATGATCTCTCCTTCAAACGCAGACGCGAAGGCTACCGGAATGTCGATATTGGTGATCTTGATCTTGATGTCCCGCGCTTCCAGGGAAGTTGCGTTCCACTTGGAAACATCCGGCTGGCAGATCAGGCTCTTCGGTACTCTTGCAACATCTTCCTGGTTGGTGATAACCGGGAAGCCGAGAGCGATCGCTCCGGCGCCGCAGGCTACGATCACATCGTTAAGAGGAGCAAAAGCGTTTACAAATGCCGGTACACGGTCTTTTGTATATGTCATCAGAGCAGCGGCGTCTCCCGGTTTTACGTTACCGAAGATCAGAGCCGCGCGGATCGCTACGGATACTACGTGGATCACGGAAGTAACGTCTTTTCCAAGAGGGATCACACGTACATTAGCGCCTGTCTTGTAATTGATCTCTGCAAGCTGGTCAATGATATCCCCTACCAGAGTTACCAGGATACCCTGTGCCTGATAGGATTTTACAAGAGCTGCCGCCTCGTCTGCGGAAGAAGCTTTGCCGAGGATTACGGCTACGCCCGGGATATCGCCTGTTACCAGCGGAACGCCCAGCTCACGGATCACTGCGTCGGCAAGATGGCCGTAGCAGGGTTCTTCATACGGAGCGGCGCCGTCGATATATTTCAGGACTTCGATAAACTCTGCACAGAGAGCGGTAGCAACACCGGACATAAACGCATCATGTGTCCTGTTTTCTCTTGTCATAAGAGTTTTCACCACGCCGAGAGCTTCTTTCAGCTCTGCCAGGGTGCCAACCTTTGTTCCGGTCACTGCATAGTAGCAGGGAAGGGAATAAGCAGTATTCGGGAAGCTGACAGCCTTGTCAGCGCCGTATTTTTCAATAGCCTGGTCAATGGCCCCCTCAGTAAGGCCGTAAACCGCATCGTTTCCTGCGAAAACACTTTCAAATAAAGTCACTGTTATACCTCCTAAACATGTAGATTACTGACGATCTATTTTTTCTTTGATCTTCCGGATCTCACCGGTAACCGCTTCGCTGAAATCATAAGGGGATTTTCCCTGTCTGTCCGCATCGATCACTTCTGTATTGTAATGGATCATTCCAAGAAGATCTTCCTGTGGAATCCTGTCAAGGATGAAAGCCTCATCCTCTTCGTTGCGCACCTTATTGGCCACCACCTTCACCTGGGAAACCCCAAGATCACTGGCAAGGCGCTTGACGTTTTTGTATGTCTGGACGCTTCTGGCGCCGGGTTCAATCACCACAATGAAAGCGTCCATGCCCTCGGTAGTGCCCCGGCCCAGATGTTCCAGTCCTGCCTCCATATCGAGGATCACCACATCTTCTCTTCTGAGGACAAGGTTATTGATGATCCTTTTCAGCATTACATGCTCCGGACATACGCATCCGCCGCCGCCTGTTTCCACGGTCCCAAGAACAAGCAGCCTGACCCCGTTGCAGACCTTTCCATATTTATCGGGAATGTCGTCTACCTTCGGGTTCAGATGGTAGAACTGGTTATTGGCGCTTGCCCCGGTACGCTCCTCCACCAGCTTGCGCATTTTGGAGATCGGAACGATAGAGTCCAGGGTTTCTTCATCGAATCCGAGAGCAAGTCCCAGATTCGCGTCCGGATCCACGTCCGCCGCAAGGACCGGACGTCCCTCCGCCGCGTACAAACGTGCAAGTGTCGCCGCAAATGTAGTTTTTCCCACGCCGCCTTTTCCTGTTACCGCAATTTTCATTTTCAGTCATCCACCTTTGTTAAATTTTCACTGTTCCCGTTTTTATCAGATGCCGAGAGCAGCTCTCTTTTCTTCGATTCTTTCGATCATCAGATCAACTAATTTTTCAATATCTGTTTCAACTGTGTAAGCAGCGCCTACCCATTTTCTTGTTCCCTCTGTAAGGAGCTCTGCCATCTGGTCAGAACCTGCCACATACGGATCTACGCCAAGGAAGGTATCAATACCGGTAGCAACTACATAGTTTCCGATAGATACTGCCTTTTCAGACATCCACTCCGGAGCACATCCTACAACCGGAAGCTGATTGATCTGCAGTCCGGCGTCCTTAGCCAGAGTAGCGGCAAGAACCATCATACGGGAGATATCCACGCATGATCCCATATGGAGTACCGGCGGGATATCAGCCAGCTCACAGACTCTCTTCAGACCGTCGCCGCAGAGATCCTTCGCGGATTTGTCCATAAGACCTGCTTTTGCAGCAGCCTGCGCGGAACATCCGGAAGCGATGATAATTATATCGTTGGCGATGCATTTTTTCATCAGCTCGATGTGAGCATAGTCCGGACGGATCTTCGGATTGTTGCATCCGACCATAGCTACCGCGCCGCGGATAACGCCGGAGGTGATGCACTCCAGAAGCGGTTTTGTTGTTCCTGTCTCGTCTACCTGGGAGTTGGTTACGCCGTCAAGAGTTTTGATGATGGCTTCTAAAGAGTAGCCGACAGTTGCTTTCTGTTTTAACTGCGGGATATGTACAAGCTCCGGTTTTCTGTTCTTGAAGTTCTCGATCGCCATCTTAACGATAGCCTTTGCGTTTTCTCCTGCTGTTTTTGCGTTGAATCTGATAAATTCAGAATCAGGCATCTGAGCGATCGGAGAAGTTGTGACAAATTTTGTGTGGAAGCATTTGCTTAATGGTCCAAGAGCCGGGAAAATACACTGAACGTCTACAACGATTGCCTCGCATGCTCCTGTGAGAACCACGTTTTCCTGCTGAAGGAAGTTTCCTGCCATAGGCACGCCGCGGCGCATTGCAACTTCGTTGGATGTACAGCATACGCCGGATACGGTGATTCCCTTCGCTCCCATGGATTTTGCGTAGTCGATCATTTCCTTGCTGTCCGCGTATTCGCAGATCATCTCGGAAAGGCTGGGATCATGTCCGTGTACAACGATGTTTACGTTTTCCTCTACCATAACTCCAAGGTTTGCCTCAGTGTCGATTGGCTTCGGTGTTCCGAAAAGCACGTCTGAGAACTCTGTTCCCATCATGGAACCGCCCCATCCATCGGCAAGACCGCAGCGGAGAGACTGTTTTACAAGAGCTTCCGGAAGGGAGGAACATCCCATATGAGTCATATGAAGGGAAGAAGCAACCTCACGGTCGATAGCGCGGGGCGCGATCTCGTTCTCAATGAGCTTTTCCTTCTGTCCTTCGGGCATTCTGTCCAGGAATCTCTGGTAACCGAACGGTTTACCGTATTCCATCAGACCTGTTTCAGCCATCTCATGTGCCAGATCGTAAATATCCTTGCCTTCTGTTTCCACGCCCCATTCCTTTGCGATGCGGATCAGCTTTTCAGGATCTTTTACCTTATAGTTTCCGTCTTTTTCCGCGCAGTACAGAGTATGACAGATCTCACGTCCGTGATCGGAATGTGTAGCTGCTCCGCCTGCAGTGAATTTCAGGAAGTTTCTTCCTACGATACCATGAGCGTCGCATCCGCAGATACCTCTCGGAGCCTTAGGTGTGATACGGCACGGTCCCATAGAACAGATACGGCAGCAGATACCCTTCTCTCCAAACTTGCAGTGAGGAGTCTGGTTCTTCACACGGAGCTGCCAGGAATCTGCGCCTACCTTGGCGCCGGTTTCCAACAGCCGGTTAGTGGCAGCTTCAAATTCTTCCACTGTAGTTAATTTGAATTCACTCATTATAGACCTCCTTTAATGATACATGACTTATGTTCATGTATTTTCCCTTTTGAATTTTTTATCAATAACCCCGCAGACAGAACCCATCCCCGCCCATGGGTTATTCTCGTGCAAAAGCGGCCGGAATAAATTTCCGGCGCGAAGAGCCCTTGCCGTCTGATCGGCAAGGGTCACTCTTACAGATTCAGTTTATCTACAATTTTTCTAAGCGCCTGCTTCACAGGATTATCCTCCGGCAGAGAAACCGTCGGGCGTCCCTCGCAGTCGTATTCGTAAACCGTCTCGTCCTGGGGTACCACTCCCAGAAGATTCAGTCCCTGATTTGCGATCTCCTCCTGGATCCCTGGATTCAGTTCGCCTCCCGGCGCGCGGTTGACGATCAGTCCCACAGTTGACGGATGCATATCGCATTCTTCAATAAGTCTGGCGATTCTGCCTACCGCCTGGATTCCTCTTCTGGAACAGTCGCTTACCAGGATCGCCGTCTGCATTGTGGGAAGCACGCCGCGGCTGATATGTTCCATTCCCGCCTCGTTGTCCACCACAAAATACGGATAATTGTTCTGATATTTGGCAAGTTGGGCCTGGAGAAGTCCGTTCACATAACAGTAACATCCCTTCCCCTGGGTTCTTCCCATCACAAGCAGGTCGAAGTCGTCGTCCTCGATCAGAGCGTCCTCAAAACGCAGCTCCGCATAGTCCGCCTTTGACATTCCTGCCGGGATCGGGCTCTTCTGAGCCATTTCCGCCTGAGCGATCTCCTCGCGGACATCTCCCAGCGTTGTCTCCACCTTTACGCCCAGAACCTCATTCAGATTTGAATTCGCGTCCGCATCCACCGCAAGGACAGGACCCTTGCCCTGCTCGCAGAGATACTGGATCAGCATTCCGCACAAAGTTGTTTTTCCTACGCCGCCTTTTCCGGCGACAGCGATCACATGTGCCATATAAATGATGCCTCCTAAATCAAGTAATTATCAAAACAGGACTTTTTTGTCCGGAATCCTGTCAGTCACAGCAAAGCTTTACAATGCTGTTGGCAAGATCCACCATAAGAATGCGTCCTTCCACAATTCTTTCGTCGCCCATGATGTCCCGGAGAATAATTTTCTCTCCGTCCACGTCAATCCGGCTGACATTTTTGAAAAGGACAGAATCATCACTTTCTTTATATACTGTTGCAAGACACATTTCTGTCACCTCCTGAAGTGTTTGTGTGTCATTTGAGTTCTTCTTTCACAAGCGTCAGGGCAAGTCCCAGCCGCATATTTCCTTTCTGGAAATCAGAAACAGCTTCCCTAATCGTCTTCGCAGATGCAGAAAGGCCGAGTTTTTCAAGATTTTCAGCCATCTGATCCAGTTCCTGCGCATGATGCTCATTGTGCTGAAGCATGTAGGTCAGAAGCGCCACTGTTTCATTCTGGCAGTTGCCGTCCTGACAGGAGCCGCAGTGTTCATGAGAATGTCCCTGGCATTCCGTGCTGTGAGAATGTTCGTGTTCATGTCCATGCTGAACGGGATTGCCGTTTTCATCTTTAATTAAATGCATCTTTCTACTCCTTTCTCCGGTTTTTAAAACTGCCGGAGGCTGAATTTATCCTTATTTTCAGGCAAATTTTTCTTTTATCTGCCGCATGCCGGAGCCGCAGCAGGAGCGCCCGAATAATAAAAAAGCGCAGACTTATGATAATAATTTATCAATTGTCTCCATTATACATCTTTCTTCTTTTTTTATCAAGGAAATATTGATAAATTCCCATTGAAAATAACGGAAATATATTCTTTTATTTCGGGATATTTGTTATATTTTTCTTTGCGTCAAAATTATTGTTACTATTATAACAATAATGTCTTTTTATTAACAGTTCTTTCTTCCCCATTGCCTCTGTGGGGCCTACGAATTACATTTTATATTACTTCGTAGTAAATATTTAATAAAATTGATGTTATTCTTTCATATTTGTATGTTATAATAAACAAAGTATGGGCAGCGGTTATATCTTTTTCATCAAGGTACAGCTCTGTCCGGCATCGCAGCAACGGTTTAAAAACGAACCGCAGACAAGGAGGAAACATTTTGACGAACGCTGTATTTTTAAATAATGACAGAAAAATGCCCCTTCTGGGTTTAGGTGTCTATAAAGCAACCGGAGAAAACGAAGCGGAAAACGCAATTATCCATGCAGTGCAGTGCGGTTACCGCATGATCGACACAGCTTCTGCATACAAAAACGAAGAAAATGTCGGACGCGGAATCGCCAAGTGCGGCGTACCCCGGAAAGACCTGTTTATCACAACCAAAATCTGGAATAACGCTCAGCGTCTCGGGGATGTAGAGGGAGCATTTCAGCGCAGCCTTGACAGACTCGGACTGGATTACATTGATCTTTATCTTATTCACTGGCCGGTTCCGGGCTGCTACCTCAGCACATGGAAGGAGCTGGAAAAAATATTAAGCTCCGGGCGGGCACTTTCTATAGGTGTGAGCAATTTTGAAATTCATCATCTGGAAGAACTGCGAAAAATTTCCGGAATCATTCCTGCAGTCAATCAGATTGAATGTCATCCTCTGTGCTATCCGAAAGAACTGATTGAATACTGCCAGGACAGCGGAATCCAGGTTCAGGCCTACGCTCCTCTTGCGCGCGGAGCTTATCTGGATCACGATGTACTTTGTGTTCTGGGCACAAAGTACGCGCGCACGCCGGCACAGATCGGGCTCAGATGGGCTGTTCAGAAAGGGATCTCCGTCATCCCCAAATCGGTTCACCCGGACAGAATCGAATCCAACGCAAAAATTTTTGATTTTTCTATCGATCAGGAAGATATGGATCTTCTGGATACTCTGAACCAGAATTTTCACAGTTCTCATGTGCCGGAAGATCTTCAGGGAGTCATTTTTTAAGAAGGCTCTATTCTGCCGACGCAAAAGGCACTGCCCCGAAAAAACTCCGGGCAGTGCCTTTTGTAAATTTTATACCGTTCTTCTTATTCTTTTCATTTACCAGGGAAGCATAGGGGTTTCCACTTTTTTGTCTCTCAGCATCAGATCCCTGACAGCTTCGGAGGCCTGTTTGTTTTCAAACAGAACTTTATTTACTTCCTCAATAATCGGCATCTCCACCTGATATTTTTCTGCCAGGCTTTTGGCTGCTTTGGCGGAGTAAACACCCTCAACGACCATTTTTACTTCGTCCATTGCCTCCTTCATGGTATAACCCTTGCCCATCAGATATCCGGCTTTTCTGTTTCTGCTGTGGACGCTTGCGCAGGTAACAATCAGATCGCCGATTCCCGACAATCCGTAAAAAGTCTCCATTCTCGCGCCCATCTTTGTTCCCAGGCGGGCAATTTCCGCAATCCCCCGTGTAATCAGAGCTGCCTTTGTGTTGTCTCCATATCCCAGGCCGTCAGCGGTTCCTGCCGCCAGGGCGATGACGTTTTTCAAAGCTCCTCCCAGCTCAACGCCGAGGATATCAGGAGTTGTGTATACGCGAAACACCGGGCTCATAAATATCCCCTGCAGATATTCCGCCGTTTTTCTGGACTCCGCGCTTACCACGCAGGTAGTCGGAAGGCCTTTTCCCACTTCTTCCGCATGACTGGGGCCGGAGAGAACGCAGACGTCCGCCTGAGGAATCTCCTGACTGATAATTTCACTCAGAGTCATCAGAGTATGCTCCTCCACACCCTTTGCCACATTTACAATAATCTGCCCTTCTTTCACAAAAGAAGCCATCTGCTTGGATGTGCTTCTTGTAAAGGGAGAGGGCACTGCAAGAACCGCAACGTCCGGTGCTTCCAGACACTTTTCCAGCTCCGCCGTAATCTCAATTTCTTCCGGAAGGCGCACTCCCGGCAGCTTGGATTCATGCTCTCTTTTTACCCTGAGCATTTCAACCTCATCTTTCAGAGCTGACCAAAGCATTACTTCATGCCCGTTATTATAAAGCAGAAGGGACAGAGCCGTCCCCCAGCTGCCCGCGCCTAATACACTGATCTTTGCCATTTTCTACACCATTTACCTTTCTCCGTATCCTATGCTTTTCCGAATCTGTCTTTTACTGATGCTTCCCGCCGAGGTAGATGCGGTTCTCGCTGCCATGGACAAGGCGCTTTATATTCTCTCTGTGTTTATAAAACGCGAGAACCGTCAGCGCCGCCATAACGGCGTACATCTCCAGCGTGTGGGACGCATCCATTTTATAGCTCCCCATCTGACCGAAAATAATCATCACAATCAGCGCCGTGACGTATGCGCTGAGCGAACAGAGCGAGACATAATGCGTCAGAAAAAACAGAGTAAAGAATACCACTGCCCCGATCACAAAAATTCTCCAGTCAAAAGCAAGAACAAATCCCACAGAAGCAGCGACTCCCTTTCCGCCCCTGAATTTCAGATAAACAGGAAAATTATGGCCAAGTATGCAGCCTGCAGCCGCATACACCGAAAGAAGCGGCATAATGTCAGCATATTCCCGTCTGAAAATAAGTCTTACCAGAAAGACAGCAATCATACATTTCAGCAGATCGCCCAGAAGAGTCAGCGCCCCGGCTTTTTTTCCAAAAGTCCTCAGCGCGTTTGTCGTTCCCGCGTTTCCGCTTCCATGCTCTCTGATATCTGTCTTATGCATCTTTCCTATAATGTACGATGTCTGAAACAGCCCGCATACATATCCCACGGCCAAACAAATAATACGTTCCATAACTTCTCCTCCCAGCTTTCCGGAAATATTCCGGCTATAAAAATAGCACAACCTGTCTTTTCCGTCAACTCTTCTCTCCGCGCTGGCGAACGATAAATTTCAGAGAGGTCCCGCGGAAGCCGAAAGCTTCTCGAATTTTATTTTCCAGATATCTTGTATAGGAAAAGTGCATCAGTTCCTTGTCATTTACAAATATTACAAACGTAGGAGGCCTTACTCCCACCTGGGTCATATAAAATATCTTCAGACGTTTTCCTCTGTCCGAAGGCGGCTGCTGCATAGCCACTGCCTCCGAAAGAATTTCATTCAGCACTCCCGTCTGAATCCGCAGAGTCTGATTTTCGATTACAGCGTCAATAGTCTCAAAAAGCCGCGGAATCCTCTGCCCTGTCTTCGCAGAGATAAAAATGATTTCCGCATAAGGCATATAAGCCAGAACTTCCCGAATGCGGTTGGTATATTTATAAATCGTTTTATCGTCTTTTTCAACAGCATCCCACTTATTTACCGCTACAATCACTCCCTTGCCCTTTTCATGGGCAATTCCCGCAATCTTTGCGTCCTGTTCGGTAACTCCTTCCACTGCGTCGATGAGGATCACCACCACATGTGCCCTCTCCACAGCAGTTACTGTGCGGATCACACTGTACCGTTCAATTTCCTCCTTAACCTTTCCCTTCCGGCGCAGTCCGGCAGTGTCAATAAAGATATAATCTCTCCCCTGCCATTTCACCCTGGTATCCACTGCATCTCTCGTTGTTCCCGCAATATCCGAAACAATAACACGGTCCTCTCCCAGAAGGCGGTTAATCAGAGAAGACTTTCCGACATTCGGTTTTCCCACCACGGCAATTCTCGGAATATCGTCCTCTTCCTCTTCCCCGGAATCCTCCGGAAATTCTTTTATGACCTCATCAAGGAGATCGCCGATGCCGGTACGGTTTGCCGCAGAAATCGCAACAGGTTCTCCAATCCCGAGATTGTAAAACTCATAAACATCCATCATGTATTTCTGAAGGCTGTCCACTTTATTCACAACAAGAATCACAGGCTTATGGCTGCGGCGAAGCATATCCGCCACCTTGGCGTCAGCATCCACCAGCCCCTGGCGCACATCTGTAATGAAAATAATTACATCCGCTGTATCAATAGCGATCTGAGCCTGATCCCTCATCTGGGAGAGGATAATGTCACTGCTGTCCGGCTCAATTCCGCCTGTATCAATCAGGGTAAAAGAACGGTCCAGCCAGGTTACGTCCGCATAAATCCTGTCTCTGGTTACTCCCGGAGTATCTTTTACTATGGAAATCATTTCTCCGGCAAGTACATTAAACAATGTCGACTTTCCTACGTTAGGCCTGCCCACAATTGCTACTACTGGTTTGCTCATACATCTGTCTCCTTATCTGTTTTTTATGGTCAGGCGGATCAAGAACGGAGGAAACCAGATCTGCCCCATCCTCATCCACCACTACAATTTCTGTTTTCAGAAAAGCGGCAAGTTCTTCTACGGTTATATCATCCAGGAACACATCCTCGCCGCTCCGCAACATATTACAGGGAATCAGCAGCCTGTCCCCCAGATCACAGCCGGCAAGCTGCTCCTTCAAATCCTTTCCGGTAATCAGTCCGGAAACCGTAATGCTTTCCCCGAAAAATCGGTTGGCGATCATCTTAACTTCCGCATGTACCTTCGGGAATTTTTCCTGCAGCGCATCCATGCAGCTTTTCAGATAAGGACCGGCCAATTTCCCTGTGGCGAGTGTAATCCGCAGAGATCTGTCATCTCCGCGGCGCTCCTCCAGAGCCCGCCGGACCTCGGTATCCAGAAGGCGAAGCATTCCCACTCCGTTCTCCAGCTGGATATAACCGTCATAACGTTCCTCTTCCGGCAGCTCAAGGCCGGCCAGAATATACCATTCATCGGAGGCATGGACGAAATGGAGGCCATATTTTTCAAACATTTTCTTCTGCCAGAAATGAATCTTCTCCAGCACCCGGAGCGCATCCTCCCTGTTAAAAGGCTCCAGGGGATACAGTCCGCTGCGGAACTTTGTCAACCCCACCGGAACCACCGACACACTCCGCAGAACCGGCGCATAAGCAGCAAGCTTTTCAATGCTGCAATCCAGCTCATCCCCGTCATTAATGCCTTTGCAGAGAACGATCTGCCCGTTCATGGCAATTCCGGCCTCATAAAGAAGATCCACTTTTTTCAGAGCCTCTCCCGCAAACCGGTTGTGGAGCATTTTACAGCGAAGCTCCGGATTCATTGTCTGAAAAGAAATGTTGATCGGCTCCAAACGATATCTTATAATACGACTGATATCATCCTCGCTCATATTTGTCAGAGTCACGTAATTTCCCTGCAGAAAAGAGAGCCTGGAATCATCGTCCTTAAAATAAAGCGTCTCCCTCATTCCGGGAGGCATCTGATCAATAAAGCAAAATATACAGCGATTGCTGCAGGAACGGTACTCATCCATCAGGCCATTTTCAAATTCAATGCCAAGATCCTCCTCGTATTCCTTTTCCACTTCCAGTTCCCACAGCTCTCCGTCTGCTTTCTCAACCAGAAGCGTCACGAATTCGTCATTCATAAGATACCGATAGTCAAATACATCGCCCACCGGCTGGTCATTTATTGATTTTAGGATATCTCCCGGCTTCAGCTCCAGTTCCTCCGCTATGCTTCCCGGAAGGACTCTGGAAATCACATGTTGTCTTTCTTTCAATCTGCTCCCTCTCTGCCGTATCATCGAAAATGATACCATTTTCTGCATCTCAACTGTCTGTGCCGCTACTATCATAACAATTTCAGAAGTAAAAATCAATAAATTCCTTGACGCGATTTAGGCCAAATGTTATAAATGTAATAGGATTCAACATTGAAAAAATCATATCCAGGAGGAAAACCATGCCCAATATAGAGTTACTTGAAAAATCACTTCCCATTGCCCCAATCCGTATCGCAGCCCTTTCCGGGTGTCAGGATCTGGCCAGGGAGGTTGACAAGAAACTTGTAAAATTCCGCAAAGAACTCGTAGAAAAGAAACAGCCAAGCATTATCCCCCAGGGATACAGCGAGCCTTCCTTTCTTGTAGAATGCGAATGTGTACGTTTCGGTACTGGCGAAGGCAAGGGATATATCAAGGAATCAGTTCGAGGCGCGGATCTGTTTATCATGGTAGATATTACCAATTACAGCGAAACCTATACTGTCTGCGGTCATGTAAATCATATGTCCCCGGACAATCATTACCAAGATCTCAAGAGGATTATCTCCGCCTCCACCGGAAAGGCTCACAGAATCAACGTCATCATGCCTTTCCTTTACGAGGGCCGTCAGCACCGCCGTTCCAAGAGGGAATCTCTGGACTGCGCTCTTGCCCTGAAGGAATTAAGCGCTATGGGTGTTGCCAATTTTATTACCTTTGACGCTCATGATCCTCGTGTTCAGAACTCTATTCCGCTGAACGGATTTGACAATTTCTTCCCTACTTATCAGTTTCTGAAGGCACTTGTGAAAAACGTTCCTGATTTTAGACTGGACAACGATCACCTTATGATCATCAGCCCCGATGAGGGCGCCATGTCAAGAGCCGTATACTTTTCCAATATTCTCGGAGTGGATATGGGTATGTTTTACAAACGCCGCGACTACTCCACCATTGTCAACGGAAAAAATCCTATCGTTGCTCATGAATTTCTGGGAGATTCAGTAGACGGCAAAGATGTTGTCATCATCGATGATATGATCTCCTCAGGGGAGAGTATGCTGGACGTTGCGAAACAGATCAAAGAGCGTCATGCAAAACGTGTATTCATCTGCACTACATACGGTCTTTTTACCGATGGTCTGGAAAAATTCGATGAATATTACGAAAAAGGCTGGATTGACAAGGTAATCACCACGAACCTGAATTACCGCATCCCTGATCTTCTGACCAAGCCTTATTATATCGAAGCAAATATGAGCAAATATCTCGCAAGTATTATTGACATCATCAATCATGATGTCTCTGTGGAGAAAGTTCGTTCCAGCAACGAAAAGATCATGGAACTTATGAAAAAAGTTAAAAAGAACGGTTAAGCAAAAATTCTTATCCTACCCCAAAAACGGGCCGGTTTCCGCAGTTCTGAAGGCTGCGGAAGCCGGCCCGAAAGCATTTCTGCTTCAATTTACGGATACAGTCCCAGAAAAGCCCCAAGATTTCCCCGTTTTCCCTTTGAAGCTCTGTGAGAAAACAGAAACTCCGGATTGCAGCAGGTGCAGATTCCCGGAAGGGAAATATGCTCCGGCAGTATCCCGGCCTCCTCCATTACCAGTCGATTGGCTTCCCACAG
>DWYN01000144.1 GCA_019118645.1 Candidatus Blautia excrementipullorum | reverse complement strand
TACATATTATCCATTTGTATTATGGCATTTTATATTGGAAGTGCTTCTTTATCGTGGAGTGTTCTGGGAGGGCTCACTGGACAGAATTCTCTTGGACATGCTGGCTTTATGGGGCTGGGTGCATATATCAGTACACTTCTTCTACTTAATTTTAACGTATCTCCATGGATAAGTATTCCGATTGTTTTTGTAGTAGTTGGAGCGATTTCTGCTATTTTGCTGTCTCCGTGCTTCCGATTGAGAGGTGTTTACTTTTCTCTTGTCACAATTGCCTTTGCTGAAGCTTTTCGAAACTTGTTTACAAACTGGGATTATGCAGGAAAAGGCGGGGGTCTGCTCCTTCCATTCGGTCAGTCGGACTTTTGGCTGATGAGATTTATGGGAAAAGAAGCATATTTCTATCTGAGTCTCGGAATGGTTGTCCTGATATACATAATTGTAAAAATTATAGACAGGTCAAAACTGGGATATGGATTGAAAACTGTCAGGGAGGACGAGGATACAGCAAATGCTATAGGAATTAATCCTTGGAAATATAAGGTGATTGCGGCATTTATAAGCTGTGGGCTTACAGCTGTCTGTGGTGTCTTTTATGCAAATTATTATCGCTTTATTGACCCGGAAATTATGATTCAAACACAGTCAGTTGAATATATCCTTCCAGCTCTGATCGGCGGACTTGGCAGTGTAACAGGACCACTTTTGGGAGCGGTAATTATTACGCCTATTTCTCAGTTTTTAAATGCAAATCTTAGCAGTATTGCCGCAGGATTTGACCAGATAGTATACGCAGGAATTCTGATCATTGTAATTTTGTTCCAGCCAAAAGGTATTATGGGATGGTTTAACGAGAGTAGATTGAAGATAAAAGTGAACAGATTTTTTGATTCAGTTGATGCCAAATTATTTGGGAAAAAGTAATCTGCGGAGGAGGAAGTGACTATGGGAAATATCTTGGAAATACAGAAGCTTTCGAAAAACTTCAAAGGCTTGAAAGCGGTCAGCGATGTTAGCTTTTCCGTAGAAGAAGGTAAAATAACAGGACTGATTGGATCAAACGGTGCAGGGAAAACCACCTTATTTAATATGGTAAGCGGCGTGTTTCCTCCTACATCAGGAAAGGTGATCTATAAAGGATTAGATATTACAGGAATGCAGCCCTATAAATATACAGGAATTGGTATTGCGCGAACTTTTCAGATCATGAAACCCCTTGCACATATGACGGTTTTAGAAAATGTGGCATCTGGAGCAATGTATGGAAGAAAACAATGTAAAAATTTAAAACAGGCAAAGGAATATGCAGAAGAGATATTGGATTTGACCGGACTCTATGAAAAAAGAGACTGGTTGCCAGGTAATATGGGAACTCCGTTTAAAAAAAGATTAGAGGTAGCAAGAGCTTTGGCAACGGACCCGGATCTTTTGCTCCTAGATGAGGTTATGGCCGGTTTGAACCCTACGGAAACTGATGATGCTATTGAACTTTTTAAAAAAATAAATGAAAAGGGAACAACTATTCTGTTGATTGAGCATGTAATGCGAGCTGTTGCAAATCTTTGTCAGAAAGTAGTAGTTATGCACCATGGAGAGAAAATTGCGGAGGGGACACCTGAACAGGTTATGAATGACCCATATGTAATAGAAATTTACCTTGGAAAGGAGGAACAGGGCTGATGAGTGAAAACTATTTCGAAGTATCAAATCTCAATGTTAAATATGGTGATATTCAAGTGCTCTGGGACGTAAACTTTCATGCCGAAAAAGGTGAAATTATTGCAATTGTGGGAAGCAATGGCGCAGGGAAGAGCACAACTGTAAAAACTTGTGCAGGACTAATTAAATCGGAAAGCGGAAAAATTCGTATAAATGGAGTGGATTTGGCTGGAAACAGCTGCCGACAGTTTATTGATCAGGGAATCATCTTAGTACCAGAGGGGCGTCAGTTGTTTCCGGAAATGACCGTATATGAAAACCTGGAGATGGGTGCGAGCAGTAAAGAAGCAAAAGAAAAAAAGAAAGACACGATAGAGAAAATTTTTACTTGGTTCCCCAAATTAAAAGAAAGAAGCCGTCAGCTGGCAGGGACTTTGAGTGGCGGTGAGCAGCAAATGGTTGCGTTCTCCAGAGGAATGATGGGATTGCCCAAACTCCTGATGATGGACGAACCTTCCCTGGGACTGGCACCAAACATTGTAGATAATATTTTTACTATTGCAAAAACAATTGCCCGGGATTCAGGCTTAACAATTATTTTAGTAGAGCAGGATGTAAGAAAAGCCTTGAAAATTGCAAATAGAGGGTATGTGCTGGAGAATGGACAGATGACAATAGAGGGAACTGCAGAACAACTGATGGATGATCCTGATGTGAAAAAAGCTTATTTAGGATTTTAAATATCCGGGATTGGATTTGTGCAATTGGGATGAAACCCTAAAAATAAATAAGAAAAGGAGAGCGAAATTTATGAAGAAAAAAGTATTGGCAGGTTTACTGGCAGCAGTAACAACAGTATCCATGGTGGCATCTGTACCGGTATTTGCGGATGATGCAGAGACCATTAAGATCGGTACGCTTTATCCCCTGACCGGAGACGTTGCATCCATTGGACAGAATATTATGCGAGGCGTGGAATTTGCTGTCAATGAAATCAATGAAAATGGCGGCGTTGATGGAAAACAGATAGAGATTGTTCAAGGTGATTCAAAAGGAGATACGAAAACCGGCATGACGGAGGCCGAGAGACTGATTACTCAGGAAAATGTATGTGCGATTCTTGGAGCATATCAGAGTAGTGTTACAGAAGTTGTCGCGCAGGTGGCAGAGCAGTATCAGGTTCCGATGCTAACGGCTATTTCCACAGCGGATTCTCTTACAGAGACCGGTTATGAGTACTTCTTCCGCTTAGCACCTACAAATAGTATGTTCCTTCGTGATATGATTCAGTTCCTTGTAGATGAGTCTGCGGAAAATGAAGATGTAAAAGTGGAGAGTATCGCCGTTTGTGCAGATAATACTCTTTTGGGTCAAGAAACTGCTGAGTGGGCCAAATATTTTGCAGAAGAACAGGGAATTGAATATCTCGGCGAGGTGCTTTATTCCAAAGGCGCTGCGGACCTTTCCTCAGAGGTAATCCAGCTTAAGGATATGAATCCGGATGCACTTGTGGTGGATAACTATATTTCAGATGGCATTCTTCTGACTAAAACGATGGCGGAGCAGGGATATAAACCGAATATTATGATTGGAAAGGCAACTGCATATATTGATCCTTCTTATATTCCGGCGGTAGGTGATCTTTGCAACGGCATTGTAACGGCTGCGGAATTCAATCCGGGAACGAAAGGAAAAGAAATTTCTGATGCGTTTGCGGAAGAGTACGGTGTTGATATGAATGGGCATTCTGCAGAAGCATATACCGCTATGTGGGTGCTGAAGACTGCTATTGAAAATGCTGGCTCCACAGAAAGAGAAGACATTAAGAATGCATTGAAAGAGATTAAAATTGAGGGTTCATTCCCTGGAGGAAGCGAAATTATTCTTCCTTATGATACTATTGAATTTACAGATGTAGAAATGAATGGGCAGAAACATACAAACACGAATGCAAGTGCTACTCTTACAATACTTCAAATTCAGGATGGTGCATATAAGACAGTATGGCCAATGGATATTGCGGATGCGGAGATTCAGTATCCTGCTACATATGAATAATGAATGCAGAAAGTAAAAAAGGAGATAAAAAGATGAAATTATTGGAAGGAAAAGTTGCGATTGTAACAGGGTCAGCCAGAGGAATTGGTTTTGGGATTGCAAAGGTGCTGGCTGAGAAGGGTGCATCAGTAGTTATTTCAGATGTACGGGAGGAAGCAGCAAAAGAGGCTGCGGAAGAACTTAAAGCGACCGGTGCGGATGCAATAGCTGTTGCATGCGATGTTTCGAAACTGGAAGATGCTGAGAAGCTGTTTCAGGCAACGCTGGATGCATACGGAAAACTGGATATCCTTGTCAACAATGCGGGTATCAACAAGGATATGATGGCTCATAAAATGACAGAGGACGCATGGAATGCAGTTATTAATGTGAATCTTACAGGCGTATATCACTGCATACGGGCAGCTCTTCCCTATATGCGGGAAAGAAATTATGGAAGAATCATTAATATTTCTTCTGCCGGCTGGCAGGGAAATATAGGGCAGGCAAATTATGCTGCTGCAAAAGCGGGAGTTATCGGTCTTACAAAGACAATTGCAAAGGAAAATGCGAAAAAGGGGATTACATGTAATGCAATTTGCCCGGGATTTATTGAAACAACAATGACTACAAGTATTCCGGAAAAAGCATGGAATATTATGGTATCCAAAATTCCGATGGGTTACGTTGGCAAACCGGAAGATGTAGGAAAAGCGATTGCATTCTTGGCATCGGATGAGGCTTCCTATATTACAGCGGAAGTATGGAATGTCGGCGGAGGAATGGTACTATAGGAGAGGGGTGAAAAAACATGCAGAAGGATATTGTACTTGTGTCAGGAGCCAGAACTGCAGTAGGCAAATTTGGGGGATCCCTGAAACAGTTTGAAACAAGTGATCTTGGAGGTTTTGCGGTAAAAGAAGCTGTCGCCAGAGCCGGAATAAAACCGGAAGATGTTGATGAAGTGGTGATGGGATGTGTGGGCCAGGCAGCGGAGAACGCATTTATGGCGAGGCTTTGCTCTTTAAAAGCCGGAATTCCGGTAGAAGCAGGCGCTCTTACAGTCAATCGTCTCTGCTCATCGGGACTTCAGGCAATTGTGACAGCGGCAATGGAAATTGATCATGATTTTGCCCATATTGTCGCTGCGGGCGGAGCGGAGAGCATGACAAATCTTCCGTTTTATCTCAGAAAGGCACGATTTGGCTATCGTATGGGACACGGTGAATTGGAAGACGGTCTAATCACTGCTTTGTCAGATCCCATGACAAGAGATCATATGGGGATCACAGCAGAAAATATTGCCGCGAAATATGGCATCACAAGGGAAGACCAGGATGAATACGCATACCATAGCCAGATGAAAGCGGCTAAAGCCAGAGAAGAAGGCAAGTTTAAAGATGAAATTATTCCGTTGGAAGTACAGGTCAGCAAAAAAGAGACAAAAATATTTGACCAGGATGAGTTTATCCGTGCTGACAGTACGATAGAAAAGCTTTCCAAATTAAAACCTGCGTTTAAGAAAGACGGTACAGTTACAGCCGGAAATGCATCGGGAATCAATGACTGCGGAGCAGCAGTGGTGGTAATGGAAGCTGCGGAAGCAGATAAAAGAGGCCTGAAGCCTATTGTAAAATTAGTCGATGCAGCAGTTGCTGGTGTGGATCCGGCATATATGGGACTTGGTCCTATTCCTGCAGTAGGAAAGCTCTGGAAAAAGACAGGCATTACAGATGATCAGGTGGGATTATATGAATTAAACGAAGCATTTGCTGCCCAGGCGCTTGCCTGCATTCGAGGACTTAATCTAGACCCGGGTAAAGTAAATGTAAATGGAAGTGGTATTTCTATCGGACATCCTATAGGGGCAACAGGCTGTATGATTACGATTAAATTGATGAACGAGATGGTTCGCCGTCATGAAAAGTATGGAATAGCAACTTTATGTATCGGCGGAGGACAGGGCCTTGCAGTTTTGTTTGAACTGTGTGAATAGGTGAAGAACAAAGGCGGCTGGTATGTCTGATACCGGCTGCCTTTGAAATTTGCAGGAGGATCGCAATGAAGATTAGGAATTTATATGATACGCTGGCTGCAACAGCGGCAGTTTTCCGGGATAAAATCGGTATATCAGATGGGAAGGAAAAAATTGATTATGGAGAATTGCTGCAAAGAACAGACTGCTTTTCGGCATATTTAAAAAGCGTACTCCAGGTTAAAAGAGGAGACTGTATTGGAGTGCTGATGCTGAACAGTATAGAATATGTTGTGCTTGTATATGCGGCCGCTAAGATCGGAGCAAAGCTTGTTCTGATAAATGCAAAACTTCATGCGAAAGAGATATCATTTATCCTGGAGGATACAAAGGCAAAGTATCTTGCGATTCAGGCGGATATATGGGAAAGAGTTTCCCATGAAATAGGAAAAACTCAGGTGCAGACACTTATTTTGGATGCCAATGTTATGTTTGAACATATGGAGCAATATAAAGTCTGTTGTTTTTCTGAAGGATTTGCATATACAGAAGAGATCATAGACGGTTCCGAGGCTGATCAGAATACCCCGATAGCCGTTCTTTATACATCGGGAACCAGCGGTACTCCTAAAGGTGCGGAAATCACAAACAGGGCAGTTTTGGAAACCGTTGCTTCTTATAGAGAGATTCTGAAACTTGATGAGAATCAGAGCACTCTTCTGGCGGTGCCTTTGTTTCATGTTACTGGTTTTTCATGTATTATGGCGGTCTTTATAGCGATTGGCGGTTACATGAGGATGATTCCTTCTTTTCATTCTGATCAGTCTCTTAAAATTATGTCTGAGGAGCATATAAGACATTTTCATGCTGTTCCGACAATCTATCAGATGCTTGTGAATGTTATGAAGGATGAGTACGACTTAAGTTCACTGGAATCCGCTGTATGCGGCGGTGGATATATAGAAGACAGGCTGATAAAATCTTTCTGCTCTATAGCACCCAATGTATCTTTTCATCCCGCATATGGGATGACAGAGACAGCTGGCGGCGGTGTCCTGTTTCCGAAGGATTATATGAAAAGCAGTAAAAAAGGGTCAGCAGGAAAAGTAATGGATAATTGCGAAATTACAATTTTTGATGATTCTAATGTGGAGGTTCCTGTAGGAAAAATCGGTCAGATCGCATTCAGAGGTCCGATGATTATCAGGCATTATCTGAACCATAAAGGGGATGAAAACTTTGTAAATGGATGGCTGCTGTCCGGTGACTTGGGATATCTGGACCAGGATCAATATATATATGTTGTTGGCAGAATAAAATCTATGGTAAACCGTGGCGGAGAAAAAATTTATTCACGTTTTGTTGAGAGAGAAATATTAAGTAATCCCAAGGTGAATCAATGCCTGGTATTTCCGGTCAAAGACTTTCTTTTCGGAGAAGTTCCCGGGTGCGTGATTGTTCCTGAAAAGGATCAGCAAATTACAGAGAAAGAGATCCGTGATTACCTTCAGGAAAGAATCCAAAAAACAAAAATTCCTGTATATATTGAATTTTGGGATAAGCTTCCCAATACGGCCAGCGGAAAGGTAAAGATTGCGTATTTATCCCGGCTGTTTACTGAAAAATATTATTCGGAGGAGGAAAAGCATTGAAAAAACCGGTGTTTATTACAGCAAGAGAAGCGGCAGATATGATACAGAACGGTACAACACTCTGTACCATTGGAATGACACTTGTATCTGCAAGCGAAAGTATTTTAAAAGCAATTGAACAAAAGTTTTTAACGGAAGGGACACCTAATCAGCTTACATATTTTCATACCTGCGGTCAATCAGACAGACAGTCGGGCAAAGCGCATCTGGCGCATGAAGGGCTGATAAAAAGGGTAATAGGCGGCCACTGGGGACTGTGTCCTCCATTTATGAAGCTGATTTCAGAAAATAAAATCGAGGCTTATAATCTGCCTCAGGGGCAGATGGCAAATATGTTCCATAGTATGGCGCTGAGAGAACCGGGAAAAATCAGTAAAATAGGTCTTGGAACTTATATTGATCCCCGCATTGAAGGCGGAAAAATGAATGCGCGTACCAAGGAACAGGAAGATATTGTAGGGATTGTAACAATAGATGGGGAAGAATACCTGCAATATAAGTCGGTACCGATTGATACCTTGATTATACGGGGAACATACTGTGATGAAAACGGAAATATCTCTACTGCACATGAAGCAATGGTTTTAGAGGTCCTTCCGGCAGTAATGGCGACAAAACGTTTCGGCGGGAAAGTAATCTGTCAGGTGGAACGTGTTGTAAAAAACTGTACAATTGATCCAAAAGAAGTAACGGTACCGGGGGTTCTGGTAGATGCAATTGTGGTTTGTGAAAATCCTTTTGAAGATCACAGACAGACATCTTCCTGGTACTATGATCCGTCTTACAGCGGACAGGCTTTTGCGCCGGAATCAGCTGTAGAACCGATTCCTTTAAGCATTCGCAAAATTATTGGAAGAAGAGCTTTGATGACCTTGGTTCCGGATGTGATCATTAATGTCGGAACGGGGATTCCCAATGACGTTATAGGACCAATTATGGCAGAAGAAGGAATCTCCGAAGATGTAACGATTACTGTTGAATCAGGAATTTACGGGGGAGTTCCGGCAGGAGGAATTGATTTTGGAATTTCGAGAAATCCGCAGGCATTAATTCCTCATGACCGTCAGTTTGAATATTATAACGGAGCGGGAATTGATTATACATTTATGGGTGCCGGAGAAATGGATTGTCTCGGAAATGTAAATGCTACCAGAATGGGTGACCGGGCCCCGGGAGCCGGCGGTTTTGTGGACATTACATCCACAGCCAGAAATGTAGTTTTCTGTTCTACATTTACCGGCGGCGGACTGGAAGTAAAATACGGAAAAGACGGAATACATATTGAAAAGGAAGGAAAGTTTAAAAAACTGGTAAAATCTGTACAGCAGATTTCATATAACGGAAAACTGGCATTTGAACGGGGGCAGAATATGTATTATGTGACGGAAAGAGCAGTCTTTCGGCTTACGGAGGACGGACCGCTGCTGATAGAAATTGCCAGGGGAGCAGATCTTCAGAAAGATATTCTGGATCAGATGGAATTTGTTCCAAAGATAGCAGAGAATCTCCAATATACACCTACAGCTCTGTATTTGCCGGAACCGTTTAACCTGAAAAAAATGATTCATGAAAATGCCCTGGAAAAATAAAAGTTGTTTAGTCCTGTATCTAATGGACAGAAAGTGAGAATAGTATGAAACCAATGAGATTACATCATGTAGGAATTATTATGACTACAATGGAAAAAGCGGAACAGTTTCTGGAACAATTCGGACTGGAAAAAGACTATATGGAATATGTGGATGCATATCACGCGTATTGTCTGTTTACTAAACATCATATAGATGAAAGTCCTGTAGAACTTATCATTCCTACGGAAGGAGTCCTGACAGAGTTTCGTGGAGGAAAAGGCGGGCTTCATCATATTGCATTTGAGGTAGAAGATGTGGAGGCTGTGAAAAAAGAATATGAACAGAAGGGACTAATGATGCTGGAAGAGACACCGGTAACGGGAGCTGGCGGAATTATTGTAAATTTCCTTCGCCCGCGTTTCGGATTCGGCGTGCTGGTAGAGTTTGTGCAGAAAGTTTAATGTCCGGACTGTAGGAGAACTGATAAAAATAAAGGTGTAATTTTATAAGTGGTTCACAGCTGGTACTTTTTGGATTTCCTTTCGAGACTGGGACGACAGTAGTAGGTAAGATAAAAAGACTTTTATCGCCAGGATACCGCTGACTTGGCGGAGAAACGGAGAATTTTATGAAGATAAAAAAAGTCATGGTGGTAGGCGCAGGAGTCATGGGCTGCGGAATTGCACAGGTTTGCATGGAACATGGATTTTCTACAGTATTGACCGATGTTCGAAAAGAATATGCCGATAAAGCAAAGGAAAAAGTGGCTTATTTTCTGGAAAGAAAAGTGATAAAGCAGAAACTGACAGATCAGGACAGGAAAAGAGCTCTGAATCTTTTAAACACGACCGAAGGTTATCGTGAGGGGTCAGACGCAGATCTGGTTATTGAAGCGGCAACAGAAAACACTGATTTAAAGAAAAATATTTTTTGTGATTTGGATGCAGTATGTAAGCCGGAAACGATTCTTGCATCGAATACATCTACCATTTCTATTTCTATGTTAGGAAATGCCACTAAAAGACCCTGTAAAGTTGCCGGACTTCATTTCTTTGTTCCTGCGCCGTCAATGAAACTGGTGGAGGTGACGCCAGGGCTTCTGACGGAGAAAAAAACAGAAGAAACGCTCATGGAATTTGCAAGACAGTTGGAAAAAGAACCGGTAAAAGCACCAGATACATCAGCGTTTATTGTTAACCGCCTTTTGGATCCGATGTGGAATGAAGCTATGTATTTAGTGATGGAGGGAAATAAACCTGAAGATATTGACAAAGCTATGCGGTTAGGAGCCAATCATCCGATGGGTCCGTTGGAGTTAGCGGATTATGCGGGTCTGGATATAGTTCTGGCAGTTATGGAACAGATGCAGAAGGATCTGGGAGACAAATACCGTCCCTGTCCGTTGCTGCGAAAAATGGTTCAGGCAGGTCTTCTTGGAAGAAAAACCAAAAGAGGATTTTATGAATATTCTTAATATGGACACCGGAAGGTTCTGCACTGCCTTTCCGGGCAGGGCACATGCCGGAGAAAGTGGTGATATTATGCGCAGACAGAAACGGGTGGAAGACTCCCGCACAGAAAATACATATCATATCATGCCGAAACATATCAACGGATACGGGAGACTGTTCGGCGGGGTGCTGATGCAGTGGATCGACGAGGTGGCGGGCACGGTGGCCCGCCGTCATGCAGGCAGCATTGTGACAACGGCCTGCGTGGATAATCTGAATTTTAAGGCAGGAGCGTATCTGGGGAACACGATTGTTCTGATCGGTCGGATGACCTATGTGGGAAGAACTTCCATGGAGGTACGTGTGGATACCTATGTGGAGGATATGGACGGAACGCGGAAAATGATCAACAGGGCATATGAAGTTCTGGTCGCTATTGACCAGAATGATCAGAAACAGGAAGTTCCCGGCCTGATTATCGAGACAGAGACAGAAAAGGCGGAATGGCTGGGAGGAGAAAAACGCTATGCGCTGAGAAAACAGAGGAGAAAAGAAGGATATTAGGCAGAAAGGGGCTGTCTGGAAACAGATGGCCCCTTTTGCAGTTATGAGTTCAGGGCTTCTTGACAAATGCTGTCGGGAAACGTAAGCTTAAAAGAAAATAATTTACACAGGAGGATACTGGGAATGGCAAAGAAGCTTGGAATTATATCGGATACCCATGGACTTTTGCGCCCGGAGGTGATGGATGTACTCAGAACCTGCGACTGCATTCTGCACGGAGGCGATATCAATAAACCGGAAATTCTGGACGAGCTGCGTCCGCTGGCATCCATTTATGCTGTCAGAGGAAACAATGACCGGGAGTGGGGGGAGGGTCTTGCGAAGACACTGCGCTTTACCATAGAGGGAGTGGAATTTTTCATGACGCACAACAAAAAGGATGTGGACTGGAATCTGGGAAGCGCGCAGGTAGTGATCTTCGGCCATACTCACAAATACTTTGAAAAAATCATCGACGGACGGCTTTGGCTGAATCCGGGCAGCTGCGGCAGACGCCGCTTTAATCAGGAGATTACCATGGCAGTAATGACTGTGGATCAGGGAACTTTTATGACTGAAAAAATTGTAATTCCGGAGGAAAAATAAAACAAGCTCAGAAAGAATGTATGTTCTGCGAACAAATTTTCGATAAATTTAAGTTCATCCCGTTTTATTGGACATATCATGTGGTATAATTGATTCCAACAGGAAAAAACGTTCAGAAAAAATGTTCGGTTTAATGGGAGGTATGCACAATGTGGAGCGGACAGAAAGGATACAGAAGCGATAAGATCATCGTATTGGCGGATACGGGATACTACACAGAACAGACAAAACAGAAGCACCGGAAAAAGAAAAAACTTTCCTGCATTATGGCTATGATTCTCGGGGCCGTTGTGACGGTGGAACTGCTGATAATGGGAGCGATGCTTCTGAATATTGATTTTCGTTCTGCGGACAGAGTCGCTCTGATACTGGGGGCCGCCGTTCTCTATTTTGGAGTGGTCGCTTCACTGACGGACAAATAAGCTGCGGCAGCATCGCAGAAGGGGTATTATTATGCCGAGATCCTTTAATCAAAAACTGAAAATATTGTTTCTTATGAAAATCCTTCAGGAGAAAACGGACCCGGAGCATCCCATGCCGGTAAAAGATATTATGACAAATCTGGAAGGCTACGGAATCAGCGTAGAGCGAAAAACCGTTTATGACGATATTGAGACGCTTAGGACCTTTGGAATGAAGATCAAAAGCCGGAGAGGCAAGCCGGCCGGATATTATCTGGCCGAGAGAATGTTTCGTCTCCCGGAGCTGAAATTTCTTATGGACGCGGTACAGTCATCAAAATTTATTACAGAAAAACAGTCGGGTTCTCTCATAAAAAAGCTGGAGAGCCTTACCAGTATCCATGAAGCTAAGAAGCTCCAGGGCCAGGTGCTGGCAAGACAGGGGATCAAGACTTCAAATGAGGAAATCTACACGAATATTGAGACGATCTACGATGCCATTGCGGCGAACCGGCAGGTCAGTTTTTATTATTATGAGTGGACAGTTTCAAAAAAACTGGCAAAAAAGAGAGAAGGAAAAAGGTATCTTGTCAGTCCGGGAAAGCTTTTGTGGAACAATGACAGCTATTATCTTCTGGGACTGGATGAGTTCAGCGGAATTGTCAAACATTACCGGATCGATAAGATGATGCAGGTGGAGATTGAAAATAAAAAACGCGGCGGAGAAGCTATTTTCCGGGATTTTGATGTGGGGAAATTTTCTGCCGGAACCTTCGGCATGTTCGGCGGAAAGGAAACGATTCTGAAGATACGGTTTGCCAATGCCCTTGTGGGTGTGGTTCTGGACCGCTTTGGCCCGGAAGCCATGATTCTTCCGGCGGACGAAACCAGCTTTGTTCTTCAGGCTCACATCAGGATCAGCAGTCAGTTTTTTGGCTGGCTGACCGGCCTGGGACCGGAGGCGGAGATTATTTATCCGGAAAAAGTACGCAGGGAATATAAGGATTTTCTTATGGATACTTTGAAAAATTACAAAAATTAATATAGAAATTTCCGCACTGCCAATTTGTGTATAATTTGCATAAAAAAAACAAACAATTAAGAAATGAGATAAAAATAGCTGACAAGTACCAGGATGAAGTATAGGCGTTTTGCACAAAAAAAACGCCTTTTTTTGTTGAAAATAGTCAGGTACGATATTGACTTTCCTGCCCCCGAAGAGCAAAATAAAGAAATCAAATAAGTCGGTCTGACCAAAATATACGGACTGAGGAAAGGGAGGGAGTGAAACGAACAGTTTAACAGAAACGCTGAAGGAAGAACTGAATTGTCAGACGGTGTTTACCATTCCGATTTTCAACGGAATTCCGGTTTTTGAATCTGTGGTAGTCACCTGGGTAATCATGGCAGTGCTGCTTGTGCTGTCGCTGATTCTGGTGCGAAACCTGAAGGTGGAAAATCCCGGGAAGAAACAGCTTCTTCTGGAAGCAGGCGTTGATTTTCTGCGTAATTTTTTCCGTGGTCTTCTTGGTGAAGACGGGGAACGCTACATCCCATACATGATGACAGTACTGATTTATCTGGGTGTAGCAAATGTTTCGGGAATCTTTGGCGTGAAGCCGCCCACAAAGGATCTGAACGTCACGCTTGCGCTTGCAGTGATGAGCATGTTCCTGATTGAATATTCCGGTATTCATAAAAAAGGCCTGAAGGGCTTTTTTAAGAGTTTTCTTGATCCGATACCGGTAATGCTGCCCATGAATATTATGGAGGTTCTGATTCGCCCTACGGCTCTTTGCTTCCGGCTTTTCGGCAACATTCTGGGAGGCTTTGTGGTTATGGCGCTGGTTGAGTTTGTATGCCCTACAGTGCTTCCGGTTCCGTTCAGTCTGTATTTTGATTTCTTTGACGGATTTATACAGGCGTATATTTTTGTATTTCTGACATCCATGTTCATGAGAGAAACGATGGATTGACAATGAAAACTACTTATAATTAAGAAATTTTACTTTATTTTCAGGAGGAAAAAATCATG